>DCHI01000031.1 GCA_002314795.1 Bacteroidales bacterium UBA1756 | reverse complement strand
ATGCACTGCTCCGCCAATACCGATATGAACGGTGAGAACACCGCCATCTTCTTCGGCCTTTCCGGAACCGGCAAGACCACCCTTTCCACCGATCCCAAGAGACTTCTGATCGGCGATGACGAACACGGCTGGGACGATAACGGAGTCTTCAACTTTGAAGGCGGCTGCTACGCCAAGTGTATCAACCTCAGTGCCGAAAAAGAACCCGACATCTACAATGCCATTAAACGTGACGCACTCCTTGAAAATCTCGTCATCGACGCCGAAGGCAATATCGATTTCGATTCCGCCGCCAAGACAGAAAACACCCGCGTCTCCTACCCTATCTACCACATTAACAATATTGTAAAACCCGTTTCTCGCGGCACGCACCCGAGCAAAGTCATCTTCCTTTCCGCAGATGCTTTCGGTGTTCTTCCTCCCGTTTCCGTTTTAAACAAAGAACAAACGATGTACTATTTCCTGAGTGGCTACACCGCCAAACTCGCTGGTACAGAACGTGGAATCGTAACACCACAACCCACTTTCTCATCCTGCTTCGGCGCCGCATTTTTGCTCCTTCATCCGACAAAATACGCAGAAGAATTAGCAAAGAAACTCACCGAACACAACGCAACCGCTTACCTCGTTAACACTGGCTGGACTGGCGGCGGCTACGGAGTCGGCAACAGATTCTCGCTGAAAGATACCCGTACCATTATTTCCGCTATTCTCAACAACGAGCTCGTTGATTGCGAAACCACCATCGTTAAACCGTTCAACCTCGCCGTTCCTAAACACATTAACGGATTGGACGACAACTTGTTGAATCCTGAAAACGCTTGGGCCGACAAAGCCGCTTACAAAGCAAGTGCAGACCAATTGGCCTCCTTCTTTATCAAGAATTTTGACAACTTCTCTGATACGGAAAAAGGAAAGGCACTCGTTTCTGCTGGCCCGACACTCTAATCATCCATTTATAGAATAAGACAATGGGAAAAGTAGCACCAAAGTTCGTGCGCGTCACGAACACCAATTATCTGCGTTCCGGTTACGGCGAAAACGACATCAAGGAAGAAAAGTACCTTGAAGCGGAAATCACTTATAATCAGGATGGTAATATTCTGCAAGAAACGCATTTCAACGCAGAAGGAGCTGTAGAATCGAAAGTAGAAACTTCCTACGATGAAGCAGGAAGAGCGGTTGAGTCCTCACAATTCGACGAATTTGGAGAATTGTGCCAAAAGAACGTCTTCTACTACGATGAAAACAACGAAATTGCTCGCAAAGGGTGCTACTATGGAGAAGGTTCCCCCGAATACGCGACCGTTTATGTTAGAGAAAACGGTCGCGTCATTCGCGAGGATTCTTACGATGAAGACGATTTCTCTTTCACCGAAAAATCATACGAATACGATGACGCCGGCCATCCCGTCTTGACGACCGAATTTGATGAGGACGGGAATGTCCTGTACAAAACAGCGGAAGAGTATTCGCAAAGCAACCTGCTTGTCAAACGGCAAGTTGATGAGCCACAGCAACACGACAGACGCACTTTCGTCTATGAGTACGATGAAAATGGAAGAAAAACCAAAGAACTGATGTACAATTATGACGGGAAACTCATCGCCAAGGCGTACTATCGTTATGATGACAATGGAAATGTGATTGAAATGGAAGAAGAAAACTTAGATATCTTCCGGCTTACGCAATACGTTTACGAAGGAACCAACTGTGTAAAAATCAGCCAGTTCGACAAAGAAAAAGTCATCCTTTCGTATTCAACCTACGCCTACAATGACAATGGCGACGTCGTCCGGATTGAGAATCACATCCGCGATGAAGTAGATCCTTCCGTCCTTCGTACCGCTTCCGCCATCGATTATGAAATCAACTATTGATATGGAAGAAGGAAAACATTTGGCACATAAAGGACGTTTCTGGTTAGGTTTGTCCGTCGGGCTTTTCCTCGGGATTGCCATCGCAATCACATTCTATTTCATTGACAAATACGCATTTATAGAATCATTGCGGCACCAGAACGCCACTACAGAGAGCTCTTCCGACACCATCGTTCAGATTGTAGAAAAAAACAACTACTTCCACGGAGGTGACAGCAAAGAAAAATCATCTTCCAGTGAAAAAGAGCTATCGACGGCAGATAGTTCTGATTTGATGGATTTTACAGATGAGAACGTGGCAGATGCTCAAGAGTTTCAGATGGACGAAGAGGAAAATGACGTTCCTCACTCCGCCATCAAAGCCAAATGGATTGCCAATCGCCGCCTGAAAGTTCAAAACGTTGGCGAAGGTTACAATGTGCGTCCCGAATACGATTATTTTGAAGTGGAACAATGGAGCGAACCCGTTAAGAACCGCTATTCCTACCAAAGAAATGGTAGTTTACTGAAAATCAAGGGGTTTGAAATTCAAAATATCGTGATTTCGTGGGATGGGACTCGTTTTGCCATCGAATACAAAGGTCACTCCTACCCTATTCCTGAAAACAAAGAATTCACCCGTCTATCCGACTAAAAGAGAAGCATTTGAAAAATTCATTCATTGCCTACGCCACACGAATTGGCAAATATTACCTGTTTCTAATAGCCGCGTTTGCCTTGGAGCGTGCGGCTTTTTTAGTAACCAACGCAACGCGTACCTTCGACGGCACGTTTGCTGACATAATAGCCACATTCTATCACGCCTTCCATTTGGATCTGTCCACGGCGTGCTATATGGCAGCCATTCCGCTCATTTTACTCACTTTGCAATTGGTATGGAAAGGAAAATGGTTTCAAAAAATCCTTGACGGATATACTCTTGTCTTAATTATCTTTCTCGTTTTCACTGCTTTAGGGAATATTTTTCTTTACAAAGAGTGGGACACCAAACTCAATTACAAAATTTGGGCATACCTGAGCAATCCCGTGGAAGTACTGCGTACAGCAACGTGGATTCAACTGACGGCAGGAACAGTCGGCGGTATCGGGCTCTGTATTCTATATTATTATTTGTACTGGCGGTGGTTCAGTCAACCCACCATTTCTCGTTTGGAAAACAAACGGTGGCTTCCCTTCCTTTTCATCGTTTTTCTGCTCCCACTCGATTTTGTCGGGATTCGTGGGCGAATTTCAGGGATTCCCATATCACAAAGCAGTGCCTATTTTTCAAAATATCAAGTACTTAACGACGCTGCCGTCAATACGCAATGGAACCTTATTAAAAGTACCATCCGTTTCGGAAATTCAAGCGATGGAAATCCATTCGTTTCTATGCCGATGCAGGAAGCAACAGAACTCGTTAAAAGCCAATTTGTCTGTCCCAAAGACACTTGTATCAAGGTTTTAAAAAATGAACGGCCCAATATCGTCATCATTTTACTGGAAAGTTGGTCCGCCGATTTGATTGAAAGTCTTGGCGGTGTTCCTGGCGTCACTCCAAATTTCAAACAACTTGAAAAAGAGGGACTTCTGTTTACCCAGATTTATGCGGCGGGACATCGTTCCCAAGAGGGAATTTCCTCCATCGTCAGCGGCTTTCCCCCAGTGCCCGTGGTTACCATTACCGACAATTTCGAAAAGTACGGGAAACTCGCCAGTATCGCTAACTCGTTGAAAAAGAACAAGTACCAGACTTCTTTTCAGTTTGGCGGTGACTTGACTTACGGGAATCTCCGCGCTTACTTAATGGCTATGGGCTTCGATCAACTTATTGACGAAGAGGCATTTCCTAAAAACTCCGCCCACGGAAAACTTTCCATTTACGATGAAGTTTCGTTTGACTATCATTTGGAACAAACCCGAAAAAGTACAGCGCCTTTCTTTTCCATCCTTTTTACGGCAAGCACCCATTCCCCTTACGATGTTCCGTCGCGCACCGAGCCTTTCACCGGTGATATGGAAGAGGTCCCTTATCTCAACTCCGCAAAATATACGGACTGGTGTTTAGGACAATACTTTGCCAAAGCCCAAAAAGAGGGTTGGTACGAGAATACCCTGTTTATCTTGGTTGCCGACCACAGCCACCGGACGTATAAGCTATGGGATTATTATGATGCTGGTTATCAGCATATTCCAATGCTTTGGACGGGTGGCGCTTTAAAAGAAGAATACCGAGGGAAAAGCATTGACAAATTGTGCAGCTACCTGGATCTTCCTTTAACCCTTTTGTTACAAATGGAAATTGATCCAAAAGGATTTGAATGGAGCAACAATATTTTCAATCCTTATACGCCGCAATTTGCCATATATCCCAGCAATCAAGGGATTGGCTGGATTACGCCGGACGGAGCGTTTGGCTATGATGCTTCCGAACAGAAAACCTACCGGAGCACGTTCAAAGATAACGAACTTTACGAAAAGGAACTGATGAAGGCAAAGGCCTATCTGCAAGTACTTTATCAAAAATATTTGGACCTTTAGTCTAATCTGCAATCACATCCATCCACTCATAACGATTGCCACAATAGTCAAGGAATTTCAGCAAATCGTCTTTTTTTATCATCAATGAAGCCGTATTGATGCAAGGATGAAAACTGACACGTTCGGCATTCTGTAACGTACTGTCAATGAATACAATGACGTGATGTTCTGTATCATTGATTAAAGCGAACGGCGTAACAGAACCTGGCTTGACACCCAAGTATTTGTCCAACCGTTGCTCCGACGCAAAACTCAATTTTCCCTGGTGCAAACGCTTTTCAATGTCGTGAATATCCATCATACTGTCACAATTCAGTAAAACCAAGTAGTGCTGATTGCCTTTGTGGTTTCTAAAGAAAAGATTCTTGCAATGCTGGGCGTCGTGGCCGGCCCAATATTTCTTAGCGATTTCGATGGTTGGAGCCTCGGGATGCTCAATGTATTCAAACTCGATGGAAAGTTGATCTAACAGCTCGTAAAGTCTTGGATCTCCGTTCATTATTATTTTTTTATGAATAAGTCAAACAGTGTAGAAACGATTTTGAAACCGGAAGGAATCTTTTTGGCAAAAGTGGTCGCGGATTTTAGCAGTTTCGGGACAAAATCCCAAAACTCGTAAATCTCGTTCCAATTGGTCTCGATTTTTTCCTCTTGACGATGAATCTTCTTCTTTAGAAGAGATTTCTCACGTTCAATATCCTTTAAATTGCCCAAAAGAGCATAACGGGAAAGTCGATTATTCTTCATTATCCACCTCCTCTTCTTCCGGTTCTTTAAACATAATTGCGCTCATTTTTCTGATTATCGGATTGATAATGAGTTTTTTCCTGAAAATCACAAAGAGGAAGAACAGGAAAACGAAGAAAAGCGCCACGCAGAGAAAGCCCCACGCATAACTTCCGGTAACCGTTTGGAGCCAAACGACGAACATCATCGAGAGGTAGAGAAACGCTCCCATCAACAAGATGCTGCTTGCAATGATGACCACTAATAGGGAAAGAATCTGCGACACCTTTTCTACAATCTGCAATTTTGCAAGTTGAATACGTAAATCGGCATAATCTTTGACTTTTTTAGCCAAAGATTTGTATGCGTCATCATTTTCTTGGTAATAATCTGCCATTTTTTTATAAATTATTGATTATCCACATTTTCACACGCTTCGGACGAAGAATGTGAAGACCCAAAGTGTGCTTTCATCTTTTCAATGAACTGGTCCAGTTCTTCAGACGAAAGGTTGATTCCCTTGCTACGAAGGTAATCATTGATTTTTGCACGATTGTTTTTCCCGCTGTCCGGAGAAAAGAGCATTCCTAAAATTACGCCGACAGCAATGCCACCCAATAAAGCCAAAAGATTTGATGTTTTCATAATAAAATTGTTTTAAGTTTAAATTAAAACAAATATGTGGCGAAAATGTTTAGTCGGGCAATAGCGCGTCGTACAAAATTTCGACGGGATGCAAGGCGTGAACGCCGGTCGTGTCTAAAATTTGATGACGACAACTTGTACCCGTAGCGGCCACTAAATCTTCATTTTCACGAGAAGTGATTGCAGGAATGAGACTTACCTCCGCAACTTTGATGGAAAAATCGTAATGATCTTTTTCAAAACCATAAGCCCCGGCCATTCCGCAACAGCCATCTTTCAATTCATTAACAGAATAATTTTCAGGGATTTGCATCATTTCCGTACTTTTTTGCGGGTTAGAAAGTGCTTTCTGATAACAGTGAGAATGGAAAATGATGTGGCGGGATTCTTTCGTAAACAGCTCTTTCCGAATATTGCCTTTCGTGAATTCAGCGGCTATAAATTCATCAATCAGGAAGCAATGGTTGGCTAATTCTTGTGCCTTCTTTTTCAATTCGTCCTTCACTAAATATTTGTATTCATCTCTAAATGAAAGAATTGCAGACGGTTCCAAGCCAATGAGAGGAGTCTCTTCGGAAACGATTTTTGAAAAGATGGAAACGTTGGCTTCGGCTATTTGTTTCGCCTTTTTCAGACGGCCTTTTGACAAGTAGGTTCGTCCGGAGAAAGAATGATCCACCATAATTACCTGATAGTTCAGGCGTTGCAGTAGCGCCAATGCTTTGATTCCGATGGCAGCATCCTGTGTATTGGTAAATTCATCATTAAAAAAGTAGACGGTCTTGACAGGGTTTTTCAACGAACGAAGGTTTTTCTTTGCCCATTTTTTTAATGAAATCGTGGAAATGGTCGGCAAAGAGCGAGATGTGGAGAAACCCAGGACTTTTTTTGCCATCGTAGAAAAGAATGGATTGGTACAGAAAAAGTTAAACAGACGCGGAAAAAACATTCCCATCTCATTGAATATCGGATAGTTGGCAATTATCCAAGAGCGGAAAGGAACAGGATGCTGGCGATAGTACTGGTACAAAAACTCCGCACGGATTTTCGTCATATCGACATTGGAGGGACACTCGGACTTACAGGCCTTGCAAGCGAGACACAGGTCTAAGGCATCAGCTAACTCCTTGTGGTCAAACGGATTGCTTTTTGTGGAGTGGGTAAGAAATTCACGAAGGAGGTTAGCACGAGCGCGTGTCGCGTTCTTTTCATCGTGCGCTGCCTGATAAGAAGGACACATTGCCCCTTTGAAACGAGCCGATTTCTTACAATCACCTGAACCATTGCACTTTTCGATTGCACGGAGAATACCGTCCGTGTCTGAAAAATCAAACATTGTTTTAAGTTCGTACTTGGCATCACATCCTTCATTATCGGAATAACGAAGCGACGTGTTCATCGGTGGCGTATCAACGATTTTACCTATATTCAAAATTCCAGAAGGGTCGAAAATATTCTTTATCTTCTTGAATAATTGATAGTTAAAATCACCAACCATCAAAGGAAGAAATTCACCGCGAAGACGTCCGTCGCCGTGTTCACCACTCAAAGAGCCACCATATTTCTTTACAAGTTGGGCCGCTTCCGTAGCAAATGCACGGAATTTCTCAACTTCATCCTTCTTTTTCAGGTTAAACAGGGGCTTGTTATGCAGTTCACCGGTTGAAATGTGAGCATAATAGGCGCATCTAAGTCCATATTTAGCCAAAAGTGCCTCAAATTCGTGGAAATAATCGACGTATTTTTCGGGAGCAACCGCAATATCTTCAACCACTGTGACGGGCTTCGAATCACCTTTGGCATTGGACATAATACCCAATCCCGCCTTACGAAGCCCCCAGACCTTCTGCATTTCGTCACCGCAGATTTTAGTATAAGAATAACCCAACTGACAGTTTTTCAACTCATTAGTAATTCTCACTATCTTTTCAGAAACCTCCTCTTGCGAGTTTTCAGACACCTCCACAACGATGATGGCCTTCGGTTCACCTTGAATAAAGCTGCGGTTACGTTCCTGCGTGATATTCTGCTTAGCGAGATTAAGAATCAGGTCGTCAATGAGTTCCACCGCAGTCGGGTGAAAGCGTAGCGCCACCAAATTGGCTTGGAGCGCTTCTTCCATCGTGTGCGTTTCCACACTCAGCAAGGCCTTGTATCGGGGCGGCAGAGGAGACAGTTTCAGTTTCAGCTTCGTAGTGACGGCCAAGGTTCCTTCCGAGCCCACCAACAGCGTACAAAAGTTGAAAGGATTTTCCGAATTGCTTGAAAACGGCCCAGCGTCAATCAGTTCATCAACCGCGTAGCCCATACTCCGGCGTTTCAGCGACTTATCTGGGAATCCGTCAACGATTTGCTGTTGTGTTTCCTTGTCTTTCAACAAGTTAAATACAGATTTATAAATCTTTCCTTCAAGATTATCAAGCGTGCATTTCTCTTTAAAAGTGTCAAAATCCACCGGTTCAAAAGTGCAGACGGAGCCATCGCTCAGGACGGTTTCCATTGCGATAACGTGCTGACGTGTACTGCCATAGATGAGCGAGTTGGCCCCGCAAGAGTTATTTCCGGCCATACCACCCACGCAGCACCGGTTGGAAGTGGCAGTCTCGGGAGCAAAGAAAAGTCCGTATTTAGCCAATTCCAGATTGAGTTCGTCGCGGACAACGCCGGGCTCAACGATAGCATACCCTTCCTCTGTATTGATTTCCAAAATGTGGTTGAAATAGCGCGTAATGTCCATCACGAGCCCGTTTCCCACAACCTGCCCAGCCAACGATGTACCGGCGGCACGCGGAATAACAGAAATATGATTATCGGCAGCATAATGCAACACCGTGACGATATCGTCAATCGTTTTTGGGAATACAACCCCTAAGGGCATCTCCCGATACACGGAAGCATCGGTCGCATAACGAATGCGTGTGGAGAAATCGGTTGCGACTTCCCCTGACAGAGATAAATGTTTCATAAATGGCTATTTTTCACTGCCAAAATGACAGGATTAAGTTTTACGGACCTGTTTTTTAGCCGCTGGGAAAAGAACGTTATTGAGAATCAGACGATAGCCGGGCGAGTTGGGGAAAAGGTCCAAATCGGTTGGCGGGTCGCCGACGAAATGCTGATAGTCTTCCGGATCGTGGCCGGAGTAGAAGGTCCAGGTGCCTTTTCCGTATTCGCCGTGGATGTAACGAGCCTCGTTAAAGACGCCGGTTTCACCCATAATGAGAACGGACGGTTTGATTTTATCCTTGCAAAAAGCTGTCGTTTGCCCCATAAAACCGGGAACAACATTCGTGTGATTCTGACACAGCATCGTCGGAACGGGGTCCCATTTGGCAGAAAACTCAAAAAGTGTAAAGAAATCGTTGTTCTTTCTTGAACCGGAAGGTTTCACGTCAATGTCAGCAATTTCGTACTGATAAGGATTGGTAACGATGTGAAAATCTGTGAAAGCGAAGGTTTTCGAGTAGTCCAACTTTTGTTGAGCTTGGGGGTCCATCGGATCACCGTCAAACATAACATCGCAAATATCAACGCCTTCGGCTGCGAGGGCCACATCGAAGCTATCCGGGCCGGAGCACATTGCGAACAGATAACCGCCGCCCGCGACGAAATCACGGATTCCTTTTGCGACGGCCAATTTCATTTGAGAAACTTTCGTATAACCCTGCTGTTCGGCAGTTGCCTGCTGCTCGGCGACGTCTTCCTTGTACCATTGGGCGTTACGATAGGAGCCCCAAAACTTGCCGAACTGTCCCGTAAAGTCCTCGTGGTGAAGGTGCAACCAATCGTACTTGGGGAGCTCGCCGTTCAGTACTTCCGTATCGTAAACTACCGTGTACGGAATTTCGGCGTAAGTGAGAACCAAGGTGACGGCATCGTCCCAAGGCAACTTGTTTTTCGGGGAGTAGACGGCAATCTTAGGCAGTTTCGTCAATTTGATTTCATCCATATTGTTCTCCATAGAAGCAATTTCGTTGATAATCTGCGTCGCTTGCAAATCTGAAATCACTTCGTAGGTAACACCACGGACAATACACTCATTTTCAATGGCATCCGCGTATGGGCACATAAAACTTCCGCCACGATAATTGAGCAACCAACTAACGTCAACTCCTTTTCCCACAATAAAATAGGCAATTCCGTATGCTTTCAGATGATTCTTTTGCGTAATATCCATTGGAATGAGAACCTGCGTTGCAAATGCCGAAAGCATTGAACAGGTAATTAAAATGAAGGCAAAAAATCGTCTAACTTGCTTATAAACAAACAATTTCATTTTTCAAAAATTAGTGTGCAAAGGTACGATAATTCTGTATATGAAGATGTTAAAAACAAAAAAAGTCACTGAAGGATCCGTGACTTTTTACAAATAATAATGAATATAGTGAGTTTATTTTTGCTTTTGCCCCATAGAAGAAAGTTGCGTAATATCAGTGACATTGAATTTCCCTACAATTTCCATAATGATTTCCTTGCCTTCTCGATGAGCTATCATAATGAATGATTTTTGTGTGGGGATGACGTCGTTCAAATAAAAACTTGTCTTTTCAATGCCCTCTTCCGTCGTGGAGACCAATTCGTAGGAGTTCTGGACAACGGCGGTAGCGGCGGCAAGAAGTTCGGGATTTTCCATTTCGGTCGATAAGATCCTGATTTGGCTGATTTTATCCTTAATGGTGCTGTTTCCGCCGTCATTCTGTTCCATCATTGCAATCATCTTTGGACCAAGAACGACGGTCTTGTAACCGGTTTTTCCCGAATAGGAAGTGAACAACGAATCAAATGGATTGCTAATTTGTGCCTTGACGGCAAACAAGCAGAACAAAGCTGCTATAAAAACGACTATCTTTTTCATAAGTTCAAGCCAAAAACGAAACCGATTGTTAACGTATGTGCATCATTGCCAAGACCTTTCGTCAGGACAGGCGTAAGAGAATAGGAGGCGTAGGCGCCAATCAAGCCATAGGAAACTACTAATTCGACATTGCTACGGAAATGATTGAAGCCGTCGGCGACATATTTCGTCTTTTCGCCACAATATTTAGCGTAAGAATCGACCAACCATTCGGCCGTAATATTGGCTGCAATCTTGAAACCATCTTTCTCGTATGAAAGTCCGAAAGGAAGGCCAACGTATGAGGAGAACACTTTGGACTTTGTTTTTTCATAGAAATCGTATGGATACGGAACTCCGTCATCGCCACTTAGTAAGAAAATGCTGTTTTCATAATGATATCTGGTAAAATCCCAACGTCCTGAAAGATTGATTTTTACAGAATGTTTTGGATCCAAGGCAAAGGAAAAACGGCAGAAAGTCATCCCGAAAGAAAAAGCGCGTTTGTACTGCAAAAAGTCGCCCTTGCCAGCCCAATCGCCATAATACTCAGACTGGATTGGAGTATTCCATCCGTGGTAGAAAGGACCGAGCAGGTCAAAAGAAAACTGGCTTCTGGATTTCTTGATTACCTCGAAGGAGGTGTTGGTACTGACTTTGTTACCATTAACGGTGGTATCATTTTCGAAACCGATTTGAAAACCGGCTACATTGATGGCGAACTTGTCGCCTTTGTTTGAAATATTCACATCTTCCTGATTTTGAGCCATTGCGCTAAGGCACAGAAAGATGCCTAATGTCAATAAAGTTAATGTTTTTTTCATAATGGAAAAATTTTTATTAAAAATCTAATAGGGTTGAAATATTTTCATTGAAAACGTCAAGGTAAGAAAGGCACTCCACACTTTCCATCGCTTCTTTTTCGTTTGTGATGGGCTTCCCATCGTAGTCGTAACCATAGATTTCGGCCGATTTTCCAACGTGAGTGCTTTCTTTTTTCGTTCTTCCTTGGGAGATGGCTTCAGATTTTTCAGCAATCTGTTCCGTCATTTGTGACTCATTCTGAGAAGATTCCGTAGGAACGACCGTTTTTTTATTGTATGCAAAAGTGACATTATCGGTAGCGGGCGCCTGTTCATTCAACAGTTTGTCCTTTTGTGTCACAAAAAGCAAGGCAACCAAAGCAACGGCAGCGATGGACGAAAGCATCCACCAAAGACGGCGATTGGAATTACGCTGTGGCGGCACGATCGTATGCGGCATCCGTTCCGTTCCAAGTGCAGCATTTCCACGAAAGAGAGCTGCTACGGATTTCAATTCTTCCGGAATTTCTTCGGGAGAAACTTTTGAAAAATAATCTTTAAGAAATTGTTCCTGTTGGTCGGTGCTTTCTCCCTCCAACCACAAGGAGACGCAATGTTTCACCTTTTCAATGTCTGTTTCCATAATTCAATTCTGTTTCAATATTTTCCCTCATTGCCTTGCGAGCACGAGAAAGGATGGTTCGTATATGATTTTCCTGAAGCCCCATCATTTGTGAAATTTCAGAAATCGGATAGCCCTCAATATCCTTGAGATGGACAATCATTCGTTGTTGTTCAGAAAGATGAGATAAAGCGTTGTACACCAAATCTTTGTCATTCAAACCATCCACGAATCCCGGTTCAGCAATTTCTGGAAACTCGTCAGTAAATTCCTTTTTAGTCCGAAGTTGATCAATACAAGCGTTTCTGACGGAACGCATCAGATAGGCCTCGGGAGAATTCATTGTGAATGGATTCGCCCACGCTTTGGCCAAGGTGTCTTGCACAATATCTTCGGCGTCCTCCCCGCTTCGAAGAATCGTGCGGGCGAAACGCCAAAGGCGGTCAATAATTTCCGATGTAAACAAGTCTTTCTTTTCCATACACAAACACAATAAAGACGAATGGGACGTCCAAAGTGCAACACGGGAAACAATTTTTTTTCAAATATTTTGTAACCTACACGAGATCAGCGAATTCAGAATTAATCAATGGGGGAAGAAGTTCCGGAGACATTTCAATTTGCGCCCCTACCCTCCCCGCGCTGAAGAACATTTTCTCGCACAAGGTGGCACTTTCCTCGACAAAAGTTTTGAAAGGTTTTTTCATCCCTATTGGAGAACATCCGCCGTGGATATAACCCGTCAGCGGGAGCAAATCCTTCTGCTTGATCATCAATACGTTTTTGACACCGGCGGCAGCAGCTGCTTTTTTCAAATCCAACGAGCAGCATACCGGAATAACAAAGACGTAATGTTCTCCCGTATTGGCAATCGTCACCAGCGTTTTGAAGACACATTCGGGATTTTCATCCAACGTGGCGGCAATGGTCACTCCGTCCGTCAGCGCCGGGTCGTATTCGTGTGCAACATACGGAATCCCTTTCTGGCTAAGGATTCGCATAACATTTGTCTTTTCCATTATTATACATATTTAAAAAGAAGAGGGAATAGAGCCATTGTCCTATTCCCTCTTAAAAAAACACCTTCGTCCTTATTTCAAACCCAACTCTTTGAGTTGTGCGTCCGAAATCGGAGTCGGGGCATTCAGCATCATATCGCGAGCGGAATTATTTTTCGGGAAGGCGATGAAGTCACGGATGGAATCCACATCGCAAAGCACCGAGCACATACGGTCGAAGCCGAAAGCGAGGCCACCGTGAGGCGGAGCGCCGAATTGGAAGGCGTTCATCAAGAAACCGAACTGTTTTTGAGCTTCTTCCTCACTGAAACCGAGGGCTTTGAACATACGCTTCTGCATATTCTTGTCGTGAATACGGATTGAGCCGCCGCCCACTTCGGTACCATTGATAACCAAATCGTACGCATTGGCGTTCACTTCGCCCGGATTGGTTTCAAGCATCGATTCGTGTTCCGGTTTCGGAGCGGTAAAAGGATGGTGCATTGCGTAAAAACGTTGTGTTTCTTCGTCCCATTCCAACAACGGGAAATCAACGACCCACAGAAGTTTGTACTCACCTGCCTTGCGCAGACCGAGGATGCGGCCCATTTCGAGACGAAGTTCGCACATCTGTTTCTGCGTTTTCAGACGCGGGCCAGCCATAATCAGAATCAAGTCACCTTCTTCCGCACCGCACTTTTCAGCAACAGCAGCCAAATCGTTCTGATCGTAGAATTTGTCAACAGAAGATTTGTAGTGCCCACCTTCCTGACACTGGACGTAAACGAGTCCCGTGGCACCCACTTGCGGACGTTTGACGAAATCAGTCAGTGAATCCAGTTGCTTTCTGCTATAAGATGCACAACCCTTAGCCACAATACCGACAACGAGTTGGGCTTCATTGAAAACCTTGAAATCCTTGTGTTGAAGAACATCGTTCAGTTCCACAAAGCGCATACCGAAACGGGCATCGGGCTTGTCACTTCCATAATATTTCATTGCATCGTGCCAAGTAATTCTCTCGATGGGAGCGATATCCATACCCTTCACTTCCTTGAAGATGTACTTGATCAGGCCTTCAAAAGTCTGAAGAATATCTTCTTGGGTAACGAAAGACATTTCGCAGTCAATTTGAGTAAATTCCGGTTGACGGTCCGCGCGGAGGTCTTCGTCACGGAAGCATTTAACAATCTGGAAATAGCGGTCAAAACCGGAAACCATCAGCAGTTGCTTGAACGTTTGAGGAGACTGTGGGAGCGCGTAGAATTCTCCGTGGCTGAGACGTGACGGGACGACGAAGTCGCGAGCTCCTTCGGGAGTTGAATTCACCAACATCGGGGTTTCAATTTCCACGAAACCGATGTTATTCATATAGTTACGAATAGCGATTCCCAATCTGTGTCGGAAAAGCAGGTTGTTTTTCACGGGGTTGCGACGCAAGTCCAGGTAACGATATTTCATACGGAGTTCATCGCCGCCGTCGGAGTCATCTTCGATGGTAAACGGTGGGGTGATGGACTCGTTGAGAACGTTGATTTGTTCGACAAGAATTTCAATATCACCGGTCGGTATATTCTTAT
Source organism: Bacteroidales bacterium UBA1756 (assembly GCA_002314795.1). GTDB lineage: Bacteria > Bacteroidota > Bacteroidia > Bacteroidales > WCHB1-69 > UBA1756. The sequence goes on along the minus strand of DCHI01000031.1, from coordinate 62,665 downwards.
TCTTGCTGTAACGTTCAGCGACAGAACCAGTTACTTGCACGACCCATTCGCGTCCGAAGGGCTCAATCTGTTTGCACAGGTCAGGGTTGGTTTCGGCGTTAAATGCCAACTGCGTAATTCCGTAGCGGTCACGCAAGTCAATGAAGGTCATACCTCCTAAATTTCTAATTTTCTGAATCCAGCCACAGAGTGTCACTTTTTGGTTGACATTGCTGATATTCAGTTCTCCACAAGTGTGTGTTCTTAAAGTTGTTTTCATCAGATTATTTAATTGTAACTTTCTTTGAGACAGAATAACTTTCACACGTCCAGATGCCGCCACGGTCGGCAGCACAGACATTGGTACCTTCGTACCGGCGAAGCAATTTTGCATTGTACGTTCCAGCTGGAATAGCAAAAACGTCATCGGCCTCAAAAATCAGTTGGTGTCCTTTTGCATCATTTGCTTCAATTTCAATATTTTCCTTTCCATCCTGCTCCAAAACGATGAAGAACCGTTCAGTATCATTGGCCTTGGCGCCTTCGAATGAAACAGTAGAACTCTGCTCCCGCGAAAAGGAAATTTCATTGACTTTCGTATCTATTGATTTAATTTTGAATCTGTTCACATATTCCTTTCCATCATTATCTACATAACAAAAAGAAATCCTTTTCGGTGCCGTGGAACAGTCTCTTGATAAAAAATAGGTACCGTTTTCAAATACCACTTTTTCATCATCACAAGTCAGGTACGACGGAGATGTCAAGTGAACGAGCGAGCCAGAAAGATTATCCACAGAGAAGGCCACATCAGCAGTAAGCAACTGTTTTTGAGCATCATAAACGATGTAATAACGTTGAAAAATGTAATTTTGTTCCACTTGATCAGACTCAACATATTCAACGCCAGAGCATCCAGCCAAAAGCGAGGCCAAAACCAAAACGAATGCGAACAGATTCTTCTTCATAAACGAGGATTATTTTGCTGACAATGCAGCCAATGCGATGGAATAGAGTTTGGTATGGGTGGAGTCACCGCGGGAAGAGAGGACGCAAGGAACCTTTGCTCCAACGACCATTGCGCCGAGTTCAGCACCTGCCAACTTGGTGTTGCATTTGTAGAACACATTACCCGTTTCAATGTTCGGGAATACGAGACAGTCAGCGTCGCCAGCAACTTCGCTCTTCACTTTCTTGATTTGGACACATTCCATATCGATAGCGAGGTCCACACCAAGAGGGCCGTCCACGATGGCATTCTTGATCATACCACGGTCGCCCATCTTGCTGATGATGCAAGCGTCAACACAGGCCTGCATTCCAGGAAGTACCTGTTCGGTAGCAGCCAAAACGGCAACTTTCGGTTTCTCGATTTGCAGTGCGCGAGCCGTATTAATCAAATAGTTGGTGATGGCAATCTTTTGGTTAAGGTCCGGAGCGGGAATGATGGCAACGTCACCGCAGACAATCAGTTTGTGATAACGCGGAGTTTCAATGACGGTAACGTGTGAAAGAACGGCTTTCGGGCCAGGCATCAAACCACGTTCCTTATTCAGAATGGCACGCATATACTTGTCGGTTGAAAGAAGACCTTTCATCAAAATATCGCCTTCACCGCTGTTAATCAATTCACAAGCTTTAGCGGCGGCCTTGTTCTCATCTGCTTCCTGTACAATCGTGAAGTCGTTGACATCAATGTTGTTTGCTTTGCAGACTTCCTTGATGGTAGCTTCGTCGCCAACGAGCGTGGCCTTGACAATACCCATTTTAACGGCATTATGAACGGCTTCAATCGTGTGCGCATCATTCGCATAAGCAGCTACTAATCTTTTTTGAGGACGGGTTTTCACCAGATCAATAATCTGGTCTAATTTTGTGATACTCATAGTTTTTTGGTTTAAATTATTTTATAATAGATGATAAAATCAAAGAAAAAATCAATTCGATTTATTTGGTATAATAGTTGATGGCCTCGATGAGCACATTTGTGCAGACAGGACAGAACTGGTTGTACGCAATGACCTTCATCGTACAATTCAGCCACGGGCGATAGACGCCTTTGGCCACGTAACCCGCACCCTCGTAAACACCCAAAACGCCCTTGTGGTCTTCGGACGCAGGCGTCGGGACCGGAACGTCCGATGAAAGCAACGATTTCCATTTGGAATCGAAATCAACCAATGTCGTAACATTCGGTTCCACCGGCTCGACATCAGTCGGATAATAGTCCATTACTGAAACCTCAGAATTATAGTACTCGTCCGCGAGACCGCCAATCAGGTGTCCCATTTCGTGGACAATGACATAATCGGCTTGAGGCGCACCGTTGCAGACGGTTGCATAAAAGTTATAAATACCTCCCCCACCGTACTTGTCGGAATTGGCGATGATGATGATGACATCAAATGGAGCGTCGTCAGCGATGTCGTACATTTTCCAAACATTGAGGCACATCAGGTAGCGATCGACATCGATGACGTTGTAACTGCTGTTGAGCAAGGTGTTACGTTTGATACCGCCGTTGGGGTCCGTAATGCCCGACTCTTCGGAAAAACCCTTGATGGCACGAATGTTGACTTTGGTCTTGTTTTCTTTGTAGGGGGAACAATTCATCACGTAGGAAGCGAAGCGTTTCATATCGGATTCCAACTTTTCTGCATCCTCCTTTGCATAACCATCAGGCAAAAACAAAATGTCGATACAGTTTTCAGATTTCCCGCCTTTATGCAACTCCAGCACTTCGTATTCGTTTACAAAATGGTTAGTTACGGTCTTAGCCGGATCATACTTCCCCACGTATAGCAGCTTGGAAACGTTACGACGGTCAAAGACCTTGAAGGTGAACTTAATAGGAGATTTCGGCATAGGAATATTGATGCACTCTTCAAAACTTCCGGTCTCAGTGAGTGCGCGTTCGGTAGCGCGGTATTCACAGAAAAGTGTAGAGTAACTGCGTGAATAGAGTAGCGCATTCGTGGCGGCGTCATAAACTTCGAGAAGCATATCGCCGTAACGATGCGGATCTATCAAAAAGGAACGGGTGCCACTCCAAATGCCACCGGCCGAAAAAGAGCTGACCTCGATCATTTCGGTAGAGCTATTGCCTATGTGCAGATAGTTTATTCGTAACGTTTTGTTTTCAAAGTATTTATCAAAACTTTGAGCGGTAATATTTCCCCAAATGGCAAGAACCGCAAGTAGAAAGATTATTCTTTTCATCTTCACAAAATAAGGGCGCAAATTTACGTGATTTTCGCCAAACGAGTTACGACTTTTTTATAAAAAAAGTAAAAAAAACAGGACTAATTGAAAGAGAAAACCTTCATCATTTTCTCGGCGTAGGTCTTGGAAATCGGGATGTCTCCAATGCCGTCCATATCCAAATCAATAAAGAAACCCTCACGCTCTTTTCTAACGATTTTCACCTTGTTAACATTCACTAAATAAGAACGATGACAGCGAACAAAGCCGTATGGTTCCAACTTTTCTTCCAGACTTTTCAACGTAGTGCGAACCATCGTATGAATGATTTTCCCTTTGTTCTGATAGTAAATGCTCACATAGTTGTCAGCGGAGAGCACATACAGAACGAAATCACTTTGAATAGAGAGTTTTAATGCGCCTTTTTCATCCACAAAGTGGATAACATCGTTTGCAGGTTTCTGCTGGACACTTTCGGAGTCCGGCGAGCCAATCACAGAATCCGCAGTCTCCTTCCTGAGCGCACGGAGCTTTACGTCCCGATCTTTGAAAGCAAAATACAAGAATGAGACGGTATAGGGAATGAAAAGGATGAGTGGGACGAAAAGAATTGCCCGACGGAACACTTGAGGAAATCCTCTTGAATCATTAAGTATCAATACATTAAATACAGAATAGATTATCGCTATAAAAAGGATTTCCACGCACAGCCAAAAACTGTACTGCAGAATGGTAATCGTTGCCTTTTTGCTAATTATAAAAAGAAGAAACCGTCCCAACGACAAAATCGCTACGCCACCAAGAATGGCGATTGCCGAATAAAGGAACTGACGCGACGAGGAGCTCGTGTTAAACCAATTGGAAGATTCAAAAGGAGTATAGACACAGATGAAGACGAAGGAAAATACGGCGACGAAAGCCAACATTTCCAAATTCGTGTTCAACTTGAGTAAATATTCTGGTAGTTTTTTATTCATCGCATAAAAAATCGGGCGGCAAAAATACGATTTTTATCCCACTCGTAATTTCATTCGCCGAATTTCGCCCCAGAAGAACAGATTTCGCCCCAAATAAAAACGTTAAGTCCCGCTTCATTCGCCCCTATCCCATTATTATCAAGCATTTTATAAAATGATGTTCTTTTGCACCCTCATTTTTAAACTCAAAAACAGTATGAAAGACATTTCAAGAATTTTTGACATTTTAAATCAGTACGAAGAAAGACATCCGAATCAAAAAACGGCACTTGCTGGAAAGAACAACGGCAGATGGCTCGCCTATTCGCCGAGCGAATACAAACATATCACCGACAATATCAGCTATGGTTTTATGGAACTCGGCATACAGCAAGGCGACCGCGTCGGCATTATTTCCACCAACCGCCCCGAATGGAATATGATTGATATGGCCATTTTGCAGATTGGCGCTATCTCGGTTCCTGTCTATCCTACCATTAGTGAAAACGACTATCGGTACATCGTTCAGCATTCCGGAATGAAAGCCGTCATCGTGGAAGGCGCGGAAGTGATGAACAAAATTGCAAATATTCTTCCAGATACTCCTGATTTAAAGTATGTTTACACCTTTATCAACCGCGAAAAATTCCCCTATCTCGATCAACTGATCGAATTGGGAGCGTCGCACCGGAATCCGGAGGAACTGCTTAGAAGAAGTGATGCTGTCAAACCGGAGGATTGTTCAACCATTATGTACACCTCTGGAACGACGGGAACGCCCAAAGGAGTTATGTTGTCACATAGCAACATCGTCAACCAAATCAAAAATTTAAGACAGATACCCGCCAAGTGGTCAAAGCGCGGATTCAGTTTTCTTCCCTTGTGCCACGCCTACGAACGAATGATCGTTTTCTTGTATCAGCATCTCGGGATGAGTGTCTATTATGCGCAAAATCTTGGCACTATTGCAGAAAATATTAAAGAGGTCAACCCGACGATGATGGGTGCAGTGCCCAGAGTTTTAGAGAAATTCGCGGAAAAAATCTGCTCGGCGAGTAAGAATATGAAGCCCGTTCCGAAGGCAATTTACGACTGGGCCATTGACCTGGCAGAACAATACAAGATTCAGGACTCGGACAGAACCCTTTGGTACAATTGCCGCCATTGGGTCGCAGACAAGTTGATTTACAAAAAGATACGAAAAAACATTGGAGGAAACTTCGACATTCTCATATCGGGAGCTGCCAGTCTTCAGCCGCGGCTGTGCGCCCTGTTTTCTGCTATCGGGATGCCAGTTTTCGAAGGTTATGGCGCTACCGAAACCTCACCCGTCATTGCTGTCAGCCAGCGCCTGAAATATTCCCGCGAAGTCGGCACTGTCGGTTTCGCACTTCCAGGCGTCTCCGTCCGCATTGCTGATAATGGGGAAATTCTGTGCAAAGGGCCGAATGTGATGATGGGATATTACAAAGATGAGGAACTCACTCGCACGGTGATTGATGAGGACGGCTGGTTCCACACGGGCGACCAAGGGGAATGGACGGACAAGGGACAGCTGAAAATCACTGGCCGTCTGAAAAATATTTTCAAGACCTCTTTTGGAAAGTACGTCAATCCACAAGTTATTGAAGAAAAATTCGGAGAATCCCTGTTCATTGACAATATGGTAGTTGTGGGTGAAAATCAGAAATTTGCCGCCGCCATCATCTCTCCCAATTTCGAACACTTGAAATCGTGGTGCAAACGCCACAACATTGATTTTTCAACGCCGGAAGAGGCTGTACACGACTTGGCAATCAACAAACGTTTTTCTCGAGAGATTGAAAAATACAATGCCTTATTCGGTGAAACAGAACGCATTAAGAAATTCAGACTGGTCAGCGACTCTTGGAGCCAGCAGAACGGCATTTTGACTCCGACGCTCAAAGTGAAACGTCACATTGTGCAAAAAATCTACAAAGAGCAGATTGACGAACTCTTCGGATAAGAGGGGTTTGTAAAGTTTGTAAAGTTTGTAAAGTTTGTAAAGTTTATGAAGTTCTTAAAGTTTATGAAGTTCTTAAAGATGGGCTGATCGCATATCAAACCCTTGATTATAAGCGTAGCGGAAAAGCGTATTTCTTTTACAACTTTTAGAATCGAATATCCATTCCAAAATGAATCTTTCCCGTTTTGAAAGAAACGGGATTGTTCTTTTGTTGGCCCAAGGCATAACTGATATAAAAGTCACCCGCCTTCGTATGGAACGTTGCTCCGAGGCCGAAGCCGAACGGAAAGTCAAAATAGTAACTATCTGACAATCTGCGCTCATACCACGATCCGTTAAAGAAAACATTTAAATAAGAAAACGAAGCGAACCAAAAACGGAACTCGGTTGCCGCCACCAAATACGAAGTAGCGTACAGTGACTTTTCATCGAAACCCTGCAACGTCTGCGTGCCACCGATACGGAAAAGGTCATTATAAATCTGCTGCGTGGCGTATGACCAGCCACCGGACAAATTCGCCACCCAGCCCCAACGCTTTCGAATCGGGACATAACCACTCAACGTTCCCGTCATTTGATACGTTGAGGTTTTCAAAGTCATTCCCGAATAAATCTCCGGATTGGCGGCCGCATTTTGCAAAACGCGACGACTTCCTGCCGCCACATCCAGGTCCAAACGGAAGCCGGAACGCGGATGCTGAGCATCGTCCAGTCGGGCGAAAGCGAGACGAAGTCCGTACATCGGCTTGCGGTAATCCAAAGCGACGGAATCATTAGTAGAAAAGGAAATAAGTTCCGGTCGAAGTATGGTAGAAGTGGCATACAGGAAATAGGCCTGAAGTTCGTTTGTGCCAAAAAATGAGTAAGTGACGGCTGCGCGATACCTCATATTCAAGTAGGAAGTATCCTTCTTGTCCAGCGTAAAATTCCCAGAAAGACCGAGCGGCGTTCCAAACCAGCAAGGGAAATCAGCATTGACCAAGAGATACTGCGAATAACGTTCGGGAGCTTGCCACCTCAGTTCCAACTTCTCCCCTATTTTAAACACATTCTGCAATTTCAAATTGGCCTCACCCGTCACCATCACCTTTCCCGATTGCTCACTCACAGGGACAATGCCGACGTAACCATCAAACTGGTTGCACTTGCGTTTATCCGCAAAAACGTACAGAATCGCCTTATTTCCAACAAATTCCACACCTGGCTCGCGCGTCAAAGAGGCGTAGGGCAATGCCTTCAGCTTGGTGGAAACAGCGGCGGCATTGCGTTCCACATACTTCCGTCCGGATTTCCAATTCAGAATCGCACGCACAAAGTTTGGACGTAGCTTAAGCGTTCCCTTGATTACGATAGAATCGTACTGCACGGCGGGGCCGAGCGAGGTTTGCACACGAGCGTCGTTCGGACTCTCATCGTTCATTATCAAATCAATGGAGGCGAAAGGATAGCCATCATTCTCTAATTTTTCAAGAAGTCGGGATGAAAAAGAGGGATAGTCTGCCAAGGAAAGTCTGCCATTATGAAGCATCCTATCCAATCCATATTTATTTGAAAATAAAAAAGTTACAGAATCCATTTGAAGAAATGATGAATAATCGGTTCCCCAATACGGAAAAACATAGAAAGTATCTTGAGAGAAACGGACGGAATCGATAGAAAAGGCGGCATAACCACTTGTACGACAGCGATAGGAAAACAGTTCCAAACGTGCTTGCAATTCGGTGGAGTCCTTCACTTGTTTTTTGAAGCCCAATTTCCGAAGGTTTTGGATTTCGGGAGGAACGTTGGAAATGACGACCGTATTCTGAGCCAGCGCGTGAAGCGAAAAGCCCCAAAATAGGGTTATCAATAATATCCGATATCTCATTCGACAAAAAAACGAAAAAGCAAAAATTTATTATATAACTAAATTATATTTTTTTTATTTTTGCACTCTTAAAAAAATTAACCATAATGAAACGTACCTTATTGATTATCAGTGTATTATTTGTATTACTCACCACTTTTGCGGCTTGCGCTACCCAACACAAATGCCCTGCTTACGGTCATTACACCGAAGTTCCCCAGGTGATGAACGATAACGTTGCTGAAAAATAGCATTTTTTCCGTTCCCGATGAGACTTAAGAAGGCAAATTTATGGATTCTTCTTATGTTTCTTTTTCCGTTCGTGCTTGCCCAGGATGTTGGGGAAGTCGAATGGAGGAAGATTATTCTCAAGGAACATAATCTCAACGTATTCATCAATACGAATGGAGGCGGCATCGGGTTTCAGCAAGGATGGACACCGACCTATACGGACAAGCACTTTTGGGAAATTGACCTTACTTACAACATTCACCACAAGGCCGTATTAGCAAGGAATCCCTATTTCCCGCAGGCGAGACCATTTTCGTACGGGAAATTGTGCGACTTGTTCTTCCTTCACGGAGGTTACGGATACCAGCGCACCTTGCATCAAAAACCCTACTGGGGCGGAGTACGTATCCGATACACTTTGTCGGGAGGAGTTTCGTTAGGGTTCGCCATTCCCGTTTATGTCAATGTGGCACAATACGCTAACGATGGGACTTACACCGGTGTTTCCGTTGAACGCTTCGACCCGGAGGCACAACCAATGGAGGACATCATCAGCCGTGCCAACTTCTTCACTGGGCTTGGAAAAACTTCGCTTCATCCAGGCTTTTACTTGAAGACCGGATTCAATTTTGATTTCAGCAAGGATGAATACACGATGCACGCTTTAGAAATCGGCGTAACGTACGATATGGTTTTCCCATTCGTACAGCAGATGGCCTTCAACAAGGCGAACACATTTTATCTTGGCGCATACATTGCGTATAATTTTGGAAAAAGAAAGGGTCCACACGAATAATGAACATTTTCGCCACTCTTATGCAAGCGATTCCCGTCGGATTAGCCATTTCAGTGGCTCCCGGAGCTGCTTTTTTGGGCATTATTCAGACCAGTTTGAACAATGGCTTCAAGTCAGGCATTCTCTTTGCCTTAGGCATCGCCTTGAGTGACATCATTTTAATTTCGCTGTGCCTGTGGGGAACTGCCGGAATTATGCAGAATGAAATGGCGAAGCTCCTTTTCAGCATTCTTGGCGGCATCATTCTCATCGTCTATGGTTTAATCACCTTCTTCAACCGCAAAAGGCAAGTAAAAACCCGCCGTCAAGAAGAGGTGTTGAACAACGACCGCAGCAACAACTGGGGACTTTTCAAATATCCGGCAAAAGGGTTTGCATTCAACATCACCAATCCTTTCGTTTGGATTCTCTGGTTAGGCATCGCACCGTACAGCGGACCGAGCATCCACAATCAAATCATTTTCTTTGCTTGCATCTTACTCACTATCTTTTGCATCGATATGCTCAAGAGTTTCTTTGCAGGGAAACTAAAAAAGGCCATTACTCACGAAGTGGCCTTTATCATCAACCGAATTGTGGGCGTTGTTTTCTGCGCTCTCGGTATTTTTATGATTATTAGGATGTTAGTATCTCTTTATTGGTAATTACACACTTTTTTCTTCTCCCAATAAGTTTTCCTTGAACCAGTTTTCCAAAATGGTTAGCACATCCTTTTTAAAATAGCGACGGAAAACGTAGCGATCTGCTTCCGCGTCCTGTTCAACCTGCTGGTTCAAAGTCAGAGGCATAATGTGTTTCAACGGACGAGCGAGGCGACGAATACGGCGTTTCTTATTTTGAAAACTTCTGTTTTCCACTAAGTTAACATTTGGGATAATACTCAAGCGGCCTGACTTCCAAAGGTGGAAAAAGTACTGGTACTCCCAAATATCGATTTGATTCTTGCGCAAGATACGATAACGGCGAGCCCAAAAATAGGCGTGCTTCTTTTTCATCACATAATGGTCTGTAAGCGTATGGAAATCAATTGATTCCAATTCTCTCATTTTCAAATCCAAACCATCAATACGATTTTTCCAAGTGGCAAATCCCCACACCAAAGGATAGGCGGAAAAATAGTAGGAATTTTCATCTTTCTTATTATGTTTCAAAAGATTGGAACCAGAAATATGTCCAATGCGCTGATCGTCGCGATAAACATCAAGCATTTGCTGACAAAAGTAGAAGAAATCAATATTCGGGACCGTGTCATCGAAAAGGATAATTCCTTCCTGCTCCTGTTCAAAAAACCAATCGATGGCTTGCATAAACATCTTGGACTTTCCGTGATGTGAATCTTTAAAAAGGGTGTGCATTTCACAATCCCATTCGGGCATAAAAACGCATCTCGCTTCAAGACAAAGTTGATAATCGACGCGGTCTCCGGAACAGCCTCCATCAGCGGCGACATATAACTTTTGTGGTTTTAGCTGGCGAAGCACTGTAAACAGGTCGTGCGTTGATTCAATCCGATGATACGTAATGACAAGAATAGGAGTAGTGAACATCTTTTTATAAATAATAATGAGACAATATTTTACAATTTATTGGCTTGTTTTAGAAGCATCAAATCGAAAGTGACGTGAGCGGCCATCGCCTCCACAACAGGCAGCACACGCGGAGCGACACAAACATCGTTACGATTCGACGATGCATAAATTGTTTCATTTCCTTGATAGTCAATGGTTTTCTGTGAAAGTTGGATGGAAGGAATCGGTTTGAAGGCCACACGGAAGATCACGTCTTCGCCATTGGTGATGCCGGCCTGAACGCCTCCATCGTGATTCGTCTGAAAGGAGAAGTCCGGATTCTGAACATCATTGTACTGGGAGCCCAACATATTGGCGGCGCGAAAGCCCTCCCCTATTTCAAACCCCTTGCAAGCGGGAATGGAGAGCATAGCCGCTGCCAAACGCGCGTCAAACTTATCATAGACCGGCTCACCCAAACCGGCAGGGAGACCGTGGATGACGGCCTCGACCGTAGCGCCAACCGTATCCCCCGAAGGAACTTGCACCGACGAAGCAAGCACACGCGAAGTGACAGTCACGCCGTGGTTCCGAAGAAACATTTTTGCAACCGCACCCGCTACCACGCGACAGACCGTTTGACGGGCGGAGGAACGTCCCCCCTGCTCATTGCAAGTATGACCATATTTTTCTTTATAAACAAAAGAAGAGTGTGACGGCTTCAGTAACTGGTTCGTAACGGGACTTGCAATACCGTCCTCATTTTCAATAACAAAACCGATGGGAGCGCCCGTCGTCACGCCATCATAAATACCTGACAGAAAGCGGACTTCGTCCTTTTCGCAGCGACCGTCACCCGGAAGTGAGCGACGTGCGAGTTCGGCTTGAACGAAGGGAATATCAAACAAAAGTCCTGAAGGACAGCCATCAATGATGCCACCCATACACGGACCGTGCGTGTCTCCAAAATCAGTGAGTCGGAAAATTGTGCCAAATGTATTCATCACTTAATATCTGTTTCACCATTCATATCGCCTTCTTCTTCATCACTTTTGGCAACTACACGTTCAATCGGATTGAAAAAGATATCCGAACGTGAGAATGGACGGTAGGCATTCAGCCAACGGAAATCCTTCAACAAACGGTCTTTATCATTCAAATCCTTGTCCGGATAGAGTTTCCCGTCAGGCGCATTATAAAAGATGATGGATTTGATGGCATTATTATCAAAAACGATACGCATCTCGCTGGTCATTGCGGAATTGATACCGATAAGGGAGCTGTCTTCTTCCTGGATATAGTACAAACTTTCGGCATTCCCGATAACATCCACCTGCGTAAGTTTATTGTCACGAATATTCCCGATAATGTTCAATCCTTTGATCTGATTGAATTCGGTGGAATCAAAAACGGAGGAGACGATATAGGCGGAACGGCAAAGTTCCATTTTCATATTGACGGAGTCCAAAATGGTAAAGCGGATGGTATCGGCTGTCAGCTGATTGCCTTCGGCCCACACCACCGGATTGTAATACATTGTAATGGTGGAATCTTCAACGATATAAGCCATAGAATCGCAGGCGCCTTGCAAATCCGTACGGAAAAATTTCACCTTGTTATAGGCATAAAAATATTTCGGAGATTGCGCCGTATCAAACAAAATTCTTAACGTATCGCCGTGAAGATAAAGCGAGTCATTGCCATCGATCAAGGTTAGTTCCGCGCTATCGGTCACGACAGAAAAGTCCTTGTCCCAATACTCGATGTAGTTTCCTTGAACGATATAGTTTTTAACAGAATCGATAAGACGGACGTGGTTCCAGCCCTGGCCGAAAGAGGTTTGCTTTTCAAAATAGAGACTGTCGCCCGACAGATTCTGCGTTTCATTAAAAAGCTCCGCATTTCCAAACAGAGAGACAATATCCTGCTGCGTGTCATACCATCCTCTATCTGTAAACATTTGATTTTCAGTTGAAAAAAGATGCGTACGCGATGTAAAAAAGGCAATTTGCGACTGGGTATTGTAGGAAGCTGTGTGACATTTGCCCGTGTAAGTTTCATTCACCAACAGAACGGAATCGGACAAGTCGGCCATTTTAGTAACCGTATTGTAATAACCAATCAAACTTGTAAGAACGTTCTTATCGTTAACCATCTTACCACCAGTAAGATAATAACCTTTGTCGGTATTCAAATCGTAGATTAAGCTATCGGTAAACAAGGCGGCTGTTTTGTCACGAAGAATCACATTTCCAGAAATGGAAACCGTACGACGATTGCCATCATAGATGAGGAAATCTCCGTAAAGCGTAACGGAATCATTGATGATGATGCGAACGGGATTGCCAAAAGCGTGCAACTGATTTTCATCTCTAAAATGAAGGGCGCGGTCGCAATAGCCGATGGTATTCTGATGTCGGAAGACCACATTGCCCGTGTACTGCTCCACGCCAGCCATTACTTCTTCATCATATTCAAGGAGGTCCGCTTCAAAATAAATCTTCTTCTGCTGAGCAAAAGTAGCCGTCATACAGAGGAATGCGATTGCTAACAGAAGGATTCGTTTCATCATTTTCAACAATAAAAAAGGATTATTAAACGTGCTTACCATCGATGGAAACCATTCTACCTTTCTCATAGACAATGGTTTTCACTACATCACCATCAGAATTGTAAAAAAATTCTTCGCCACTCTTCTCATTATTGACATAGTGGCTTTTCTTATAAAGGACGCCGGTATCGGTATAGTTGAGTTGGTCGCCCGTCCCGTGATCAAAATCACCCTCGGCGACAAGAAAACCGCGGAAGTCGTAATATTCCCAGTGTCCGTTCCATAGGCCGTCAGCGTACGAACCGACACTTTTCAAAACATCCTTGTCGTGCCATTCACGGTAGGAGCCGTTCATTACCCCGTCAACATACTCAATTTCAGTAAGTTTAATTCCCGTCAAATCGTATGTGGTTTGGAGACCGTTGAGCTGGTCATTTTTGTAATACTCTTCCGTTTGCAAATTCCCGTTGAAAAAGAAAGAACGGAGGCGACCTTCCTTTTTACCATTTTTATAATTCACCTCCAATGTTTTGACCCCGTCATCATTATAATAGGTGGAAACGCCATTGGGAACGTCTCCTTTACATTCGATGGTAGAACGCAGCATTCCGTTAGGATAATACTCTTTTTCCGTATGTTGACAAGAGACGAAAAAGAGCGCGAGGATGGCAAATGCCAAGAATATTTGTTGCTTCATAAATTATATGGTAGGAAGATTTTCCACTGTAGCGGCTTTGGCCAATTTTCTATTTTTACGCCATTGACCAAAATCGGCGAACAGACTATACATAATCGGGATAAGAATCAAGGTGACCAAGGTGGAGACGGAAAGACCCCAAGCGACGGTCATACCGAGTGAGTTCCACATTTCAGCACCCATACCGTCGTCAACTGCTAACGGAACCATACCGAGGACGGTCGTAAGCGTGGTCATCAAGATAGGACGCAGACGGGACTTGCCAGCCGTGGTGACGGACTCTTTGACGGAGAGACCGCGTTCACGACACAGAATCGTATAGTCGATGAGCACGATACCGTTCTTGACAACGATACCGACGAGCATCAGCACACCGACCAAAGCCATAACTCCCAATGCCGTCTGCGTAATCGCCAAACCGATAAAGACGCCCGTGAAGGCGAAGGGGATGGAGAACATAATGACAAACGGGTAGGTAAACGATTCGAACTGCGAACACATCACGATGTAAACCAGCAACACGATAAGTACAATCAAAGTGTACATATCGGAGAAGGCCTCCTGCTGATCTTCCCAAGTACCACCAATCTTATAAGTGACTTCAGCCGGGATGTCCATATTATCCATAACCTGCTGTGCCTGATCCACAACATCACTCAAAACGCCATCCTTACCTACGATACAGGAAACTTTGACGACACGTTCACGGTCCTTACGTTCAATAGTCGGAGGGGTGGAACGTTCCACAACATTTCCAAGGTCCTTGATACGAAGTCCCTGACCGGAATTGTTATAGACCAAGATGTTTTCGATAGCGGAAATATCCTGACGGAAATTTTCGGCGTAACGGACCTTGATATCGTACTCGTCACCGTCCTCACGATACTGAGAAGCAATGTAACCGTTGAAACGGTTGCGGACATACGAAGCTGCGGTTGTCAGATTGAGGCCGTTTTCAGCCAGCTTTTCACGGTCGAAGTCGATTTGGATTTCAGGAACATACTCGCTACGGCTGATGTTGGCTTCAGAGCAACCTTTGGCCTCCTTCATCTTTTTCGATACTTCGGCGGCCAGACGGTCGGTAGTTTCAAAGTCATAGCCGTACAATTCAATGTCAACGCTACTTTGACCACCCATTCCGCCTGCTCCGACAGAAACCTGATAACGATAAATCTCTGGATATTTAGAAAGGTCGTCACGAATATTATCCGCAATGGCGGTAATGCCGCGTTCACGGTCCACTTTGTCCTTAAAACGCATATTGAATTTCACGATATGAGAACCCGTTTCGGACATAATTCCGAAGGTGTTATCGTCATCGGGCTGACCGACAGAGAAGTTGCACATCAACAATTCCGGATAATTCTGTTTCATCATTTCGGTGAAATCGAGTGCCCAAGCGCGGGTGGTTTCCATTCTGGTACCCACCGGAAGTTTCACTGTGGCAGAAAGACGCCCCTGGTCGTTGGTCGGCATATACTCCGTAGGAATGACCTTAATGAGAGACATACTGGCAATGAAGATGGCTAAAGCTCCACCCACCACGATAAGGCGGTGATTGACACACCAGCGGAGGATGCTTTCGTAGAAACGGTCCAACCAATCCAGGAACTTTTGAACGGGCTTGTAGATGGCACCAAACACCTTACCACGACTCGGGTTCGACTTCAGCATAACGGAACACAACATCGGTGTCAAGGTCATAGCGGCCAGCGTAGAAACGGAGCAAACGATACTGACAATCCAACCCAACTGTTTAAAAAGAATACCTGCCTGACCGCCGAGGAATGTCAACGGGATAAACACAGCCAAAAGAACGAGCGTGGTGGCAATCAAGGAGAGGGAGACTTCGCTGGTGGCAAAAACGGCTGCGGACTTGGGCTTCGACCCTCGCTCAATGTGCGTCGTAACATTCTCTAACACAACGATGGCGTCATCCACGACCATACCGATGGCGATACTTAGAGAAGACAACGAAATGATATTCAAGCTGTTGCCCGTCACCGCTAAATAGATGAAGGAGGCGACCAAAGAAACAGGGATTACAATCGCGACGATAAAAGTGGCACGCCATCGTCCCAAGAAAAACAGAACAACTAAAACGACTAAAGCAAGAATGATGATAATCGTCTCCTCCAAACTTTTCACCGTGTTGGTAATACTGTCGGACGTATTGGCGATAATGCCGATTTCGACATCGGAGGGAAGATTCTTCTGGATTTCAGGGAGAATGTCCATAACTTTCTGGGAAATCTGTACGGAATTTGCGCCGGACTGTTTTTGAACGATAATCATCGCACCGCGGTGGCCATTGTTATAAACTTCCTGCATACGTTCCTGTACGGTATCTTTCACGACAGCGACATCGCTCAAGTAAATGTTGCGGTTGTTGTAGCTACCGACAACGATATTTTTCATTTGGGAAGCATCACTGAACTCGCCCTGGACGCGCATAGAGTAGGTTTCGGAACCGATGTCCATAGAGCCGAGCGGGACGTTGCGGTTTTCGGCGCCGACGACAGCCGCGATGGACTCAATCGACAAATTGTAGGCCTCCAACTTATAAGGGTCGCAGTAGATAGCGATTTCACGCTGCGGCGCACCCGAAATAGAAACCGTACCCACACCGCCGACACGGCTGATTGGCGAAGCGACACGGTCATCCAAAATCTTGTACAGAGCATTCGTACTTTCGGCTGATTTGACGGAAAGCATCAAAATCGGGATATCCTCCATACTGAATTTAAAGAGGAAGGGCTGGTTACAAGCATCCGGAAGCATTGACGTCGTCATATCCAGTTTGTCACGGACATCATTTGTAGCATCCTCAATATCAACACCTTCTACAAATTCCAACGTAATAATGGAGTAGTTTTCTTTTGAAGAGGAGGTCATCTCCTTCAAGTCACTGACACTGTTGAGCACGTTTTCCAATGGCTTCGTCACGTTGTTTTCAATATCAGCCGCACTTGCGCCAGGATAGGTAGTAAAGACCATAATGTTGTTTTCCCCCATATCAGGGAAAAGGTCAACCGGAAGTTTTGTGTAGCAGAAGACACCAATAATTGCGATAGCCACATAGACCAAAGCGGTCATAATTGGCTTGTTAACAGATGATTGATATAAACCCATTATTATTTATTTTATATTGTCAAACTCTAAGCGCAAAACACGCAAACTATATAAACACGTTTTTTTTATTTTTGTTTTACAAAATCAAAATTTTTTCTTGCCTAAAAGATGATTTCAATTCCTTGAAATTTATAAACAATTGTTCATAAACCATAATTGTTTGCTAAATTTGCCGCCCGAAAATTGAAGCAGTGGAACAGGAATGGAAAGGACTCTGTTTTTAGATCGTGATGGTGTCGTAAATGTCCAATTGATAGGAGATTACGTAAAGAACATTTCCGAATTAGAGATTCGTGAAGATTTTTTGCGTTCCATTCCACTTTTGAGAGAAAATTTCCAAAAAATAGTCATTGTCACCAATCAGCAAGGGATTGCCAAAGGAATTTGCACCCGCGAAAATGTAGAAACCGTCCATCAGTACTTGCTTGATTGGCTGAAAGAACGAGGCCTCATCATCAATAAAATATATGTATGTCCGCATCTTGCCGGAGCTGGCTGTACGTGTCGGAAACCGGAAATCGGGATGGCGCTCCAAGCCCAGGCTGACTTTCCCGACATCGACTTTGCTCATTCTGTGATGATTGGAGACAGTGCATCGGATATGCAATTCGGACGCCGCTGCGGAATGGAAACCGTTTTCATCGGCAAAGTCACGGATGAAAACCGCGAAGTCATCTTAAAAAACAGCGACCACATCGTTTCATCTATCTATCAGTACATCAGCCAACAATAAAATGCACCTTCTGTTTTATCTCATCCTCTACCCACTCTCCCTATTTCCCTTGACGGTGCTTTACGGCATTGGGTACATTTTCTATTTATGCATCTATTATTTGATTGGATATAGAAAAAACGTCACGACGAAGAACCTAATGAAATCGTTTCCGGACTTAGACAAAAAAGAGATTAAAAGTCTCCGGAAATCTTACTACAAACATTTGTCGCAGATTGCCGCCGAAATGCTGAAGATGCTGACGATGACGCGCAAGCACGTTTTGCGCCGCTATGTGTGTGAAAATCCCGAATTGGTGAATCAGTACTATGAGCAAGGGAAAAGCGTCATTTTAGTTTCCAGTCACTACAACAACTGGGAATGGATGATTCTGAGTCTTCCTATGCAATACCATCACCGAGCCGTCGGGGTTGGAAAAGCCAACACGAACAAGTCTTTCGAGAAGTTGGTCAATCGCGCCCGCACTCGCTACGGCACACAAGTCGTGTTCGCAGACCACGTGAGAGAAATTTTTCAACAATTTGAACAAAACAACACGCCAGTTGCTTATATGATGCTGTCGGACCAATCTCCCAACAACGTGAACAAGAGTTATAAAACCACGTTTCTGAACCAACCCTCCGCCATTATTTACGGGCCGGAATATTTTGCCAAGAAATACGACATTCCGGTTATCTATTACGAAATCATCAAGGAACGAAAGGGGCACTACAGAATCGTCAACCATCTCATCACCGACAGACCAACGGAAACCGACCACGGCGAAATCACAGAAAAGTATGTCCGACATTTAGAAACAACCATCCGCCGTGCACCGGCATTCTGGCTCTGGAGCCATCGGAGATGGAAACACAAAGTTGAACTACCACAAGAAAATTAAACCGACCTTTATAATAGTTTATATGATAAACAAAAAATCATTCATCATCTTGGTGCTTCTGCTTATGGCGACACTTTTTGCGTCTGCGCAGCAAAACATTTTGTTCCTACTGCCCATCGATGCTGACAAAGTCAACAATTCGTCCATAGAAAACATCAATACGCAGCAAGATATTGAGAACATATTTGGGAAAACGCTGATTCACTTTTGGCAAGGGGCGCAGGTCGCCATTTCCGAATTAGGAGATGAAGGATACGATTTCAACATCATCGTGCGCGACATAACCGACGCCTCCTCCTTAGATGCAGCCCTCAAAGAATTTGCCAATCAACGGATTGAACTCATCATTGCGCCGGTTTACGGGAAACTTTTCCCGACGGTAGCCGAGTATGGACGCAAGAACAAAATCCCAGTCGTCAATCCGTTCTCCTCCCGTCACGACATCATCGTTGGCAATCCGTACATCTACAAAGCATATCCTTCTCTGTCAAGCCGGCCCGCGTACATCAGCAGCCATTTTCCGAATGCAAATATCATCTTGTGGACTTCGGCGCAGCACGCTACGCACGACGCACAGGCATACGAAGAGTACTTTACCTCACGCAACATTCCCTTCCACAAGGTTACAGACTCCACTTTCTTTGGGAACAAGTTATCTGCAACTAAAGATAACGTCGTCATCGCCTGCTTCAATCACCCATCCTCTTTTACAAAAGGTGTCCACCAGGCGCTGACAAGCACCTCGCTCCCCTCCTACACTTGGGTGATTCCCGAAGAATGGGTTGAGACGGAAGAGTTCAACATTGAAAATATGAACGGATTGAACGTCGCCTATTTCGCCAACTATTTCGTAGATGAAGCCGATGTCAACAGCCGTCTTTTTACTTATAAATACGGCGAGCATTTCCACTCCCTTCCCACCATCGACAATTATGCATACCAGGGCTACGACATCACCAAGTTCTTTCTCACGATGATTGCCAACAACTATGCAATTCCGACCACGCAAACGCTGTCTTACAAATTTCAGTTCAAACGTGTGGAAAAAGGCGGATACGAAAATGTGAAGGCACGTTTTATTCGCTTACAAGACTATGAATTTAAAGAGGAAAAATAATCCCCCTCTAATAATATATCTTATACAACTAACTTAAAATCAAAACAGTATGAAAAAAGTTAAAATTGGCATCAATGGTTTCGGCCGTATCGGTCGCTTAGTAATGCGTGCATCTGTCGAGCACGAAGACTTGCAAGTGGTTGCTATCAACGACCTTCTTCAAGTTGACTATATGGCATATTTGCTTCAACACGACTCTGTCCACGGACGTTTCAACGGAACGGTAGAAGTTGCTGACGGAATGCTCATTGTCAATGGCAATCCTATTCGTGTCACAGCCGAAAAAGATCCGGCCAACCTGAAATGGGACGAAGTCGGTGCTGAATACATCGTTGAATCCACCGGTCTGTTCCTCACCCAGGAGAATGCCGTCAAACACATTCAGGCCGGCGCAAAGAAAGTCGTTATGTCCGCACCTTCCAAGGATGACACTCCGATGTTCGTTATGGGTGTCAACCACAACGAATACGCTGGCCAGGACATCGTTTCCAACGCTTCCTGCACCACAAACTGCTTGGCCCCACTCGTCAAAGTCATTCACGAAAATTTCGGAATGGTTGAAGGTTTGATGACGACGGTACACGCCACCACCGCCACACAGAAAATCGTTGACGGTCCTTCCGTAAAGGACTGGCGCGGCGGACGTGCTGCCAACGGCAACATCATCCCCTCAACAACCGGTGCTGCCAAAGCCGTCACCAAGGTTATCCCGTCACTCAAGGGCAAACTGACCGGTATGGCATTCCGCGTTCCTACGCTTGACGTGTCGGTCGTTGACTTGACCTGCCGTTTGGAAAAAGCCACCACTTACGATGAAATCAAGGCCGCTATGAAGCGTGCGTCCGCAAACGAACTCAAAGGCATCCTCGGCTACACCGAAGAGCCCGTCGTATCTTCAGACTTTGTCGGCGATTCCCGCACCTCCATTTTCGATGCCAACGCCGGTATTATGCTGAACGAACACTTTGTCAAACTCATCTCTTGGTACGACAACGAATGGGGATATTCAAACAAAGTCCTCGAACTCATCAGCCATATGGCTAAACAAAACGACTAAAGGATGACGTTTCCTGATTATTTTCAACATTCCGATGTCGTACATTTAGCCAAAGACTTGCTTGGAAAATATGTATTCACGCAAATTGACGGCCAGATCGCGGGAGGAATGATAACGGAAACAGAAGCATACAGAGGCACGGGGGACCGTGCCTCTCACGCTTTTGGGGGAAGACGCACCCGTCGGAACGAAATGATGTATGCCAAAGGCGGGGTGGCATACGTATATCTTTGTTACGGAATGCATTATATGCTCAACTTTGTCACCAATGAGAAGGAAATTCCAGACGCCATACTCATTCGAGCCATCGCCCCTACCCACGGGGAAGAGCTGATGCTCAAGCGAACTGGAAAAACTCGCTGTATTCCCGAGATGACCATCGGACCCGGAAAAGTATGCAAAGCGCTCGGAATCACTCTGTTACAAAATGGAACACCGCTCAATTCTGACACATTATGGGTAGAAGACCGCGGGATTCTTGTTCCGAAGGAGCAAATTGTTGCGGGACCGCGCGTTGGCGTGGCGTACGCGAAAGAAGATGCCCTGCTTCCGTGGCGCTTTCAGATGAAACAATAATATTATTTCTTATTGGCTCTTTTTTTAAAGAAGTACAATAATTTGCACTCCAAATCGTTAGTGGGAACTGCGATAATTGCACATTTTTATATAGATGAAGAAAATTACCCTTTTGTTTTTAGCAACCGTGCTCACCCTTTCGAGTTTTGCACAACGTTCTGAATTAGGAGCAATGGTGGGAACCTCTTTTTACCTGGGCGACCTGAACCCTCGTGGGTTGTTCAAAATGCCACAGTTGGCAGGAGGCATCATTTACCGATACAACTTCACTCCACGTTGGGCTATCAAAGCAGACGTTCTATTTGCCAAAGTTGCCGGTAGCGATGCCATCACGAACAAGAATTACGAACGGAATCTGAGTTTCACCTCCCCCATCACCGAAATTTCCGTTCAAGCAGAAATGAATTTTTTTAAATTATATAATGAAAGAGGAAAGAATTTCTTTTCCCCTTATATCTTTGCAGGAATCTCCGTTTTCTCTTTCAACCCGCAGGCAGAATACAACGGACAGACCTTTGCTTTGCAACACTTGGGAACGGAAGGGCAAGGATTAGAAGGACAAAAGGATTACTATTCGTTATGCAGTGTCGCCATCCCGTTCGGATTGGGCTTCCGTTTTAATTTCGCGAAATACATTTCCCTCGGCGCCGAATGGGGCCTCCGCTACACTTTCACCGACTACTTGGACGATGTGAGCGGAAACTACTACGACAATCAGACTTTGTACGACAAGCGTGGTCCGGTTGTAGCAGCATTGGCCGACCGTTCCGAAACACTGCATCAGGCAGGAACCGGACGCGGGAACCAAACCACCAAAGATTTGTACTCCTTTGCCGGTGTTACCCTCACCGTCAAATTTGGTGATATGGACAAATCGTGCGACATACGCACCAACGTTAAAAGAAAAGCCGTCAGCGGCAACAGCAGACTTTAAACTTACTGAATGACAGATACTTTGATGAAGTCAATCAAACACATAGCCATCATTATGGATGGGAACGGCCGATGGGCAAAGCAACGCGGATTAGAACGGGTGCAAGGGCACAAAGAGGGTGCCAAGGCCGTCCGCCGTATTGTAGAAGAAGCAGGGAAACTGCAAATCCCCTATCTGACACTTTACACTTTTTCAACCGAAAATTGGAATCGTCCCCGCGAAGAGGTCGAAGCCCTGATGACGCTACTTGTCGCCTCGCTTCGCAACGAGTTGGACAATCTGATACAGAACAATGTCCGTCTCAACGCTATCGGCAATTTGGACGATTTGCCAGAATTGTGCCGCAAAGAATTATTGGATGCCATTGAACGCTCGGCGCACTGCACCGGGCTTACACTATCGTTGGCCTTGAGTTACAGCGGCCGTTCCGAATTAGTGTCTTGCTTTAAAAAGATTGCAGAAAAGATTGAAAACAAGCAGATTACGTCTTCTCAAATTACGGAAGAAATCATATCACAGCATCTCTATACTCACAACATACCCGACCCAGACATTCTCATTCGTACGGGGGGCGAAAAACGAATCAGCAATTTCCTGCTTTGGCAGTCCGCATACACGGAACTTTTCTTCACGCCGGTGATGTGGCCTGACTTTAACGGGGAGCATCTGCGAGACATCATCAACCAATATCAAAACAGAGAGCGCCGCTTCGGAATGACCAGCGAACAAGTTCAAAACTAATTTACAAAAGAGGGAGTTCCTGACGTTTTTTTTATTAAGTTTGCCTCCCTAATTTTACAACGGAAACATTGACGAAATTCAACCATAAACTATTGATATTCTTAGCGATAATGTTCACAAACATTATCGGTTTCGCTCAAGTTGTACTCACTTCCGAAGACACTGTTTCCCATTTTGAGATAGATTACGCCAATCCCGTCACCTATGAAGTCGGCGGAATCACAACCTCCGGTTCAGGAGCTTTAGATCAACGTTTGCTTCTTTTTCAGGTAGGTGAACAGGTTGATATTCCGGGGGATAAGATTTCCAATACCATAAAAAAGCTTTGGAGTACAGGACTTTACGAAAACATTCGTATTTCCATCACCAAAACCGTCGGCAACACGGCTTTCTTTGACATTTACTTGGAAGCACGCTCAAGAATGTTAGCTTTCGCTTTCGTCGGTGCTAAGAAAAACGAAGAGACCGACTTGAGAGAGAAACTCAAAATCTCGCAAGGAAATATTGTCAACGACAATCTTAAAACCACGTGTATCAATCTTATAAAAGATTTTTACATTGACAAAGGTTTTTACAACTGCGACGTTTTCGTAGAAGAAAAACCTGACGAAAAGGTGACAAAAGCTGTCAACCTCTATTTCCACATCAACAAGGGAAAGAAAATCAAGATTGACCGCATCACTTTTATCGGGAACAACAACGTCTCCAATGCGAAGCTGCTGAAAGCGATGAAGAGCACGAAGGAACGCTTTCACTTCACGCCATTTTACAAAGCGGACACGGTGATTCGTTATATGCTCAAACATCCCGACTATTATCGTTCAAAAGATATCATTGAACACTTAGCCGATTACTTTGCCGGACGTGTCAACTTCCACATTTTCAAGGCATCCAAATTCATCAAAGGCGTTTATGAAGAAGACAAAACGCACTTGATTGAAAAATTCAACGAGTTGGGTTATCGTGACGCACAGATTATAAAAGACACTTTCTACGTCAAAAAGAACCTCGCCTACATTGACATCACCGTTGACGAAGGTCCTCGATACTATTTCAGAAACATTGATTTCGTTGGAAACACCAAATATTCGTCGGAAGTTCTTAGAAGAATACTCAGCATCGAACGCGGTGACGTTTACAATCAAACACTGCTGATGGAAAACATCAGTATGAACAAGGATGGAAACGACATCAGTTCTTTGTATATGAATGATGGCTACCTGTTTTTCTCGGCGAACCCGACGGAAGTTCTTATTGAAGGGGACTCCATCGACATTGAAATCCGTATTCGCGAAGGACAGCAGGCCACCTACAACAAGATTTCGGTAAGTGGCAACACGAAGACCAACGACAACGTCATCCTTCGTGAAGTGACGACGATTCCAGGACAGCTCTTCAATCGTGCCGACATTATCCGCTCCCAACAGGTACTTTTGTCAACGGGCTACTTTAACCAAGAAAAAATGGACGTCCGCCCGACACCGAACGAAGCGGATGGGACAGTGGATATCGAATACGTGGTAGAAGAAACATCGTCCGACCAGTTGGAACTCTCAGCGGGCTACGGTGCCACCGGTCTGGTGCTTAGTGCGGGAATCTCTTTCAACAACTTCTCTTTCAGAAAATTTTTCAAAAAAGATGCTTGGAAGCCCATTCCCTCCGGAGACGGTCAAAAATTGTCGTTGAAGATTTCTACCAACGCAGTCTGGTACCAGTCCTACAGCTTCTCATTTGTGGAACCCTGGCTTGGCGGCAAAAAACCGAACACATTGGCTGCCAACGTTTATTATCAGGTGCAGACCAACGGCTATTCCCGTTCCGACGATGCATTCGCGGCCATCCGAATCCTGGGTGCCAATGTTACTTTTGGCAAAAAGCTGAAATGGCCCGACGACTATTTCCAACTTTCGCATAGTTTAATTTACCAGTATTATAACGTACATAATTATAGTAGTATCTTTATTTTCAGTGACGGTTATGCAAACAACATCAGTTACAAATTCACTTTGACGCGTAATTCCGTCAGTGCGCCAATATACCCGCGCGAAGGTTCCGAAATCACCTTCTCCGTACAGTTGACGCCCCCCTACTCTGCATTCAGCAACAAAGATTATACTACAGCAACCGACCAAGAGAAGTACAAATTCCTTGAATTCCACAAGTGGAAATTCAACATCTCGTGGTTTACCAAAATCGTGGACAATTTGGTGCTGAACGTTCGTTTGAAAACTGGTTTCATCGGTTGGTACAACAAGGACATCGGGGCGCCGCCGTTCGAACGCTTCTATCTCGGTGGTGACGGACTTTCCAGCTGGGCACTCGACGGACGTGAAATCATCGGTATGCGCGGTTACGATGACAGCGCACTGACACCTATTGAAAACGGCAGCGAAGTCGGTGGTACCATCTTCAATAAATTCACCGCAGAACTCCGCTACCCCATCACGTTGAATCCGAGTGCAACGATTTACATCCTTGCTTTTGCAGAAGCAGGACGTGACTGGAACCACCAGCGCGAATACACCCCGTTCAACCTGTACAAGTCAGCCGGTCTCGGCATCCGTATCTATCTGCCGATGTTCGGACTCCTCGGCTTCGACTGGGGCTACGGTTTCGACGAAGTTCCCGGATTGTCTGGTGCCAACGGAAGCCACTTCCACATCTCCATCAACCAATCCATTGATTAGTCCTTAAACAAAATAAAAGAAGAGCAACAACGTTTTACACAAGTCGTAAATAAAAATATTCAGATATGAAAAAAAGTATTTTATTAGTTATCATCGTGGCTTTCTTGACATTACCCACTTTCGGTCAGAAATATGCCTACATTGATTCAGAGTACATTTTGGGGAATATGCCGGATTACACCGAAGCCCAAGCCGAATTGGATCGCCTCGCTGGTGAATGGCAGAAGGAAATCGAAAAGAAATTCGCTTCCATCGACTCGATGTATAAAAAATATCAGACGGAAGCCATCACCCTCCCCGACAATATGAAGAAGAAACGTGAAGACGCCATCATCGCAGCTGAAAAAGCGGCAAAGGATTTGCAAAAGAAACGTTTCGGAACAGACGGAGACCTTTTTAAGAAAAGAGAAGAATTAGTTAAACCCATCCAAGACCGCGTCTTCACGGCCATCGATGAATATGCCAAAGAAAAGGGTTACGCCTTCGTATTTGACGTTGCCGGCTCTATGACCATCATTTATGCCGACCCCAAATGGGACATCAACGATCAGATTATGCAGAAGTTAGGTGTCACAGCCAGCGATAATGACGACGAGGACGACGATAAGTAACCCTCTATTTCAAACAGATAATCACATAATTAACTTATAGAAAAGATTATTACAACTATGAAAAAAGTTTTATTAGCACTTGCTGCCCTTTTATTTGTCAGTACAACAAGTACCTACGCACAAAAATACGGTCACGTCAATACGCAGGAGATGTTTCTTGCTATGCCGGGCGCCGATTCCATACAAATCAAACTGAAAGCATTTGAAACAGAATTGACCGAAATCTACGCGGGAATGGTATCCGAATTTCAAAGCAAAAAAGAAAAATTCGACCAAGAAGCAGGCACAATGTCCACAACCGTACGTCAATATCGCGAAAAAGAACTTACTGACTTGCAAAATCGTATCGTTGAATTTCAAGAAGGCGTTCAAAGTGATATGCAAGAAAAGCAATTGGAACTGATGCAACCTTTCCAAGACCGCATCTTAAAAGCAATCGAAGAGGTGGCAAAAGAAAACAGCTATGCCTATATTTTTGACACGCAAGTACTTCTCTATTCCGAAGGTGGTGACGATGTCAGCGCGCTGGTAAAGAAGAAATTAGGCGTCAAATAATTTGTTTCAACCACTTAATTTTTAATTTCTTATGAAAAGAATTCTCTATATAGCGGCCATCGTTTTCATTCTTCTTTCAGGAAATGAAGTGATGGCGCAGAAAGCTAAATTCGGCCACGTGGATTATGCTGGAATCATTGCTGTAATGCCCGAAACCGATAGCGCACAGGTGACTATCAGGAATCTCAAGGCAAGTCTTGAAGCAGACGGAGAAGTGATGCAGCAAGAGTTTCAGACCAAATATGAAGAGTTTGCACAAAAGCAAGCCACAATGAGTCCCGCAGTGGCGAAAGTAAAACAAAAGGAATTAGAAGATATGTACGAACGTCTTCAGGCATTTGCCGAAGGTGCTCAAAGTCAGTTGCAAGCCAAACAAGCCGAATTGCTTGCACCAGTTCAAGAAAAGGTAACACAGGCCATTAAGGAAGTTGCAAAAGCAGAGAATTTCACCTACGTTTTTGACACAACAACAGTGGCATACCATTGGGATTCCACCGATTTAACAGCCAAAGTAAAGGAAAAATTAGGGCTAAAGAAATGACCTTTATTGACTCCCACGGACATTTATACAAAGAATACTACGAGGATGATCTTGACCAGGTCATCCTTCGTGCTATCCAAGCAGATGTAACGAAAGTCGTACTCCCCAGCGTCACTTCACAAAGTCTCGCAGACATTTTTTCAGCTGTCGAACAATATCCCGACAACCTGTTCCCGTTAGTAGGCCTGCATCCGACAGATATTCCGGAGGACTACGAACAGGAACTTTCCATTTTAGAAAAGTATTTGGACGATCCGCGCGTGGTTGGAATCGGAGAAATCGGAATGGATTTGTACCATTCAACTGACAAATTGGAAGAACAAAGAATCGTTTTTGCCAGACAATTGGAGTGGGCTTGCCAGCGTCGGCTACCCGTCTCTATGCACATTCGCAGTGCCTACGCGGAGGCGATAGAGATTCTTCGTGAATTCTCAGGAAGCGGATTAAAAGGAATCCTCCACTGCTTTTCCGGCGGAATTCAAGAGGCACAATGGGCTGTGAAAGAGGGCTACCTGCTTGGCGTGGGCGGAGTCATCACATTCAAAAACAACAAGCTCAAAGATATTATCAAAATTGTTGGATTAGAGCATATTGCATTAGAAACGGACGCGCCTTTCCTTGCTCCGACGCCCTATCGCGGCACACGCAACGAAAGCTCATACATCCCTATTATCGCTCAAGCCGTGGCCGACATTTTCGAATGTTCCATTGAAAAAGTAGCAGATGTCACGACTGCCAACGTTCTGAATCTTAAATAATAGAGTTTTATCATAAAATCCTTCATCAAAACAAAAAAAATATGAAAAGATTTTTACTGTTTTTAGTTATTTCGGCATTGGTTGGAATGAACTGGGCAGCTCCGATCGACCCTGCGATGCAACAGAGAGTTGCACAAAACTTTTACAAAGTGCACGTTGGCAGCTCCAGCGTAACGGCACATCTGGCTTTCACGGGACAAAAGCAGGTCCGTGGCCACGCAACCGACTGCTTCAACGTTTACAACATTGAAAACGGATTCGTCATCGTCAGTGCTGACGACCGCGTAAAACCCATTCTGGGCTATTCAACAGAAGGGAATTTCAATGCGGCAGACCTTCCATTCGGCCTTCAAGATCTGTTGAACGGATACGTGGAAGAGATTGGTGCTATAATGGAAAACGTTCCCGAGGCGAGTGACGAATTGGTTGGAGAATGGGCAGCACTATCCAACGGCAGTTACGCACTCAACCGCACCACAAATGCTGTGGATGCCCTGATGGGCGGCAACAATTGGAATCAGAATAACGGCTACAATGCGCTTTGTCCCGCAGATGCCAACGGTCCAGGAGGCCACTGTTACGCGGGTTGCTGCGCCCTTTCGATGGGACAAGTCATCCGTTTCTGGCAACATCCGACCAAAGGAACGGGCTCGCACAGTTACGAATGCAACCATTCCAGTTCCTTAGGCGGGCTTTACGGCGACTACGGAACGTTAAGTGCCAACTTCGGTAATACAACCTACAACTACGCCAGTATGCCCAACGTGGTGGGAACCAGTATCACAATGGCGATTCCCACTTTGCTGTATCACTGCGGCGTGGCTCTCGAAATGTGGTACGGGAATCAAGGGAGTATGGCTTTTCACGACGACATAGCCGAGGCATTGGAAACCTATTTCAAATATGACGAATGCCTTACCGTCTGGAAAAACAACTACAACGGAGACTGGGAAACACTTTTAAAAAGCGACCTTGACTTAGGACGTCCCATCATCTATTGCGCCTACGCAACGGAAGGCGGACACGAATTTGTTTGCGACGGCTACAACACAGAGAACTACTTTCATTTCAATATGGGTTGGGGCGGAATCTACAACGGTTACTATGCCGTTGATAATCTGAATGCCCAATACAATTTCAACAGTTCACACGGTGCCGTTATGCACATTCGTCCGCTGGAGACCAACAGTGTGACCGAAAACGCTGCGTGGAATGTAACGGTCTATCCCAATCCGGCAGTATCTGAAATCGTAGTTGATTGCGGAGAATCCGCGGCCACCATCAGAGTTTACGATATGGTCGGCAATTTGGTGATTGAAAAAGAAACGATTAGCGGCCTCCGCACCATTGACGTTGGCGGCTTGGCCCCCGGAACCTACTTTGTACGGCTCACCCGCGAAGGAAAGACCATCACCAAAAAAGTGGTTAAATTATAAGACGAACTTTTTTTTGAAAAGGGATAAAAAAGATGCTGTCAAAGGCATCTTTTTTTATTTGAAATTAAGAAAAAAAGTGTAAATTTGCCACCGCTTTCAAAAAAAAGAAAAACAATATTAACCACTTTAAAATAAATAAGTTATGCAACCAAAAGGAAATAAGTACGGCACGCATCGCGTCATTGAACCGAAGGGAGTTCTCCCACAACCGGCTAACAAATTGGACAACAATATGGATGTCATTTATGACAATGAAATCCTCATCGACGTTCAGACATTGAACATCGATTCCGCTTCATTCACCGACATTCACAACTATGCCAAACAGCAAGCTGGCGAAGGCGCAAGCGTAGAAAAGGTTATGGAAGAAGTCAAGAAGGAAATGCTCCTCAACGTTGAACTTCAAGGCAAGCACAGAAACCGTCGTACCGGTTCCGGTGGTATGCTTTTGGGCAAAGTTGAAAAAATCGGTGACGCACTGAAAGGAAAAATCGATTTGAAAGAAGGCGACCGCATTGCTACGCTCGTTTCCCTTTCTTTGACTCCTTTGCGCATCGACGAAATCCTCGAAATCCGTCCCGATGTTGACCAAGTTGACATCAAAGGAAAAGCCATTTTGTTCGAAAGCGGCATCTATGCAAAGATTCCTACCGATATGCCCGAAAAGCTTGCTCTTTCAGCATTAGACGTTGCTGGTGCTCCCGCACAAACCGCAAAGCTTTGTCAATATGGTCAAACGGTTGTCATCCTCGGTGCAGGTGGCAAGAGCGGTATGCTTTGCTGCTACGAAGCTAAAAAGCGCGTTGGCGTTACCGGAAAAGTTATCGGTATTGCAAACAGCCCGAAATCAACCCAACGTATCAAAGAACTCGGTTTCTGCGACATCGTAGAAAGCGCTGCCGGAATGACCCCAGTTCAAGTCTATGAACTCATTGAAAAACTCACCAATGGTAAGATGGCTGACGTTACCATCAACTGCGTCAACGTTCCTGACCAAGAAATGACGGCTGTTCTCTGCACAAAAGATGACGGTATCGTTTATTTCTTCTCTATGGCAACCAGTTTCACCAAAGCATCTCTCGGTGCAGAAGGTATCGGTTCTGACGTAAATATGATTATGGGTAATGGTTACACCAAAGGACACGCTGAATTCACACTCCAAGAACTCCGCGAAAGTCCGGAACTCAGAAAGATTTTTGAAGAATTGTACGCCTAATCTTTAAAATGAATAAACCAAGGAGCGGTTGCCTGCTACAGCCGCTCCTTTTTTTGTTAACATCCGCAAAGAATTATCGCCTATGGATCTGATGGCTGCCGAATGGCAAATCATAGCAAACCCCAACGCACTCACCGAACAACGCGCCTTATTAGAAAAAAAGATTCTGACAGAACTTGACGAACGAGGTGTCAATTACACGCTTCACATCGCAAAAGGAACTGGAAAGGGCATAGAAATCGCAGAAGAGCTTTGCCGTTCGGGGAAGCGTCATCTCATCGTCGTTGGAGGCGACGGCAGCGTCAATGAAATCGTCAACGGGATTTATCGCTCCGAAGTCAACCCAAGCGAAGTTTACTTAGCCATCATCCCGCTTGGAACGGGCAACGACTTCTGCCGCACACTTCATTATCCTGAGGCAAAAAAAATCATAGACTTTTTTATCCAAAACGAATTTCATCCAACGGACGTTGGCATCGTGGAATCAGTTAATGATGAGAAAGTTACAGCACGTCGTCACTTCATTAACATTGCCGGTTTTGCTTTCGACGCCGCTGTTATCAACGAGACCGTCAACGGGAAGCCAAAAATCTTTCCCGCAGCCGTATATTTAACCAAACTTGTCAAGATTCTGTTCAAGTACAAAGCCACACGCGTTCGTGTCACAACCGACAACGACAGTTACGAGGATTCACTTTTCACCATTGCCGTCGGAAATGCCCAATACAACGGGAACGGAATGCGCCAGGTTCCAATGGCGGACCCACACGACGGAATGTTGGACGTTGTTACTATTCAAAAAATCAATCCATTAAAGGCAGCCGCCAACGTAAAACGGCTTTTTACGGGAAAACATCTACAGCTAAAAGAAGTTCGGACCACAAGAACGGCACAAGTAGAACTGACCTCTCCCCTTCCTTTGTTAGGAGAAGTGGAGGGTGAATTGCTGCAAACAGGAAATTACAGAATCCGTTTAGAGCCGAAAAAGCTCAACATCCTTCAGGCATAACTATACGTCCAAAAAAATATTACCTGACGATATGCTTGTCCAACCAAGCCTGGTCATTCGGGTTTTGGTACGATTCTAATTTTTCAAAAACTTCATCCACAGAAGTGGCGACAAGCAACAGCCCACGATGGAAAGGACGGAGAAAGCCCTCCTCCATAAACTTATCAACTTGCTTTATCAAATGGTCGTAATACCCAAAGGCATTGAGAATTACGATGGGCTTTGAATGCAATCCCAACTGAGCATCTGTTAAAATCTCAAACAATTCGTCCATTGTTCCAAAAGAGCCAGGAAGGGCAACGAAAGCGTCCGCCAAACGTTCCAACGTCTGTTTCCGTTCACTCATTGACTTCACCTTGATCATTTCCGTAATATTGTTGGCAACGACGACATCGTCGGCGAAAAGCTCGGGCATCACGCCGATAACTTTTCCGGAACGAGCCAAGGCGGCTTCGGCGGCCGCTTGCATCAGGCCAAGACGCGCGCCACCGTAATAGAGCGTCAAATTCAATTCGGCACATTTCGCGCCAAAGGCGGCAGCCAACTGAACATATTTTTCACCATTGCCGCTACAAGAGCCACAAAAAAGCGCTACGGAAGAGAGATTAAATGTCATAATAGTTTCTTAAAAATACACGGACTAAAGAGGTTAGAATGTATGCCAAAATGATGATGGGGCAAGCACCGAAACCAAAGATGCAGAACAGCACAAGCCCGATGGCGAGGAAAATATATCGCACCATATTTTCTTTAAAATGCAAGTTTTTAAATTTCAAAGAAAACATCGGCAGATCGGTAACTAAAAGAATGGCGAAAGCCAAGGAAAGACACAGCACGAGCCAGAAATTATTGAGCAACGGGATACGCGCGGCTGAAAAATGAAGGAACCCGATAAACATAGCATTCGCGGGCGTTGCAAGTCCCCGAAATTCCGTATGCTGGCGCTCATCGTGATTAAACTTTGCCAAGCGAAATGCAGAAAACGCCGGAATGACAAAGACCAGATATGGAAGGAGACGGACGGAACTGTAACGCAATTCGGGCGGAAGTTCGCCCACCAACTGATTGAGGAAACTAAACAAAATAATGGTGGGGGCAACAGCGAAGGAGACAATGTCGGACAGCGAGTCCATATCAACACCCATCGGAGAGGAAACTTTCAGCATTCGAGCGGCAAATCCGTCAAAGAAATCGAAGACAGCGGAAGCTAAGATCAAGTACGACGCCAATTTCAAGTTTCCTGCTGTAGCACAGAGAATTGAGAGGCAGCCAGAGATTAAGTTGCAACAAGTAATGAGATTCGGAATGTTCTTTTTCATCATCAAAAATTTGGCGGCAAAAGTAGCACTTTTTTCACATTTATTTGTGAATAATTTGAACAAAAGCACAGACAGAAAAAGCGCAAGCAGATGTAAATTTGCCACCTGCATTGTTTATAAGAACATTGTTGTATATTAAGTATTTAAAACGAATAATATCGTGCACATTTCTCGATACATTAAGATATTTTCCATCTTTTTTGCGATTGTGGCTCTCCTTGCCGCAGTAGATGTTTCTGCGCAAAAAAAGAGCGAGCAACTCAAACGCAACAAACAGAAATTGGAAAATGAAATAAACGACACTCAGGCCATTTTAAACCAAACACGGAAAAACAAGAACGCCTCTCTTCAGCAACTTTCTGTTCTGCGCAAACAAATCAACAACAGAGAACAATTCATCCTCGCATTGAACGGAGAGATTTCTTCTTTGGAAGAAGAAATGGAACTTAACGTAAAGCTTTCCAAGAGTTTAGACCGCAAATTAGAATATATGAAAGCGGACTATTCCACGTTGGTTTACAACGCTTACAAGAACCGCCGTCAAACGAACAAACTTCTTTTTCTGCTATCTTCCGACAATTTCGGACAACTTTTCCGCCGTCTGAAATTCTATACCATTTTCGCCGACAACGTGAAAGCGCAAGTAGAGCAAATCGAGGCCACTCAGAAAGAGATTCACGAGAAGGAAGTCCAAATTCAAATGATTAAGGATGAGAAGGTTACTCTTCTCGAAGGACACGAGAGACAGCTTTCTGCTTTGGAAAAGGAGAAAAAAGAAAAGGACCAACTCACCAACAATCTGAAAAAGAAAGAGAAACAGTTGGCTGCTGAAATCAAAAAGAAACAGCAGGAACAAAAGAAACTTGACAACGCCATTAAAAAGGCCATCGAGGCCGAAATCAAGGCAGCCAACAGCAAGAATAAAAAGAACAATTCCACAGCAACGACCTCGAAAGGGAAAACCGAATCTTCATCCGAGATGGTGATGACCAAAGAGGAGAAAGCGCTCAGCAGCAACTTTGCAAGCAACCAGGGAAAATTGCCGTGGCCCGTTGCCAAATGCGCCAAAATCAGAGACTTCGGCACATATCCACATCCGGACGTGCCATCGGTTACAATGCAAAACAACGGAATCGACCTTGCCACCGAGGCCGGCGCCACCGTCCGTTCCGTCTTTCAAGGTGAGGTCACCAGCGTTTTAGACTACGTGGGAACGAAAATCGTCATCATCAAACACGGCGAATATATGACGGTTTATCAAAATCTTGGAAGTGTTTCTGTAAAGAAGGGAGACAAAGTTTCCACGAAACAGGCCATCGGAACGGTAGCAAGAAACACATCATCAAACACTTACGAACTTCATTTTGAGTTGTGGAAGAACACCTCCCACCTCAATCCAAGCAACTGGCTCGCTCGATAAATTGCAACTATGTATTTGAATCCTTCCCTTTTTACTGAATTTTTAGACGCAAAAGAGATTTTGTGGTTAGGGATAGATTTCACCAAAGCCAAATTCACGAGGAAAGGATTCGAACTGACACAGGATGCCCTTCGTATGTACTTCAATGAATGGAATATGCTCATCATTTCCGACCAGAAAAAATACGACATACGAATGAGTTTCCGCAAACCGGTGATGTCTTACGACTTGTCGCGCACAACGAAAATAAACAAAAGCGTCAAAATCGGGAACGTTTTGTGCAGCAACATCGGCATAGAAGCTATGCTGACGGAGGAAGGAATCTGTGAATATGTACGTCAGATTGACGTTCCCCAGCAGCACCGTTTTGCGCTGTTTTTCCTTGTAGAATCCTTTGATTCAATCAGCAAGACCGGCTCCGTATGGGTGGTGATTTCCGAAACGGCAACTCGCGAGCCCGTACTTTGCGAAAAGTTCCTCAAGGTTCCCGGAGGTTTCGGGACCAAAAGTTACTGGGGACGCGTTTTTTACAACCTTTTGTACGACATCAAAAGTTACGCTTTCTACCGTTGGGAAAATCTCGTCAAACCGATGTAGCGCTTTCCGCCGCGCCCGATGCAATTTTTTTCTTTTTCCTCCGTTAAAAATACTTTGATTTCATTAAAACTATTATTATGTCTGCATTTAAAGCTTACGATTTCAGAGGTGTTTATGGAAAAGATTACACCTTGGACGACATCTACAGAATCGGATTCTTCCTTCCTAAATTATTAAAAGTCAATAAAGTACTCGTGGGACGCGATATGCGTGTCTCCTCCCCTGCGATGTTTGAATCCCTCACCAAAGGAATCACGGATTCGGGAGCCGACGTTTACGATATGGGGCTCACGACGACGCCAATGGTCTATTATTTTACGGCAAAACATCAGTTCGACGCTTCCGTTATGATTACGGCTTCGCACAACCCGAAAGAGCACAATGGCTTGAAAGTTTCCCGCACGAACGCCCTTCCTGTCGGTTATGACACGGGCTTGGGTGAACTGGAACAGATGATCAAGGAAACACCCGTTCCCGTAACAGAGAAGGGGAAAATCATTCCTCACGATGTGAAAGCTGAATACATCGAATTTCAGAAACAGTACTCATACGATATCAGCAACTTGAAAATTGCGATGGACTGCTCCAACGGTATGTCTTCCATTTTGGTGAAAGATTTGTTTGGCGACGCACCCGTGTATATGTATGATGAATTAGACGGCACATTCCCGCATCACGAAGCGAACCCGTTGGAACCGCAGAATGTCAAGGATTTGCAAGCGCTCGTCTTGAAAGAAAAAGCCGACATCGGTGTGATATACGACGGCGATGCCGACCGCGTGATGTTCGTGGATGAGAAAGGAAAATTCATTTCACCCGACCTGATGATTGCCGTACTCGGACTCTATTTCATTAAAGAAAAAGGCGTGCAAGGGATGGCCATTCAAGACATTCGCACCTCAAAATCAGTAACTGAATACATCAAGAAACTCGGACGTGACGTATATATCTGGCGCGTGGGGCGTGCTTACGCGGCCCTCAAGTTGCGTGAAATCGATGGAGCCTTCGGAGGCGAATTCGCCGGTCACTACTATTTCCGTGATTTCTACTATTCTGATTCCGCAATGATTGCATCGCAAGTCATTCTTCACGTTTTGAGCGAAATGAAGAAAAAAGGCATTTCCGCTTCCGAACTCATCGCGCAGATTGCAACCTACGCTAACTCTGGAGAAGTGAACTTCAAAGTCGAGAAAAAGAAGGAAGCGATGGATGCGATGAAAGCTTACTTTATGCAAAAAGAAACATCCACGGAATTTATGGACTTTGATGGTTACCGCATTGAGTTTAAAGATTGGTGGTTCAATGTAAGACCTTCAAATACAGAACCTTACCTTCGTCTATTGATGGAAGCGACTTCCCAAGAACTGCTTGATGCAAAAATGGAAGAAGCGCGAAAGGTTCTTGCGCCTTACCTCTAATAGAAACTATTCGCAACCGAAATGGATTTCCTTGCCATAGATGCGGGCAACACGCTGCAAAAGGCGGCTGTGTTTTCATACGAAGGTGAAATGATTGCTTTCGCAGAAAGTCCGCACATTGACAAGGAAATTCTTATTTCATATTTTGAGAAATACAGCATCGGACGCGCCATCGTATCCAATGTCGGCACGGACATAACAGAGATTGAAAGTTTTCTTCACGACCGAGTACCCATTTTCACCTTCTCACATCAGACCCGACTGCCCATTGTATTAAAATACAAAACTCCACAAACGCTTGGTTTAGACCGGATTGCAAACGCCGTTGCGGCTAATGCAATGTTTCCAAATGAAAATGTCCTTTCCATTCAAGCAGGAACTTGTTTGGTTATGGATTTTGTCAATAAAGATGCGGAATACCTCGGTGGATCCATATCGCCCGGACTACAAATGCGTTTCAAAGCGCTCCATCAATTTACTGAACGACTGCCACTTATCGAAAGCACTACATCCTGTAACCTGGTTGGGACAACGACTGCGGAGTCCATCCGATGCGGCGTCATAAACGGGCTAACAGATGAAATCAACGGGGCAATCCAACGTTACACGGAAACATACGGAGACGTCAAGGTGGTACTCACCGGAGGAAATAAAAATGATTTGGACGAATCAATAAAATTTCCGATATTTGCCGCCCCAAATTTTGTCCTGCACGGGTTATACAAAATATTGATACATAATGTTGAAACACATATATAAATATTTCATAGCTGCTTTAATCTTGCTTTCGGGCACACTATTGTCTATTGCCCAAAACGAGATTAGTTCACCCTACTCGATGTATGGCATCGGTTTGCTCAGTGAAACAAGCACCGGAGCGTACGATGCGATGGGCCGAGTTGGCTATGCAATGCAAGACCCGTACCTAATCAACTTCAAGAACCCCGCATCCTACGTCGGTTTTGACTCGCTGTCATTTACTGCGGACATTGCTTTCAGCATCTATTCCAGTACGCTTTCCACATACAGCATTTCCCAAAAAGCTACCTACGCCCGTCCCACTTACTTTTGTATCGGGCTGCCGGTTACAAAACACTGGAGAACATCTGCCGGCGTTATGCAGTATAGCAACCTCGGTTATAACATATTGGACATCAGAGATGTAAAAAATGTCGGAACCGTTAATTATCAATATGCTGGCGACGGTGGTTTACTGCAATTGTATTGGGGAAATGCTTTCAAGATTTACAAAGGGCTTTCCATCGGCTTGAACGTTTCGTACGTGTTTGGAAAACTCAACTACGAAAAAGCAGCTATCTTTGATGGAACAAACTTCTTCCACACGATGGTAAACCGCATTACGGACATTGACGGCATCAATATTTCCGCCGGTGTTCAGTATTTTTGCAACATCAATAACAAACACAAACTCGGTTTTGGTTTGGTGTATGAAACCAGTGCATACGTTTGGACACGTCAGACCGATTACGTCTATAACTTTTCAAGTACCAGTTCCACAGCCGTAGATACGATCAACTATGCCAAGACGAAAGGGAATATGAAACTTCCACAAACCATTGGGGGCGGAATTTCGTATCAATTTAAAGAAAAGGTTTGTGTTACAGCGGATGCCACGTGGCAGGATTGGAAAAGATACTATATGTCTGCGTCCCCGAACAGTGAGAACTTGAAAAACTCAATGACGTACAACTTTGGTTTGCAATTCATTCCGGATGCCAATTCAACAAAATATTTTAAAAGGATACGAATTCGTGCCGGCGCGCGTTATACTTCTGGCTACATCACCATTCCGACAGGAGATGGCAATACGGCAATCACTGACTTCAGTTTTTCACTCGGTCTTGGATTCCCGTTCAAATCCTACTCCTTCAACTCGTCCATCGGGGTGCTGTTTGAATACGGAATTATGGGGACCCACGCCAACGACCTGTTGAGAGACAATTACTTCCGATTCTCTCTCCACTTCACACTGCAAGAAAAATGGTATCAACGTGTCAAACTCGATTAAAGAATAATTTATCAATCAAAAAAATAAAACTATGAAGAAATTACTTTTAGTAGTCGCAGTCATCTTGTGTGCTTGGACAGCAAATGCACAATGTAGCTTCCAGTATGGTGCCACAGAAGAAGACTCTATCGCTTGCCTCGGGAACGTAACAGCATTCAATATGCACTTCAAGGCAAAACATTGGGAAGACGCTTATTCCGCTTGGCAATCCGTAGTCACGAAATGCCCGTGCGCTTGGAGCGGTATGTACCAAAATGCTCCCAAGATGCTGCAAGCTATGATTAAAGAAGAAAAAGACTCCGCTCGCAGAGAACGACTCATCGACACTCTGCTTTGGACGTACGACATCTATCCGGCATCCTTCCCGAAATCATTCTCCAAAGGACAAGGTATTGGTTATCAGGCCTATTATACGATGATGTATCGCAACAAAAGTATGGAAAAAGTGGAAGAAGCTTTTGAAAACTGTATCAAGTCCGTTGAAATGGAAAAGTCGGCTACACAGCCCGTTGTATGGGACTGCTACTTCCGTCTTGCAACACAGTTCGTTATCGTCCGAAAAGACACAAACATCGTCATTGACGCATACGAAAGAGCAACCGAATACATTGACGAAGCCATCATCAATGCTTGGAAAAAATACGAAGAAGATCTTCCTCAATTTGAAGTTCTCCAAAAGAAATTCGAATCAGCAGAAATTGACAAGATTGTCTATGACAAAGAGTTGAAAAAACTCACGCAGGACACAACCCGCCAAATGGCACTGGTGAAAAACTATGAAAAGACCATCGGCAAAATCGAAGCTATGTTCGTTCCTTACGCCGACTGCGAAGTTTTGGAAAAAGTTTATAGCAGCAAGGTAGAAGAGAACAAAGATAATATTCCTGCTCTTGTAAAGATTGTCGGTACGATGCACAAGCGTGGTTGCCACAATTCCGAAACGTTCCGCAAAGCTTTGGAAATCGTACACAAAGCTCAGCCGAGTGCAGAAACTGCTTATATGATGGGCGTTCTCAGTATTTCTCAATTGAATGACTTTGACAAAGCAGCTTCCTACATCAATGAAGCCATCAGCTTATACCAAACCAATGAGCAGAAAGTAGAACCCTACTATTTGCTTGGAACTATTTATTTGAAAAAGAACAACTTCTCAGAAGCCAGACAGATGGCATACAATGCTTTGAAAATTCGCCCCAACTATGGCAAGGCATACATCCTGATTGGAGACTTGTACGCTGCTTCCGCTGGCCGTTGCAACTCCGACGATCCGAACGTCGTTCCGGGTGCTGCTTACTGGGCTGCTGCTGACAAATACTCCAAAGCCGCTTCTGTTGACGCAAGCGTGGCCGCCGACGCCAATGCTAAACGCGCAAGACTTCCCAAAGTTCCTCTGGAAGAAACATTCAAACGCGGACTTAGTGCAGGCCAGTCCTATCACGTTGGCTGCTGGATACAAGAAAACACAACCGTTCGCTAATGATGAGCGTTTTTATTAAAACATCTATAAAGAGCACCCTTTACCTTTTGTTTGGGGTGCTTTTTATATCCTGCGGTTCACAGGAATTTTCTAAAAATGAATTGCTTGAGTTCAATGGGAAATTTCCAGACGAGTCTGCGAAGGATGTTGCCCTCTCGTTCAGCGACTCAGGACGAGTCAGTTTCGAGCTCTTCTCCCCTATCCTCAACAAATACGGCGGGGACTTACCTTATATGGACTGTCCGCAAGGTATCAAAATCATTTCCTACGACAATGAGGGGGTGGCTGAAGCCATTATGACGGCGGACTACGCCATCAGCGAGGAAGCTACGGAAAAAATGGAAGCGCACAGCAACGTGGTCATCACCAATTTGAAAAAAGGAGACACCATCAAAACTGAAAAGATCGTGTGGAACAAACGAGACAAACGCATCTTCTCCGATGTCCAAGTGCGCCAGATTCGCGCAGACGGAACCGTCAACATCGGCGACGGTTTTGACGCGGACGACCGTTTCACCAAATACACCGTTCGCAATCCCCGTGGCGAGATTCTTGCCGACGATATATAAAATTCCTCTAACATTGAATTGTAATTTAATGTATATTTGCACCCTTTTTGCTAAAAAGATAATGGTATGAATTACATAGAATTTGAAAAGGAGAAACTGGTTAATATTGAATACGCCAAATCTCGGGAACTGCTTCGATGCAGCCGCACCGGAGCATTTGCCACTACTACACTCCTTCGTCTCAACACACGAAAGTACCACGGACTGTTCATTGTTCCTCAAGATAGAATTGACAATGAACGCCACGTCTTAGTATCCAATCTGAACGAAAGCGTCATTATGAATGATATGGAATTCCGTTTGGGAATCCATCAATACAAAGGCGGAATCATTGATCCAAAGGGGAACAAATATATGCAACGTTTTGTTGCTGAGCCCGTTCCAACATACTACTTTCGAGTAGGAAAATTCAATTTCAAAAGCGAAATTCTTTTTCTCAACAACGCTGACCGCTTAATCATTCGCTATACCATTTTAGACGACGTAGAGTCCGTCTCGTTCCAGTTCCAGCCGCTGCTCGCATTCCGACAGATTCATAAACTGACACATCAGAATGATGCTGCCAATACCAATTATGGAAATTGCAAAAATGGTGTAAGATATTGTTTATACGATAATTACACACCAGTCTATATTCAATGTTCTGAAGAAATCTTTTACGAACATCATCCCGTTTGGTATAACAATTTTGAATATGAAGAAGAAATCAAACGCGGATACGACGGAATTGAGGATCTTCTCAATCCCGGAAAAATCAGTGTAAAACTCAAGAATCAAGTCCTTTACATTACGATGGGCACCGAGCCCATCGATACGGACACGCTTCATAGTTTGTATGCCGACGAACTGAAAAAGCACACAAACCGAAGCACCTATTTCAACTGTCTGCAAAATGCGGCCGAACAATTCATCGTCAAACGCAACGGCAAAACGGAAGTGATTGCCGGCTATCCGTGGTTCGGACGCTGGGGCCGCGACACCTTCATTGCCTTGCCGGGACTTAGTCTGGCATTAAACAAACCGGAACTTTGCAAAGAGGTGATGAACAGTATGTTGACAGAATTAAAAAACGGACTTTTCCCCAATATGGGAGCCGGCGATGACTGCGCCTATAACTCGGTGGATGCTCCGCTCTGGTTCGTACGGACTTTGCAACAGTACGCCACTTTCACCTCCACGGAAAGAAAAATATGGCAAGAATACGGCTCATCCCTCAAATCCATTTTGAATGCGTACAAGACAGGATCTATGTACAATATCAAAATGATGGAAAACGGGCTCATCTATGCCGGATGTGAAGGAAAGGCACTTACCTGGATGGACGCGGTGGTTAACGGCAAGCCCGTCACCCCACGTACGGGATGTCAAGTCGAGATTAACGCATTGTGGTACAACGCATTATGTTTTTCATCCGAAATGGCGCATTATGCAAAGGACAAAGCGTTTGAGGAAGAATGGAAAGAGATTATCAAAAATTTCCCTACCGTTTTCAAAGAAACGTTTTGGTCGAAAGAGCAAGGCTATCTTGCTGATTATGTTGACGGTGACTACAAAAATTTTCAAGTCCGTCCGAATATGCTGATTGCCGCCGGGCTCCCCCACTCTGCTATCAGTGAAAAGATTCGCCAACTGATTCTAAAAAAATGTATGGAAGAACTCCTCACCGTGAGAGGATTTCGGACATTATCACCAAACGACCCCGACTACAAGGGCTACTATGCCGGAGACCAGGCCACCCGCGATGGTGCCTACCATCAAGGCACGTGCTGGCCGTGGCTGCTGATACCTTTTACCAACGGAATGTTCACCGTTTATGGGAAGAAGGCGATTCCCGTCCTTGACAAAATATTATTTGAGTTTGAAAGCGACATTCGAGAGTATGGTATTTCCACCATTGGAGAGATTTTCGATGGAGCTCCGCCACATCGTCAGAATGGTTGCATATCACAAGCTTGGAGCGTTGCCGCGCTACTCTACTTGAGTTGGGTTCTCCAAAACAACCGGACGCTGTAGTGATGGAAGACAGTTTCTACATCCGACGTTGCATTGAATTAGCAAAAAACGGTTTAGGGAACGTTCAGCCCAACCCGATGGTAGGCGCCGTCATTGTCTGTGACGGACAAATTATCGGGGAAGGATTTCATCAGAAATACGGTGAAGCGCACGCCGAGATTAACGCCATACGTTCCGTTAAAGACCTTTCTCTTTTAAAGAAATCCACAATTTACGTTAGTTTGGAGCCCTGTTCCCACTATGGGAAAACACCTCCTTGCGCTGACAAAATTATCGAATTACGAATTCCACGCGTCGTCATTGGCTCCACAGACCCAAACGAGAAAGTGAATGGCAAAGGGATTCAAAAAATGAAAGAAGCTGGCATTGAAGTTGTTACAGGAATTTTGATAGAAGAGTGCGACGAGCTCAACAAACGATTCTTCACCTATCACATTAAAAAAAGACCCTACGTCATTCTCAAATGGGCGCAAACTGCCGATGGGTATATGGACATTGACCGCTCGAAAAATCCGAATGGGAAATACTGGATAACGAACGAAGCCGTCCGCGTGCTGACTCATCGCTGGCGCAGTGAGGAGCAGTCCATTATGGTCGGTTACCGGACGTACATCAATGACCGCCCGCAGTTAACGACGCGGTTTTTCCAAGGAAAGGACCCCGCAAGGTACATAGCCGCACGAAACGCCGACGAACTTCCTAACATAGAAGGATTTAATTATCTACCAGTCGTTCCAGAATTAGCTTTAGAGCAGCTTTACAACGACGCGATGCAATCTGTGATTGTGGAGGGTGGACGAAAGACAATAGACAGTTACATAGAAAGCAATCTTTGGGACGAGGCACGTATTCTAACAGGGAATCAGACGTGGGGAGCGGGGCTCAGGGCACCGGAGTTACGAGACGCCACCTGCGTTGAACGGTACGACCTTGACGGCAACTGTGTCGAAATATGGAGACGCAACACAGATAATCAGAAATAGATTTTGTTTTCTTTGGTTGTAGCGTCCACCGTAAAAACGTCATTATCAGTTACGTGAATAACAAAGAGTCCTTTTTCAGCGGCGTATGCATCGGCACCACGGTTATAATTAAGCGCCGCAATAGCGGCATACACATTCACATCGGAGTACCTTGTAAAGACTTCTTTAAAATGGCTCATCTGCTCCAAGAAATGATCGATGTCTTCCCGTTCGCACTTAATCTTAACCTCTACAGCAATTGCTTCAGTTGTATCGTGGTAAAAGAGATCCACTTCCATACGACGTTGCGTTAACTTGTTCGTTGCTTTCATCTCTTTCCAACAAGCTACGATATTGAATCCCAGGTCTTTAAACAAGTTCCAAGC
The DNA here is from genome assembly GCA_002314795.1 of Bacteroidales bacterium UBA1756. Classification (GTDB taxonomy): domain Bacteria; phylum Bacteroidota; class Bacteroidia; order Bacteroidales; family WCHB1-69; genus UBA1756. The sequence goes on along the minus strand of DCHI01000031.1, from coordinate 18,740 downwards.
AGAGGGTTCCATCAGGCCTTCAACAATATGACCGCTTTGTGAAAGAAAACGAGTAGTAATGTCCCTGATTTGCTGCCGGAACTCTTGTCTCATTTCAACAATGTCACTACGAGACTGTTGTATAAAACGTGCCGTCTCTTGAAATACACGATCGGTTTCTTTTATTCGACGATCGGTCTCTTTCATCTGGAGGTCAGTTTCTTTCATTCGACGATCAGTTTCTTTCATTCGACGGTCGGTTTCTTTCATTTGTTCAGAAACAGAAGCAATAAATTCACCTAACTTGTCCCAATCGAACGAGCCAGGCAACTGCATAGGAGAAACGGGATTATTATCCATCATTTATAGATTTGTTAAAACTGTTAGTTAGAATTTTCAACTCTTTGAAAACGGCTGCAAAGATACTATATATCTTCTAAAAAAAACAATGGTAGGAATATTTTTTTTGAAAATTTTATGAAAAAGAATATCCATCCTAAAATCAAGGATAGAAATGCCACACAAAGACGATAAAAAAACCTCTAATCTTTTAGGATTAGAGGCCATTTTAAAGTAGGAATGTGCCCGGGACAAGAGTCGAACTTGCACGTCTCTCGACACTCGCACCTGAAACGAGCGCGTCTACCATTCCGCCACCCGGGCTGACTTTTATTTCAGTGAGTCAATCAAACGCACCAAGTCGTTTTTGCGTTGCAAACCAACAAGCGTCTCAACGACTTCGCCATTTTTAAGAAATACAAGCATCGGGATGTTGCGTACACCAAACTGCATAGCGATGTCACCGTTAGCGTCCGTGTCACATTTTCCAATAACGACTTGGTCTTTGTATTCTTCTGCCAACTCATCCATAATTGGAGAAAGAGCACGGCAAGGGCCACACCAGGTTGCCCAAAAATCAATGATAACCAACTTGTCACTCTGAGTGACTTGTTCAAAATTTGCGCTGTTGATTTCCAATGCCATATTTCTTTGACTTTTAATGTGAAAAAAGCGTGCAAAAATACATTTTTATTTATAAATAGGCCTGTCTTTTCAAAAAAATATTACATTTGATTTTCAATAAATTAGAATGAATAAATGTGATGAGAATCACTTCTGCAATAACTTTTTGGAAAAATCATTTCAGAGTTTCTGCGAAACATAATAATAATTACTTTTGCAACCTAATTCAAAATTGTATGAAAACCCTTCGGACGATTGCTACTTTTATTCTTTTGTCAGCACTCATTTACCAGCCGCTACACTCGCAAACCGACATCGTATTTCACGGACAAAACCTCGGCAATTTTATTGGACAAGAAGTGACTTTTGATCAGACACTTTATGTTTGCGGCCATTACCAGAACCAATATGGCGGGTATCTCTATCTTTCGTATGCTCGGCTTCGTGCGCCAGAAGAAGTAGCGATGGAAGGAAGCAGTACCTACGACAGTATCGTGGCGGCCCACGCCACCGCCGTTCTTTCGGCCCGTTGCTACTCTCTTCGCGCTGACACCATCCGTCTCGGGGCCACCATTACCGGACTTACCGCAACAGTAACCGATTCCTTCAACATCCGCATTGATGGGACGCCAGTTGTAGCCAACAACATTCGTCCGACCACGCCCCCCGACTTGGGCGACGCCCGCATCATCGTATGCGCCGCCAACCTTGAATACTATTGTCCGAATACCGATTCCAACAGTTACGGCGCTCTTAGCGATGAAGAATTTACAAGACAGAACATTAAGGTAATCAAAGCTTTAGCCAATATTCACGCTGACGTTTTCGCTTTTACGGAACTTCAACAGGGACCGACTGCTTTGGAATACCTTGTCAACGGATTGAACGGAAGCACCCCATACCCGTACGCATTTGTTTCAGACGATGACAATGCCGTTACCAACGAAAGTTACATCAAAGTGGGTTTCGTCTATCGAACTGACAAAATCCGTCCGGTTTTGCACCTCGGTCATCCGTATGCGCCGGCGTCAAATACCTATTTCAATATGTACGGAAATTACCGAAGAGAGGAAGTGCAGTGTTTTGAAGAAATCGAGACGGGTGAACGTTTCGTGCTGTGTATGAACCACTTTAAGTCGAAAGCGGGCGGCACGGAAGCAAACCACTACTATAACAGTGAACGAGTGGAAAACGCAGAACACTTGACTCAGTTTCTTAACAACGAATTGGAAAACAACTACTTCGGTGACCCAGACGTCCTCATCGTCGGCGATATGAACTGCGGAACGATGGAAGAGCCTCTCCGTTTCTTGGTGGAATCGGGCTACGAAAACCAGCTCGCCCGTTTCGCCCCGACCGACTACAGTTACTGCTTTGACAATGAGACACAATATTTGGACCACGCCTTTGCCTCCCATACGCTTGCCGAACAAATCACCGGGGCAAAACCTTACCACCTCAATGCGGACGAAATCTACTCACTTTATTACAAATACAGCAGCGACACCACCATCTATCGTTATTCCGATCACGACCCCATACTCGTCGGACTCTCGCTCCATTCCGAACATAGTGATACCTGCCAGCCCATTCATCTTGACGAAAGTTTTGCCCAATCCTTCGGCTGCTTCCGTCCCATTGACCTGGGTGGTGACGCCTACTGGTACGGCTACACCAATTACGAATGTGCCTACATTAACGGGAGCAACAAGGGCGCCAACATCGACTGGCTCGTCTCCCCCACTTTTGACCTTAGTGACAAGTCGGAAGCCACCGTCCGCTTCACGCACGCACTCGGCTACGGGAACAGCACCACCTGGCCACAGTATTGCAAACTGTTAGTTTCTGAAAACTACAACGGAAATCCAACGACCGCCTCTTGGACGCAACTTTCCATTCCCAATATGCCGACTACAACGTGGGATTGGCAAGAAAACGAAATCTCATTGGCCCCGTTTGTCGGACGTCAGTCAATAACATTAGCATTCAAATACGAAGTGCAAGCCACAAGTCAGAATCCGGCTTGGGAAATCAAGGACTTCTCCATTAGTTCCACCTGTGCGGATGTTCCCACATCCATCCAAAACAGCAGTATACAGACAGACAAAGTATTCATATACAGTTCATTCGGACGGATTATCATCCAAAGTGAAGAAGCGGTCTTCATAAAGATTTACGATGCGATGGGACGAGAAATCGTACGTACGAAGCCGACTAACAACTTCAGTCAATCGCTCGTTCCTGGTCTTTACATCGTAAAAACGAACAGAGAAACTCGAAAAGTCATCGTTTACTAACAGAATGACTTTAAACAAAAAGTGCGGAAAACGATGAATTTTCCGCACTTTTTTGTTAGAGACAATCAATTATTCTGCTTTTTCGGCAGTTTCTTCTGCCTTAGGCGCTTCCTCGAGATCAACCAACTTATGGTCAACGAGGATGTTATACCAACTGATAACTTTCTTGATATTGGAAACATAGACACGTTCGCGGTCATAATTCGGGAGAACGGAAGCAAAATATGCTTTCAAAGCATTGTTGTCGTTCATACTGACCGTACACTTGCCACCATTTTCTTTCTTGTACATAGATTGAAATACTGACTGCAACGTAACATCCTCTTCTTCAGTAAATATAGAGATATTTTCCAAGTTGGCCACGCCGTCGTGCGAGAAAGCGGGGAAACGCTTTTTGTCCGTCAATGACTCAACGATAAAACAATTGTTACCTTTTGATACTAATAGGAAAAGTCCACCTTTTCCAGTAATTGACAATACTTTGCTTAAATCCATTTTTCTTAATTGGTTTGGTTAATAGTATATGATTTTTCTATCAATGACGAAAAGAGGTTTGCTATCAACTTTTCGTACGTTCTTAGTCCAGTTTTTCTGTTCATCGTGATTGGAATATTCACGAACCTCGCTCATCCGAGCCAACTTGTCCTCATAAACGGTTTTCAAGAGACAACCATTGTCCGCATATTGGGTATGCGTGTATTCACAAAGCTGCCCATCATCACGATAAACGTTACGGTTGACGATGTCTCCATAGTTGTCATATTCCATCGTGACATATTTAAATAACTTTCCATCAGGATCAAACTCATCCACACGAACGGCCAAGCCCACCTCGTTGTTGCTATACTTTCGTGTCATTTTGAACAGTTCCGTCTGCATCGTCATCGAAACCAGATTTCCGAAAGCATCGTTTTGGTAAAGGAGTGTTCTTACAAGTGAGTCCCGGGAATATTTTTCCTCTTTGACACGAAAACCGTTCTTATCGTTTTCATACAAAGAATACTCGATGCGGACGCCCGTGCTGTCGTACAACTCGTCGCGAATCATCTTAGCGTGGTCGTCATAGTAAATCTTCCGTTGTGACATCGTGTCTCCATTCGCACTCAACTTGAGGACTTCGTTCAGCCAACCATCTGAACCATAGTGATAAACCGTAACAGCGCACAAGCGATCCTCCGTCAACGAATCCACACTCTTATTAAAAACGTAATACATTTTGTCGGTAATCGTTTTCACTTTACCGTAAATATGTTCGCGTTCCAAATGATTCTTTGCGTAATCGGGGACGATGGTAATCGTAGGTTTATGTTTTCCGCAACTTGCCATTAACGTGCAGACAAACAAGTAGATGACAAACTTTTTCATCTTCATTTCAGATAATTGTCAGTTGTTTTAGAAAGGCGGCAAAAATACGAATAAGTTTGGAATGACGCACATTTTCAAATAAAAATGGCACTCTTCTTTTCCTATTTCTCAACCGATTTGATGAAACTGCGTGCCCGTTTATGCAACTTGAAACCAAAGCGATTCCACAGGTTGCGGACGTGAAGATTATTCTCCAACTGACGAGTGCTTTCCAAGGTGGTGAAACCGTTGTCGTGCATTTGCTGCCACAAGCGATCAAACATCATAGCTGTTACGCCCTTGTTCTGATACTCCGTCGCTACTGCGATCAACAGTGTATCAATGGTATCATTTTTCCGGAGAGCACGCAAGATGTGGATGAAACCAAACGGGAACAGATGGCCGCGCGCCTTCTGCAACGCTTTTGATACGGACGGAAGGCAAATGGCAAAACCGACAAGCTCATCATTCGAATCCACGACAATGGAAACGAACTTGAGATTCAACATCGGGAGAAACTGATTTTTCAAATCCTCGACTTGTCCCGGCGTGAGTTGTGTAAATCCGTGAATGCAAGCATATTGACGATTCATCAAAGCAAAAAGTTTGTCTGCGTATGCTAACAGTGCCTTTTTGTTATCAAACTGGAGAAGTGTCAATCCGTGGCGTTCAGCGGTCACCTGTGCGACGCGGTGAACGGCAGCCGGAATGGTATCTGGGATTTTCACTTGATATTCCACCCAGTCAACCTCCTTCGCATACCCGAGGCGTTCTAAATGTCCCGCGTAATAAGGAGCATTGTATTTACCGTATGCCGTCGGGATTTGGTCGTAGCCCTCCACCAAAACGCCGGCAATATCAAACTCTAAAAAACCGACAGGCCCGCAGATGAAATCTGCATTCTTTGACTTTGCCCACGTCTCCATCGTGTGAATCAATTGATTTACAACTTCCTCATCATCAACAAAATCCAACCAACCGAAACGGATGTATATCTTACCCATTTGCTTGTTGTATTCGTGATTGATAATACCAGCAATACGTCCGACGATTTTTCCATCGCGGCTGGCGAGCCAATACTTTCCTTCACAAAAATCGAAAGCGTGATTCTTTCCCGGAGTCAAGGAGTCCAAGTCGGCAGAAACTAACTGCGGCACATAATACGGGTTATCTCGGTATAACCGATTCGGGAATTCTACAAACTGACGTAATTGCTTTTTGCTTACAACTTCTTGAATTTCAACAGACATTTTCTACATTTTTTAAAGAAAGACAGGATGCGTTAACCACTAATCTTCATCCATATAACCACCACCGTCATCGGTTGGCATCTTCTCTTTTCTTATTTTATAATTATTTATTTTATAACTAACTGATAGAGAGATATTAAAACGTGTTCTTTCTCTGATACTTACAGCATCATAGCCAGAATTTTGGCCATAATTATAAGTAATAATCTTCGTTTTGTAGGAACTGATGAGATTTCTGACATTCAGAGCAACCACCAAAGATTTTTTGAGGAATGATTTTTTCAGACCGAAATCGATGGAATAATTACCGGAACGTTTTCCCTGTCCCACGCCGCCGGAGCCCCAGCCCATACTTCCGGTTGTCAGACTCGGTGCCCGATAACGACAGTTCAACTGGAGAACCCAATCTTTCGGAAGAGTGAAAGTCTGGTTCAAACGCACATTCCACGTCCAGTCGCGAGCGAGGTAATCGTCCAGATGTTCCTCACTATCAATAATTTCACGATAGACGCTGCCACTCAAAGATATCTTCCAGAATTTCCACAACTGTTGTCCGTAAACCATCTCCAGACCAAAATTCTGTCCCTTTTTCAAGTTACGATAAGTGGTCAACGTGTAGGTATGAGGTTCCCCGTCCAACGTATCCTGCAGAATTTCGGTGTAGCGGCTGATGATGTCATCGCGGTGACGGTAGAATGCGGTGAAATTCAGGGACGATTTCTTGATAGTCATCAAGTAACCGAGTTCCACGGAATTGACAAATTCCGGCATCAGGTCGGGATTTCCGCAACGATAGTTCTGCTTATCAGAAACATTAACAAACGGATTCAACTGCCAAATGGAGGGACGGCTCACACGACGCGAGTAACTGAGTTGCAAGGAGTGTTCCTTCGTAATGTCGTAACGAAGGTGTGCCGTCGGAAACAGGTTGTAATAATCTTTTTTATGAACTTCACCCGCCGACTTCAAATCGGATGTCGTATTTGCCATTTCACCACGCAAGCCGACCTGAAGTTTCAGCTTGTCCCAAAACGAGTTGGAGTAAATGAAATAGAGGGCGTTGATCATTTCCGAATAGACGAAATGGTTGCTTTGCGACAAGTCCTGTGCAAAAGGCACTATTTCGCTTCCTTCGAAATAGCGGTAATCTTCGCCAATGGAACGGTAAGAAATCTTGTAACCAGTCTCAATACGTCCGCTTTTTCCAACGGGAGTCACGAAGTCCACTTGGCCTGTAGCCGTCAAGTTATTGTCATCCGTGGTGGTCTTTTGGAAAATATCGTATTGATAAACCGGGTAGTCGTAATCCTGGGTAGTAGTATCAAAGGCCGCTGCAAGATTCCGGTTGAAATAGAGGTCGGATGTCAGCTCCATTCCCTTGGTTTCAAACGTTTTCTTATAATTGATGCTGGCATCAAAATTATGTCGTTTCCTCTGATCCGAAGAAATCTGCTGATAACGTTGGTAAGGAATCGCCTCGCCGTTCCGAATACTGTCGTCGGTAACTTGGAGATTGCTTCCTCCTTCATTTTTATTATAATTATATGAAAGGGTGAAACTGAGCGTGTTCTTTTTATTGATGAACCAGTCGAGGCCTGTGCGGACGCTGTGATTAATTCCGGAAAAAAGTCCCGTATTGTCTTGAAAAAGACGCATCGTGTCATTTCCGAACCAGGAGTCGCGGGAGGTTGTTCCACCGTTTACGTGATTGTAACCGCGCAAATCGTAATTAAGGAACACGTTGATTTTACCGTAGTTATAATTCAAACTGACATTTCCACCGTAGTTTCCAAGGACGGGCTTGTTCCGAAAGAAACCCATTCCGCCGCGAGCGCTTACCATACCGTTGAAGCCACTTTCACGCTTTTTCTTCAGAACGACATTCAAAATGCCGGCCATTCCATCGGGTTCCAAACGAGCCGACGGGTTGGTGACGACTTCGATACTCTCAATCTGGTTGGCCGGAATCTGGTCTAACGTCAAGTTCGTCGGACGGCCATCGACCAAAATCGTCACGTTTTCGCTACCTCGCAACGTGACATTCCCGTCCAAGTCGACACTGACGGACGGAATATCCTCCAGCACTTCCAAGGCGGTTTCGCCTTCGGCATTGATGCTGGCACTGACATTAAAAACCTTCTTGTCAAGATTGCTTTGCAACATCTCGCGTTCGGCCTTGATTTCCACTGTCCCCAACATCGTCGCTTTCTGGTCTAACTTGATTTGCTGCATTTTATAAACCGGATTGTTCAAACTCAGAACAAAAACGGACGAATAAAAAGTACTATAACCCATATAGTCAATCTTCAGGAAGGAATGTCCGAAGGGGATGTTCGCAATGACAAAATTTCCGGCATCGTCCGTAAGGCCGTAAGATACGGTGGTTGAATCTTTTTCCTTCAAAACGTACAAGGAAGCGTACGCCAACGGCTTGCCGTTTTCATCCACGAGATTACCCGCAATGACACCGGTCGTACTCGTTGTCATAGAATTCAAATCCATCGGAGCGGATTTCGGCTTTTGCGCTGAAAGATTGAATGTTAAGCCAAATAACAAAACCGCCAAAGCGAAAATGCTAAGACGGTGAAAACATTTTCTTAAATTTATCATCGATTTATGCATAAAAACGCGGCTTTGACATTTTTTCTTTTTTGAGTTTAAAAAAGGAAAAACTAAATCAATGAGATGAGCACAAAAATCCAGTGCGCCGATATTCCGGCAAAGAGTCCACCAATAGTATGAGCGCCAATCGCTTTCGTAATAAGTTTGCGGTAGCCCATTGAATCCAACATAGCCGTGTGCGTGCTCAAATAGCCGCTCCAGCACATACCCATTGCCGTGAAGACAGCGATGGCGTTGTTATCAAGCAGACCTGCGGCGTCGAACGTCGGGACAAGTCCCAAAGCGGCACCGACAGCACCCAGCGCGGTGATCGGGAAAGAGATTAATTCGGGATGTTCAAAACCGAAAAGCCATTTGAAAATGAAGTCAACCTTATCGGCCAACCAAGGAATTACCGGCACACCTTCGTACGCGACTCCCGTGTAGGAAGTTCCGTTGGCGGGACCAAACGTGAGCATCATTACGATGGTTGAGATAACTAAAACGCCCGGAATGATAGCGACACCGATATCCACGCCCGTCTTTCCGCCATCCAGAATAGCATTCAAAACACGCATAAACGTACTCGTTTTGGGCTGATCAACGCGTTCGTTATTATCGTCAACATTTTTAATATCAGCAAGTTCTGTATCCAATTCCGGATAAGATTTCAGTGTAAAACGTTGCATCAAACGGGTGGAGATAATGCTTCCGATAATAGCACCAATCAAACCCACTGCAGCACCGGTGCCGTAACCTTTTCCAACCATAAAAGCAATCACCACCAATCCCATACCAAAAGCCGTTCCGAAATTCGTCAGCGAGACCAGCTGGTACTGTTTGAAATACTGGCGGAAACTCTTTTCCTTGGAAAGGGTGATGATGGCGGGATTGTCACTCAGGAAAGTCATTACAGCACCCAAAGAGGCGATGCCCGGCAGGTTGTACAAAGGTTTCATCAAAGGCCGAAGAGCCAATTCCATCCAACGGACAACACCAAATTCCACAAAAAGTTTGCTGATGGCGCCGGTCATCACGGTGATGGCCATAATGTACAAGACAGTCTCCATCAACAAATGATAGGCCGTCTGCATAAACGTATTCAGCATTTGCGGGAGTGTCATCACAGCTGACAATCCGCCGAAAAAACCTAAAAAAACGACGAGGAAGATGACTGTCTCCCAAGGTTTTCTGTTCTTAAGAATGCGTACGTAGGTTTTGTGGGAAAATAGACGTGCAAATGTCCGATACTTTTTGGAAAACATAATAATAATTACTTACTTAATTTTGGGAAATAACGAAGGAAATCAATTTTCCACGTGACTCCCAGGTTCACATTGAAGGAGCCACCATTCGTACTTTCATATTTATACTTTGGAATATAGTTTACGTGACTGACATTGGCGTGAATGCGGACGGACGGACAACGGGCCGGACGAAATTCCATTCCGATGCCGTAAAAGACCCGACGCTGTCCCGGTTCCATCAAAGGGTCTTTCACCTGAATTTCCGGATTGAGAACCGTGGCCGCATCCGCCATATTCTGTTCATAGCCACCTTTCAAGAAAATATTGAAGGAATGAACTCTGAAATCCATACGCGAAATGACAAAGAAATTATCAAAAAAGTGCTTGTCCAAACCGAAGGAACGATTCTGATAATCGATGTACCAGCTCCACCAATTGAATTTCAATCTATTACCTAAAGAGATGTAATTGACGAACTTGCCTCTTTCTCTTTCAAAAAAGTTAATTGAATAAAGAGACTGAAAATGCGTAAAATTACCGTTCCACATCAAACTATAGCCCAGAAGTCCCTGTCCCCACTCCTTTCCGGTTCCCGTATAATAGACGTAGGGAGAATTTGAAATCTGCAGAGTCAACTTATTATGGCCACTCTTATCCAGATACATAGCGGAACCGGCAAGTTGGAAGCAGTAGATATTATCCCAAAAGTATGACCGGAAATAGACATCAATCGGAGCCGCATCATACTCAAAACCGCCGATGGACAGCGCTTCCTTGCCTACACGAAAAGCCCACCGGTCCCTGAGCGTATATTGCAAATAGAGAAAGTCGGTATTGTCAAAAAGAGACGAGGTGCCGGGATTGGCGATGACACGTTGATGGAAAAAGTAGGAAAAACCCTTGCCGAACTCGCCACCAAGGCGGATGTTGAAATAGCGACCGTGAAGCCCGTAACGAGTGGTATCATAAAAAGTGCCATTATCTACAACATTAGGCAAATACTGACGTCCGTAGTCATAAAAAAAGTCCGCATCAGCACGAACTTCAATGGCGAGATGGGTAAAGCGATGGGAGGTGCTGTCCTGTGCTGACAAAAAAATGGGAGAAAAAAAAGCGAAACAGAGCAGTCCTAACAAAGTTAACTTCCTTAATGCAAGCATTTTACAATTACTTTTTCAAATTTCAAATGAGACTGCAAAGGTACGATTTTTCTATGGATTGGCAATTTGGTTTGTAAAGTTCATAAAGTTCATAAAGTTCATAAAGTTCATAAAGTTTATAAAGTTTATAAAAGTTTGGAAGGGTAGGATAAGGTGGATTTTTCAAAGCATTTTGGGGCTGATTGCTTCATTTTCTTCCAAAAAAGAGGACAATGCGAGGCAGTATGGACGTAATCGACCGAACAGACAATGCAGAAAAAGAATATAGCAGACTAATAATCAACCATTTAAAACAAACGATATTTTTTTTTCAGAATGGGGGTTGCGAATTAAAAAAAGCGTATTTTTGCAACCTCAAAATGAGCCCAGGTGGTGGAATTGGTAGACACGCCACTTTGAGGGGGTGGTGAGCGTTAGCTCGTGCAAGTTCGACTCTTGTCTTGGGCACAAATTGAAAAGGAAAAGGCCTTAAATCACAATGATTTGAGGCCTTATTTTTTTGCTTTCTTTTTTACGAACCCGACACCCGATAGAACTCTCGCTCCTTCGGTTGATACGCCGGCCTTTCCTTGTCCGGATTGCGCCCCTTTACACTATTGATAAAGAGCCACTTGCCGTTGTCTGGGACAAAGCCCTGGCTCATACTCGATTCCGGATACATAAACGAAGGGATATTCCCCATCGCATCGTCCAACGGGGCCAAGAAGTCAAAGATAATCATATCACTGGACTCACTTTCATAAATGACCTTGTGCGTTTTCGGATCGCGCCGCCCCGTGCTCACATCGTACGACTGGTATTCGTACTTTAAAGTAAAAACGGAGTTCTTCGCATAATCAAAAATAATCCGATAGGATTTCTCCGGATATTTTTTAAAAATATTGGCTCCGAAAACCGGTGACATATCTGACTTAAAGTACAATACTTCAATCACTTTCTGGTTGGTAAACATATCGTTCCCGTTCCAGCCCAACAGCGTGTAATAGGTGCGCGTCTTCGATTTCAACGGAACAAGTTTGTAATAGACAGCACCGAACCATTTGTTGTGATTTCCGATGTTCGTCCGCGGATAGTCCATCGAGGCGCGTTTATCTACCAATGGATAAAGCACATACTTTTTACGACCTTCGTTATAAACCTGTATGAAACCGTAATTTTCTACCGTATAATCATCTTTCGGAACAAACCAAGTAAATATTTTAAACAGCTTGTCGGGCGAAGTCAGAACCGAAAAATTCTTGACAGAATCCCAACCGAACTTGAAGGAGTTCTTCTGATTAAGAACGTGATCCAACAGGTTCATAAAATCCTCATTCAACGAATAACGTTCCATTTCGCGCGGAGCCGACATCACCTCCTCGCGCAAGCGACCCAACGAATCTTCCCAAAAACGAAAATCGAAATTCTTCTGCCCAAAAGCAGAAAACGAAAGAGACAGGAATAGAATGAATGTCAACTTTTTCATTTGCGAAAAACGATGTTTAAACGTTGACTTTCATCCAAATAGTATAAATGCGATAAAGTTTCCACAACAGAAATCGCCCCCTTCGGACGCGGCGTCTTAACCAATTCCATTAGTTGATGGTCGTAATGGCACAATTCGTTTTCCGTTAAAAAACAGAGTTTGTTTCGATAAAAACCGCAAAGCGCTTCCGCTACAAATGGCAAACGCTTCACGAATGTTCCAAAACCATCAAAAAAATAGACGCCATCCCCCGGATTGTTCATCAAAAGGAACTTTTCTTGACAAGCCAATAGCTGACTCGGCTTGAAATCACTGATTGTCAAACGATTGCGAGACACTCCTTTCAAATAGAAATCCACGCAAAGCAACTCATTGTGCGTTTCGTCATACAACCAGATCAAGTTGTCGGTTGAAAACGCGGCGAGGGTGATATTCAAATATTCGTGAGAAAACAAATCCAACGGCTCGGTTACCGGAGACAGACGTTCATCCAAAAAAACGATTCGCCCGCTCTCACGGTAGAACACCATAATTTTCATCGGGTTGTCAACGTCAATGGAAGTAATGGCGCCATAAAAAGCATCATCGTATGTGTAAAGGAGATTTCCGTCCGCGTCGCACTTGATAAGACGCTGACCATCAACAAGGTAAATGTTTCCGTTGGGATCTGCCGTCAACCACTCCCCCATCACCTTTTCCACCACACGGACGCTATCCTGCGCCATTAGCGAGAAACCGATGATGGTAAGGAGAAGAAGGGGAAGAACCTTTCTCATAGATTGGATTATTTACCGAAAATACGTTCCAAAACGTCAGTAAGCTGCTGACCACGAAGGCCTTTCGCAATGATACGTCCCTCCTGGTCAATCAAGAACGTGCAAGGGATGGAATTGACACCATACAGTTTGGCCGCAGCCGAACCCCACCCTTTCAAGTCGCTGACGTGGTTAGGCCAAGACAGATTGTCTTTGGCAATCGCCTCAATCCACTTGTCACGGTTATTATCCAAGGAGACACTGAAGACCTCAAAGCCCTTGTCGTGGTACTTTGCGTACATAGCCACGACGTGCGGATTTTCGCGACGGCACGGACCACACCAAGAAGCCCAGAAATCAATCAGAACGACCTTGCCACGCAAATCTGAAAGTTTGCGAACCTTTCCGGTCGGGTCTGAAAATTCCAATTCGGGGGCGATGCTTCCTTCGGAGGTACGGAACTGAGGATTGTTAATCTTATTGTAACGTTCTGTAACCAAGGCGTGTTCAGGATAGGCCTCGTGAAGCGCCGTAATCACTTCCGACTGCAACGCCTTGTCCTGTGAAAAATTATCCAAAAACATCAAAGAGGCCAAATCACTCTTGTGTTCCACCATCATACTGCGGGACTGATTAGCAATCTGCTCATTCTTTTCATTGAACTGTTTTTGATAGGAAGCAACGATTTTTTCAATGTTATTTTGTGCATCCGTAGCAATCTTGTTTCCCATTGTCTTCATTAACAAGGAATTAGATTCAATATCACTTTTCTTCTTTGAAGCCGCGGGACCATATTGGAAAACGATGGAAGCGATTTCATTGCAGAAATTCAATTTCGCTTTCGGAGCATCCAACTTGCCATCATAAAACTGGTCATCATACGCAGAAAGCAAGGAGGCCACTTTATCGCAATAATCTTGCATCAAGTTTTTAATCAAAGCATTATGTTCATTTATGGAAGAAGAAAACAAAGACAAATCCTTGTAGAAATCAGTATAGCCATCCACCTTTCCCAAGCCATTGATGTCAAAATTTTCGGCCACAGTACTGAGATGATTGGTGAACGTTGCGTAATAGTTCTTCATCAACTTGAGGTGCTTGATTGACTCGTACATAAACTGATCGGCCATTTTTTTGTTCACGACGCCATTCGTAGCGCACTGGTCAAGGAGTTTCACCAACGAGTCATTGCGTTCCAAGGCCGCGACCACGTCAACATCCGCTTCCTGCGCCGACTGAATGTAGGTACGGAATGAGGGAACGAAAGATGAAAAATAGATTTGCGTCTTGTTGTTTTGCACTTCCCTATTCAGACTGTCCAAACAATCCTGACGAGAAAGGAGCAAATCGGTGAGTTGCTTTGAAAACAGAATTGACTGTGAACCAGAAACTTGCGGAACGTGCAATGGATTTGCCACATCAATCGTCAACTTGATTTTTTCATTGGGACTGAGACACAACAGGAACTTTGTCTTTTCGTCAAAAACCAAGGCAAAGAGGTCGGTTTGCGGAATTTCGGCACGAACGGCAATCGCGTCCCCCTTAATGTCAAGCGTGGCATAAACGGGCGCTTCGGTATCGTATGCGGAACGAAGTTCAACCTTAGATGCTGTATTGTTAAGCAATTTAGCATCAATTCTCACATTCTGAGAAAACAAAATGTTTGTTACCATAACAGCAACAAACATTAACAAGAAACTTTTAACTTTCATATTTAATTATTAGCAGCATTGGAATGCTCAGTTTGGTCCTCTAAAAATCGGAAAATCGACTGTTCGAATTGCTCACGCGCATACATTTTCGTAATGGTTATCGACTTTTTGCGCGAACTGGGGAACTCGTACATCGCGTTGGTCATAATCTTTTCAACGATGGACCTCAGCCCACGTGCTCCCAATTTCAATTCAACCGCCTTATCCACAATGTAATCGATGGCATCGTCTGAAAATTCAAGTTGGATTCCATCCAAATCAAACAACTTGACATATTGCTTGACGAGTGCATTTTTCGGCTCCGTAAGAATACGTTTCAGTGCAGGCGCGTCCAACGCATTCAAGTAGGTGATGACGGGGAAACGGCCACACAGTTCCGGAATCAAGCCGAAAGACTTAAAGTCTTGTGCAGAAACGTATTGCAACATATTGTCCTTGTCTATGACGCGGTTTTTTGCATTATAGCCAATCACGTTCGTATTCATACGTTCAGAAATCACCTTGTCCAAATTGTTGAAAGCACCGCTTCCAATGAACAGGATGTTTTGCGTATCCACTTCAATGAACTGCTGTTCCGGGTGTTTGCGTCCTCCTTGCGGGGGAACATTTACCTTGGAACCTTCCAACAACTTCAGCAAAGACTGCTGCACGCCTTCACCGGATACGTCGCGCGTAATGGACGGATTGTCAGCACCTTTGCGGGCAATCTTATCAATTTCGTCAATGAAAACGATACCGCGTTCGGCCTTCGCCACGTCGTAGTCGGCTGCTTGGAGCAAGCGAGTAAGAATACTTTCCACATCTTCGCCCACATAACCGGCCTCCGTAAAGACGGTGGCGTCAGCGATACAGAACGGAACTTCCAACATTTTAGCAATCGTCTTGGCAATCAAGGTTTTACCAGTTCCCGTATCCCCTACCATAATGATGTTTGACTTTTCAATTTCAACATCATTTTCAGGATTTCCCGCATACATAATTCTTTTATAATGATTATAGACAGCGACGGAAATCACCTTTTTGGCTTCGTCCTGACCGATGACATACTGGTCAAGGCGTTCCTTTATTTCGTTGGGTTTAAGCAATTTAACTTGAAAATTCTTCTTGCTTTCCAACTGACGTTTCTTTTGGGCGTCTCGAATTAAATCGGCGGCAGTGCGGATACAATTTTCACAAATGGCACCCGTAAGCCCATAAATCAGAGGATTTTCATCCGATTCTGGACGGCCACAAAAATTACAAAAGTTGTCAGATTTCGTACGTTTAGCCATACTATTTTGTTCTTCCAAGAACCTCGTCAATCATACCATACTCTTTTGCTTCGGCGGCAATCATCCAATAATTGCGGTCGCAGTCCTTCCACACTTGGTCAAAATCCTTGCCGGAGTGTTTGGAGATGATTTCATAAAGTTCTTTTTTCAGTTTCTGGATTTCTTTCGCTTCGATTTCAATATCAGAGGCCTGGCCTTGAGCGCCGCCGAGCGGTTGATGAATCATCACGCGGGAGTGCGGAAGTGCGAAACGCTTGCCTTGTGCGCCGGCACAAAGAAGAACCGCCGCCATCGATGCTGCCATACCGGTGCAGATGGTAGAAACATCGGGCTGGATGTACTGCATCGTGTCATAGATTCCCAATCCGGCGTGAACATAACCGCCAGGAGAGTTAAGATAAATCTGGATGTCGCGTTCCGCATCCTGGGATTCAAGGAAAAGCAACTGAGCCTGAATGATATTGGCCACGTCGTCATCGATCGGAACTCCGAGGAAAATGATACGATCCTTCATCAAACGGGAGAACACGTCCAACTGAGTGATGTTCATCGGGCGTTCCTCGATGATATAAGGAGTGAGATAATCGTTCACGACGGACATATATTTGTCAACGTGAAGACTGGAGATACCGTGGTGCTTGACGGCAAAGTTTCTGAAATCGTTCATACTGAAAATAAATTATTCGGCTTTAGGGGTTGATTTTTTCTTGGGGGCTGCCTTTTTCTTCGGCTTTTCCTCTGATTCAGCAGGAGTTTCTTCTGCACTTTCTTCCTTGGCTGCGGTTTTCTTGCAGGAACGTTTTGCTTTCGGCTTTTCTTCCGTCTGCGGTTTGATACCATACAATTCCTGAGCAAATTCAGCAAAAGTGATACGTTTCACCGTAGTTTTGAGGTTGTTTCTCAAAACGTTACCGATTTCCTGGTCGAAAAGTTGATCATAAATCTGTTTCAAACTTTCCTTGTTCTTCATCGTATCGGCAACGAGTGCGTCAAGACGGTCAGCGATTTCTTCTACTTTGAATTGTGAGAAATAATTGGAAATGAAGAAGTTGCGGATATAATTCTTAACTGCTTCTTCATCAATCTTGATATTATTGTCACGGACAATCTGATTTTCAATCAATTCCCATTTGAAAGATTTTTCATACTTGGGATACTCTTCTTCCAATTTTTCTGCAGTCATATCTTTTTGTGCAGAAAGGATGAACTTCTTCATAAAATCGGCGGGAAGAGAGATGTCGGTGTTGGCGACAAGACCTTCGATGGCGTCGTTCATAAACTTCTGACCAACGTGTTGGGCATATTCGGCCTCAATCTTAGCGGCACCGTCCTTACGAAGTTCTGCTTCGTTAGCAATCGGGTGATCTTCAGAGGAAATCTTCTGGAAGAACTCGTCGTTCATTTCGGCGGGTTCGAGGTGACCGATATATCTAACCTTCATTTCGACAACGTTCGGTTGGCTCTTGTCCAACGTTTCAGCGGGAATTTTCAAAAATTCTGCAAGTTTGGTATCGTTTTCGAAAATGGTGTTGACGTCAACTGAAACGGTTTCACCCATTTTTTTACCGATGAAAAGTTTCTTACCTTCGTCATTCAAGCTGTTGGCGTAGAAGTTTCCATTGTTATTTTCGCCGTATTCCACGGTAACGAAATCCTCGTCGGAAATGACTTCGGGAGCGCAGTACTTGCCGTGACGTTTTCTAAGGTCCTCAATATAGTTGTCGATTTCTTCTTCAGCGGCGGCCACTTCGTAGCGGGTGAAGGAGGGAACCTTGGCGTAATCAACGGTAAATTCGGGTTTTACAGCGATTTCGAAAGTGAAGACGAACTTTTCAGGATGTTCGAAATCAACGATGGTACGATCATCGATCGGGAGGGGTTCTCCGAGGATGTCGAGTTTGTTTTCGTGGACGTGGTTATTGAGTGCCTCATACATCAGATCGTTGACGGCGTCAGCGATGAGGGACTTTTCATACATTTTCTTAATGAGCGCCATTGGGGCATTGCCAACACGGAAACCGGGAACCTGAGCGGTTCTGCGTTGTTTTTTCAGTGCATTTAAAACTTTTTCTGCGTAATCTGCTTCACAAATCTCGATGCTCAAGACTTGTACTGGTTCGTTCTGTTTTTCTTTTAAGATGTTCATTTATCGTTAAATTTATGTTTTAAATTTTGAGGGCGCAAAGTTACGAAACAATTTGCAATGAGCAATGTTCATTTCTTCATTATTTTTTACTGAAAAAACCGCACAGAAGCAAGGAATGGAGATAGGTTGTATGATTATCTTCCTCGCCAAACGAGCATAATTTAGAACAAAAGCGGACGCGATTTCCGCAAAACGGGAAATGGCGAGAGTGAATTGGGGGAAGGGATGGAAAGAAAAAAGGCCATTAACAACAGCACCATCATTCAGGTTTCAATCCACGCACCCGCACGGGGTGCGACTTGAACACGATACCATCTACATCGACACCAACCGTTTCAATCCACGCACCCGCACGGGGTGCGACTTGACGCGGAAATCAAGAGACTCACGGCAATGAAGTTTCAATCCACGCACCCGCACGGGGTGCGACAGCAACCGATCCTATCAACCTCTCTGTTTACAGTTTCAATCCACGCACCCGCACGGGGTGCGACCAAACTGGACAACGACCACGAGGGCTACAGGCAGTTTCAATCCACGCACCCGCACG
>DCHI01000071.1 GCA_002314795.1 Bacteroidales bacterium UBA1756 | reverse complement strand
AGCAGAAGCAGTACCCCGACAAACTGGCCGAATACACCGGCGACATCCTTTTAGTAGGCATCAGCTACAACAGAGAAACAAAAACCCACGAGTGCGTGATCGAGCGCTGCGTGAAAGAGGACTTATGATTTTAGACTTGGGACTTGGAGACTTTTCTCGTTTTTGATTTCTATATTACCACCCCTTTATCCCTTCCTTAAAAAAGGTCGGGAATGTTCAGCGAAGATTGTTATTATTCTACATTTTTTTGTTTGTCAAAGTTAAGTATTTGATAATAATTATGATATAAAAATATCGGGGTGAATTCCCGTCCTTTGAAGGAGGGGGCAGGGGTGGATGTTTCGAAGTGATAGAATGTATCAAAAAAAATCGAGAGGTGATGTTTCCTCTCGATTTTTCTTTTACGGGAATCGGCTATTTGAAAGACTTTTCCGTCAAGCCGTCGCCGCTCAGCAGCAAGCGGTCCATATACGTCGGCGTCGGACGACCCAAGTAGCGATCGACGTAAATCTTGGCCAAGTATTGACCGAGCATAAATCCGTGTCCTTGCAAGCCGACAAGCAGCCCGTGTCCCGGGTCGATGATGTAACGCGGTTCGGTGTAGTAGCCGGACCAGAATGCCTGGAAACTGACAGCACCCAACTGCGGAATCCATTCGCGGAACATTTCCGAACAGATTTCCAAAAAGTCCTGTGCATTGTATTTCAGGTTCTTGCCCGCTTCTGCCGAGTCAGTACCGGGTGAGGCACAACCAATAATCTGACCGGTTTCTTTGAACTGCTGACCATAGACAGCCGAGAATCCTTTGTATTTGCGGCGGTCAATCAACATATCCAAACATTCGCCATCTTTTCCTAACATCGGGAGTCTTCCAGTAATAAATGCCTGATGCTTAATTGGATACAAACCGGTTTCTATACCTAACTGTTTCGCGAATTTGGCGGCCTGATATCCTAACGAATTGACAAAATGCTCGCAATGATATTCCACGAATTCTTTGTCGTGCGTGTAGACCAATGCCATAAAACCTTTCTGCGTGCGCTGAACTTCAATCAAGCGGCAGTCTTCCAACAGGGTGCCTCCCTTTTCACAGGCGAGATGACGGATATAATCGATGACTTTTCCGGGCGTGGCCTGCCAACAATCGTTGGTGACACAAGCGGCGCTGTAGGTCTCCAATTTCGGATTGAAATAAGGAGAAATTTCTTTTTGAAAATCCTTTCTGTCAACCATATAACCATCCGACCATCCTAAAGATGCCTCCAATGATTTGTATGTGGCTTCGTCGTGTGCGAAACCTACATAGCGGATAGGGTAGTAGCCGACATTGACTTTCTTTTGTAACTCTTTGAAAATCTCTTGGTTGTGATTAGCAATGTCAGCGATTTCAGGTACGGAGAATGCAGGACGACCGCCACCGATACAACGCCAAGAGGATCCTCTTTCCGCATTGCAAAGCACCGTCTTGCGACCGGCTTCCGAGAAATAACGGAACAATGCGCTACCGGCGATGCCACCGCCCGCGACAAAGACGTCGCATTCAACCCGCTTCGTGGCTTTCGTGGGTGACGTGATAAATTCTGTAGCTTTCGTTGACGGCTGCATATCGTTAATTGTCAGTTGGTTAGATAAAGGTCCACGCGGTGTGGCGTCGCCAACCACTTCAATGCCGTAACTGCGTAGCAGCTGCTTTACACGCGGTATGCAGCGTTTTCCGCGGCAAGTTCCCATACCGATACGTGTGGTGTGCTTCAGTTCATCCACCGATATGACTTTCCGGTTGCCAATAACTTCTAAAATCTTGTCGATTTTCACATCTTCACAGTGGCAGACGTAGGCGGGCGCCTTTTCATCTATCTTCGTCGGGACCATTTCCACTCTCTTCCCGAATTTCTCCTTGACGATGAAGCCCGTGACCTCCGTTAGTTTTTCGCCGCTGATGTCCGTCGCTTTCACGCGTGCCACATTGGTCTTATTGGAATTGATCTGAATGTTATCAACAATTCCTTCGCCCACTTTTTCGCCGAGGTCGTTAATCAGAACGACTTCTGCTTTTTCTTTTACAGGATATTCGATAGGAAGGAACAGCCAGTTTTTCTGCAAGTTATAACCGAAAATGGCCAGTCCCGGACAGTGGGATACGCATTGCATACAGCCGATACATTTATCATAATCGACCACGGGCACCGATGTGGTAGTGGGCTTGCTGATAGCGCCTTGCGGGCAGGAGAATGAGCACGGGTTGCACGCAAAACCAAACAAGCAGTCCGGAACAACAAAACCTTTCTGGTTCATACGCTCCGTTGTCGGTTTGTTGGGCTTTTCCAAAATGCGGACGGGGCGTTGTTGCGCGTCAATATATTCTTTGGAAACGGCCAAGTATTCTTCGTAGTTGACACGTTTTCCCATTTGCATACCGATCTCGAGAGCAACTTGTTTGCCTCGTAAAACGGCGCACGTTCCTTCCCCCACGCGCACGGCATCGCCGGCTCCATAAACGTTAAGACCGAAAACCTCTTTCCCTTTTGTGAGAATTTGATTATCTGAAATAAGTCCGGTACATATATTTATAACGTCGATATTGTTGATGACTTTTTCAGTCCCGGGAACGGGTTTGAAATTCTGGCATTCTGCAATAACGGCGCCCGTGATACCGGTGCGGTCGGCATTGGGGATGGCACGCAAAAGAACGTGCGATGTGTAGATGGGAATACCTAAGCGGCGTACGCGGTTAGCTTGAACGGGGAAACCACCTTCGTGGTCCATCGCTTCCACGATGGCTACTACCTCGGCACCGGCTTGAGTGGCCTGATAGGAAGTGAGATAGCCGATGTTTCCAGCGCCGATTGAAAGGATGCGTTTGCCGAGAAGCGTGTGTTCCACGTTCATCATTTTCTGTACGACGGCAGCGGTATAGACACCGGGCAGGTCATCGTTTTCGAAAACGGGCATAAAAGGAACAGCTCCCGTCGCAACAACTAAATGTTCCGCATCTACATAATAAATAGTATTGTCAATCAAGTTTTTGACCGCGATGCGTTTCCCTTCCAGCAAATCCCAAACGGTGGAATTAAGCATAATGCCGGCGAGGTCTTCTCCCGCTAACGTCTTCGCGATGTCAAAGCCACGCATTCCACCATATTTTTTCTCTTTTTCAAAAAAGAAAAACTGGTGCGTCTGCATATTGAATTGCCCCCCGACCTTTGCATTATTATCAATAACAATATTGTTAATGCCTAAATTGTTGAGCATTTCACGGCAGGCCAATCCCGCCGGTCCGGCACCGATGATGGCGACTTGTGTTTTATACACTTTAAGACTCTGCGCTTGGGGTTCCTGAACTTCTGGAAAATGGTCTTGAGGAATCTCTTTTACCTCTTTGACATTGTCAACGAGGGTGATACAGATACGTTTGATTTCACCATCCACAAGCATTTGACACGCACCGCATTTGCCAATGCCGCACTCCAAAGAGCGTTCGCGTCCGTCGATGCTGTGACTGTGAATGGGAAAACCGGCCTGGTGTAACGCAGCGGCAACGGTGTATCCTTTTTGTCCGGTTACTTTTTTTCCGTTAAAAGTAAAGACAACCTGTTCCGATTTCGGAATATCCAAAATAGGATGTTCATTAATTTTGTACATAAAATTACACTTTTTTATTGATTACTAAATAATTAACACTCTTTCTGCAACAATTCTATCGCGGCTCAAATTTAATTTTTTTTTCATAAATAAATCACAGTTGGTAAAGTTTTTAAAGTTTAAAGGTTTTTAAAGTTATAAGGTTTGTAACGTATAATAAAATGAGGTTTTTTTTATTTGGATAAATGAACGAGGGAAAAGGTTAGAGAAAAATGAGCATCTGATTAGGGCAGAAATAAAAATTTTTTTTGTACTTTTGCACCCTTGAAAAAAGAACAAGAAAACCATTTTAATAATCATCTAAAATAATTGAAAATGAGTAATGTAAAGTACGTTTACACCTTTGGCGGAAAGACTGCTGAAGGTAAAGCCGACATGAAAAATCTCCTGGGTGGCAAAGGTGCCAACCTCGCTGAAATGTGTTTGTTGGGACTTCCTGTTCCTGCCGGCTTGACTATCACTACCGAATGCTGTACCGCTTATTATGCAAACAATTGCCAACTTCCCGACACTTTGATGGCTGACGTATGGAAAGCTATGGAAAATGTTGAGAAAATTATGGGCAGAAAATATGACGACCCCGAAAATCCTTTGTTGGTTTCCTGCCGCTCTGGTGCCCGCACCTCTATGCCCGGTATGATGGATACCGTTCTTAATATCGGTTTATCCTCCAAAACCATTCCTGGTTTGATCAAGAAAACTGGCAACGAACGTTTCGTTTATGACTCCTATCGTCGTTTGATTATGATGTATGCCGATGTCGTTATGGAAAAAGCAGAAGGCATTGCTCCCGTTGACGGCAAAGGTATCCGCAAGATTTTGGACGATATGCTTGACGAATACAAGGAAAAGAAAGGTTACAAGTCAGATACCGACATCAAGGCAAACGAACTTCTCGAATTGGCCAACGCTTTCAAGGCGACCATCAAGGAAAAACTTGGTGTGGAATTTCCGGATGATGCAAAAGCACAGATGGAAGGCGGTATCAAGGCCGTTTTCAAAAGCTGGAATGGTCAGAAAGCTATCTCTTATCGTCGTATCGAAGGTATTCCGGACGATTGGGGAACAGCTGTCAACGTTCAGGCAATGGTATTCGGTAATATGGGCGAAGGTTCAGCTACCGGCGTCGCTTTCACACGTAACCCCGCTACCGGTGAAAACCAATTCTACGGTGAATGGTTGATCAACGCTCAAGGCGAAGACGTCGTTGCTGGTATCCGTACCCCCAACCCGTTGAACGACGAAACCAAGAACGAACAGAACAAGCATCTCCATTCAATGCAGGAATTGATGCCTGAAACTTATAAAGAACTCTGCGACATCCGCGCTATCCTCGAAGACAGCTACAGAGATATGCTTGACATCGAGTTTACCATCCAGGAAGGCCAACTTTTTATGTTGCAATGCCGCGTTGGTAAACGTACCGGTATCGCCGCTATGAATATGGCTTTGGATATGTTGCACGAAGGTCGTATCGACGACAAGGAAGTCGTAATGCGTGTTTCACCCGCTCAAATGGACGAGTTGTTGCATCCCATCCTCGAAGCTGCTGAAGAAAAGAAACACACCGTCATCGCTAAAGGTCTTCCCGCAGGTCCTGGCGGTGCTGTCGGTGTCATCGCTCTCGATAGCGAAGCTTCCAAAGCATATACTGCAAAGAAAATCAAGAACGTCCTCGTTCGTGAAGAAACCAATCCGGAAGACGTTGAAGGTATGCGTTCCGCTGACGGTATCCTTACCGCTCGCGGTGGTATGACTTCTCACGCCGCTCTCGTTGCTCGTGGTTGGGGTAAGTGCTGCATCGTTGGTTGTGACGCTGTCAAGATTGATATGAATGCACGTACTGTCACCATCGATGGTAAAGTTTTCAAAGAAGGTGACGTTCTCTCTTTGAACGGTGCTAAGGGTTATGTCTATGGCGAAGCTCTCAAGATGATTGACTCTTCCGAAAACCCGCGTTTCCAAGAATTCATCTCCATCGTTGCTAAATATCAGGGAATGGGCGTTCGTACCAACGCTGACACTCCGGAAGATGCACAAAACGCTATCAACTTCGGTGCTGAAGGTATCGGCTTGTTCCGTATCGAACATATGTTCTACGGCAAGAACGGTGCTACCCCGCTCGATATTCTCCGCAATATGATTCTTTCATCCAATGATAATGAAAGACACGCAGCATTGAAAGAACTTGAACCACACATCAAGGAAGCTGCCAAGGAAACTCTGAAGGTTTTGGACGGCAAACCGCTTACTTTCCGTTTGATGGACCCGCCGCTTCACGAATTCGTTCCTCAGACCGAAGAAAAACAGCGTGCTAAAGCTGCTGAAAGAGGCATCACCTTCGAAGAAATCAAGAAGAGAATCGACGCTCTGCACGAAGTCAACCCGATGATGGGTCTCCGTGGCGCACGTCTTGGAATCGTATATCCCGAAATTTCTGAAATCCAGTTCCGCGCTCTCTTTACCGCTACTGCAGAATTGATGAAAGAAGGTTTCGATCCACACCTCGAAATTATGGTTCCTCTGACCATCGATGTGAAAGAATTGAAACACCAAAAAGCTATCGCTGATAAGGTTCAGGCAGAAGTTGAAGCTCAGTTCGGTCTTAAAATCAACTACCTCTATGGTACGATGATTGAAATCCCGCGTGCTACCTTGATGGCAGACGAAATTGCTGAAGTCGCTCAATTCTTCTCCTTCGGTACCAACGACTTGACACAGATGACCCTCGGTTTCTCACGTGACGACGTGAACGAAATCATCCATAGCTATGTCGATCAGAAGATCCTCGCTGCTGACCCGTTCAAGACTTTGGATCAGGCAGGTGTTGGTCAGCTCGTTCAGGCAGGTGTTCAACGCGGTCGCTTCGTCAACCCGAAACTCAAGGTCGGTGTTTGTGGCGAGCACGGTGGTGATCCCGCATCTGTAGAATTCTTCTACAAAACCGGAATGACCTACGTTTCTTGCTCACCGTTCCGCGTACCGGTAGCTCGTTTGGCTGCTGCACAGTCTGCAATCAAAGCACAAAAGCAAGAAGGTTGCTGCTGCAACTGTAACAAATAACAAGTATGTGATGGATATCAGTTCGTACTTGACTCCAGTAGATGTGGATTCTTTGGAACTTGTTGAAAGTTCAGAAGATCCACATCTTCTTTTTAATTATGTGCAGTTCTACGATGGCACCGACTTCGATTGGGAAAAGATGCAGATTGCCATCGTCGGCGTTCCGGAATCGCGTGGCGCATTCAACAATATGGACACGCGTCTTGCTCCGGACGAGATTCGCAAGCAACTTTATCGCTTGTATCGTTGGAAACCGGATGTCGAAATTATTGACTTGGGCAATGTCATCGTTGGCAATACTGTAGAAGACACCTACGAAGTGGTCTCCGAGCTGATGGCTCTGCTCATCAACGAGAATATTATCCCCATCATTTTAGGTGGAGGCAATGACCTCGCTTACGCTAACTATTTGGCTTACGATAAGTTGCAACAGTTCGTTAGCATTGTCAACATTGACTCCCGTTTCGATTTGGGGATGGAAGAAGAACCGCTTCGCTCCAATGCCTATCTCAACAAAATCATCCTTCGTCAGCCCAACTTCCTGCTGAATTGTTCCAATATCGGCTACCAGACCTATATGAACAGTCCTGAGTCGATTGATATGATGGACAAACTCTTCTTTGAAGCCTATCGTGTTGGTAACGCGCGTCAGGATTTGCCCGATATGGAGCCCGTCATCCGCAATGCCGATATGCTCTCCATTGACATCGGCTGCGTGCGCCACCCAGACGCCCCTGGAAATCCAAATGCTTCAGCGAATGGATTTTATGGAGAAGAAATCTGTCAGTTGGTTCAGTATGCCGGTTTGAATGACAAACTGACATCCTTCGGCATTTACGAGTACGATCCGATGCTTGACTACAACGGGCAGACGGCTATGCTGATTAGTCATATGGTGTGGTATTTCGTAGAGGGCTACCTGAAACGTCAGGACGATCTTACTTTCAAGGATAAAAATAATTACACTCGAATTACTCAAAGTCTTACGGAAACTCTCGAGCCGCTTGTCTTTTATTGTAGTAAAAAAACGAGCCGTTGGTGGGTGGAAGTCCCGATTATCAATTGCGAGAAACAGACGCAACAAACCTATTTCCTTCCGTGTTCAATAAAGGATTATAAAATGGCAGAAGAGGATGTGGTTCCCGAACGCTGGTGGAAAGCATTCAACAAGTTCAATCAACAAAAATCCATTTAAAATGAAAAAGGTATTTGTAACATTCGTCATAGTGGCAGCTATGTTTTGCGGTTTCTCTCAGGCCGACACTGCCAAACCGAAAAAAAATCCGTATTGGAAGTTCACTGGACTCGTCAGTTTCAATGTGACGGAAACGATGCAGTGGAACTGGGCGGCTGGTGGCAACAACAACGGTAACGGTATTCTGGCCACCAACCTTATGTTGACCTACAAAAAGGACTACATCTCTTGGGAAACCAATTTCGACTCCGACTATGGTTGGATGTGGGCGCCAAGTACAAAATTCCCTTGGCGTAAGAGCAATGACAAAATCAATTTCTCTACCAAATTCGGTTGGGAATTCCACAAAACGTGGTATCTTACGGTAATGGCCGGCTTCCGTTCGCACTATCATAAGGGTTACGATTACAAGTTGGATGACAGCAACGTAGAACAGGAAATCTACTCATATAATTGGCTTTCACCATCTTACAGTGACCTTTCTGTCGGTATCGACTGGAAACCGAACGATATCTTCACGGTTTATCTTTCACCGGTTGCCGGTCGTATCACTACGGCCACCGACTCGCTCCTTCGCAAAAAGTATGGTGTCCCGCTTGACCAAACGTTCAAGGCGGAATTGGGTGCCACTTTCAAAGCCGGTGTCAATTACAGTCCAGTTCAAGGTCTCAAAATCCTCTCCACACTTATGCTCTTTACTCCTTACGAAAAGAAAAAGTTCGGAAATGTTGATGTGGACTGGGATTTCGCCATTTCGTATCAGTTCTGGAAAGTGCTGAATGTCACCTTGAGTACCTCACTCAAATACTACGACGGTGTGAAATGCGAATGGAAAGACAAACAAGGTACTATACACAATAGTCCGCGTGTCCAGTTCCGTGAAATCGTCGGTTTAGGAATCGGTTATTCATTTTAACGAATAACTGCACCGAAATGTTAAATAAAGAATTGATGACCGAGCGTCTGCTCCTTCGTGATTGGAAGGATGCAGACGCTCAGTCTTTATATAAGTACGCTTCCGATCCGGAAGTTGGCCCCCGTGCCGGTTGGCCGCCCCACAAGAGTGTGGAAGAAAGTCTTGAGATTCTCCGTGCACTTTTTATTTCGGAAGGAATGTGGGCCGTCTGTTTAAAAGAAACGTCAGAAATAATTGGGTGCGTAGGATACCTTCCTGCAAAATCGTCGAATCTCTATATTGAAGAAGACGAGTGCGAGGTCGGTGCTGACAAGCCCGTCCGTGTTCTGAAATTGGAACGAAGGGAATTGCTAAGATAACTCCGATTGCAAATATTCAAATTCATTCTGACTTACATTCATCCTATTTTCCGAAGTTTTTCTATTGCATTTTCTGTTCCAAAGAAATATTGAAAAGTAATTCCTTTCATATATTTTAAATTTTCAAGAAATTCAGATAGTGTGATGTCTCCTTCTCCTGTTTTCCGCATTGGGACACCT
>DCHI01000079.1:2172-2545 GCA_002314795.1 Bacteroidales bacterium UBA1756 | reverse complement strand
GCTTGCGAAACTTGAATTATTTACTGAAAAAATTGCGGCAAAAATAGAATTTTTCTTTGATTTGTTTTTTTTCTATGGTTTAAAAAATAATAAAAATTTTTTTTCTACAAGAAAAAGGATCCAATTTGGAAAACGAGAAAAGCTATGACCCACGCCAAAATGAGGGAGTGTACAACGGTGAAGGCAGCCCACTTCCGCCCGATTTCGCGCCGGAGCGTGGCAATGGTGGCCACACACGGGAAGTACAGCAGCACGAACAGCATAAATGCGTATGCTTTCAATGGAGAAAAGAAAGGATTCTCCTGCAATGATTCCGTCAACTTCGAGTCGTCTTTTTGGTGGTAAAGAATCCCCATCGTGCTGACAATCGCCT
>DCHI01000079.1:1514-2130 GCA_002314795.1 Bacteroidales bacterium UBA1756 | reverse complement strand
TCATCTTCCAGTCGAAACCGAGCGGTTTCATAATGGGTGCCATCCATTTCCCGATGTGTGCCAACGCGGAATTCTCTTTTTGGACGGCATCGCGTTCGAATTCGAGTGAGTCAATCTGAGTGAGGTAGAAGGTTTCGTCCGAAGCCGTTGCCAACTGATTTTCCAAAGCCGTTATTTTCTGATTGTAAGGTCTTGTAAGTTCTTCATTTCTTGGAAAATAATAAAGTCCCCAAATGATGACCGATGCCCATAAAATGACGGTTGAGATTTTTTTCAGATAATCGGCGCAGCGTTCCCAAATGTGCGCTCCCGTGTTGCGTAGGGTCGGGAGGCGGAAAGCCGGCAATTCGGAAACGTAGTCTTCGGACGGCTGCTTGAAGTATTTCGTCTGTTTCATTATGAGGGCGAAAAGAATCGACAACAGGATGCCGACCAGATAAAGTGACATCATAACCAATGCTTGCGCCCGATGGAAAAACGCACCGACAAACAGCATATAGACGGGGAGGCGTGCCCCGCAACTCATAAACGGTATCATCAGCATCGTGAGGGCGCGGTCTTTCTTGTTGTCAATGCTGCGGGCAGCCATTATGGCGGGAACATTGCATCCGAAGCC
>DCHI01000079.1:172-1448 GCA_002314795.1 Bacteroidales bacterium UBA1756 | reverse complement strand
CCATATAGCCGCTGTCTTCCATCATCGATATAAAGAAAAAGAGGATGATGATGTTGGGAAGAAACGATAATACGGCCCCGACACCTTGAATGATACCATCAATCAAAAGTGATGTGTACCACGTTGCAGGTAGCGACTTGGCCAAGAGGTCGCAAAGTGCGTCGACGCCCGACTGAATCCACTCTTGCGGATAGGCGCCGAGGGTGAAGGTGCATTGGAAAATCAGGTACAGGGTGGCAATGAGGATGGGAAACCCGAGCCACTTGTTCGTAAGCACCGCATCGATTTTTTGTTGCCGAGTGTGGTCGCTGTCGTCGTCGCTGTGCTGCAACGTTTCGTTCAAAGCACCGTGGATGAATCCGTGGCGTGCCTCGTGAATCAGCTCTTCCGGCGTTTTATGGAGCTGTTTCGTCAACCGTCTCCGGTTCTTCTCTGCGGCGTATGCCAAAGCCATCACGTTGGAAGTCCCGTGCAGCAAAGCCAATGTCACCTCCGGCCTTTCCAATAAGCGGATACTGATGTAACGTTTTGAATACTTGTTGGCTATGTCCGGAATTTTTGCCACTTCCGTCGTGATGTCGTCGATGGCGTCCTCGATGTCGTTTCCGTAATCCACGTGGATGTGCCGGCTCGTGTTCTCCTTGTCTTCGTAAGCATCCACAATCATTTGCAGAACAACGTCAATTCCTTGTCCCGAAATCGCGTTGGTGGGAGTCGCCTGTAAGCCCATCAAGCGTCCAAGAGTTTGGTAGTCAAGGGAATGTCCCGTTTCTAACAACTGGTCGTAATGGTTGAAGGCAAGTACCAACTTTTGGTGCATATCAATAAGTTGCGGGGTCATCACCAATGACTCATCCAGATCGGTACTGTCAACCACTTGAAGAATGACATCCGGTTCGTGTCGCAAAAGCTCCTCCGGTTCTTGAATGTCAAGCCACTCCATCGTATAGTCGGCGAACTGGTTCTTGGAAAGTTCCGCAGCTTGCGCGCAAACCGAAGATTTTCCGCTGCCTTCTGAGCCGACGACGATAATTCGTATGTTCTTTTTATCGGTATTTGTATCTTGTTCCATTCTTTCTTTTATTGCAAANNATTTAATAACTTTTCTATTATATAATTATTGTACTGTTGGTGTAAAAAGTAAAAAACAATGAAAAAGCAATATCCCTTTTTTTGTACTTTTGCCTCCCTTTCTTGTATGAGATGATAACAGATAAAACGACTTTCAATCAATATGTTGCGGATGATTTGCGCGCCTACGGGCTTCGTAAGGTGG
>DCHI01000079.1:0-165 GCA_002314795.1 Bacteroidales bacterium UBA1756 | reverse complement strand
TTTGTGGACTTACTATCGGCACGATGCCTTGCGGTTTCAACTGCGGCTGCGTAAAATCGAGTACCTGTACAATGCGCGACGCACTCGTCCTTTGGCGCGTCTCCGTCTTTTGTTCCTGCAAGTGATGAATCACCGTTTGGGAACCCGTCTCGGTTTCACCATACC
>DCHI01000043.1 GCA_002314795.1 Bacteroidales bacterium UBA1756 | reverse complement strand
CGACTTTCGTGCGGTTGCCGTGCGATTTTACGACAGAATCATCCGCAACCAAGTGGAACTCAACCAGATTGCCTTATATATTGAACAGAACGTCGCAAAGTGGAATACGGAAAAAGAAAACGACCACGTTCCGAACTAAAATCGTACCTTTGCCGCGTTTTTGAAATGAGTCCAGCCCGGTCATAGCCCAACTGAACCGTTCTGAAAATGACGTAATTTTTTTTTTTATAAATATGAAGAAAGACAGGATTTTAGAAGTTCTTAAAGGGAAGAAAATCGTTATCGTCGGCTTCGGACGCGAAGGCGTTTCATCTTATAAATTTATACGAAAGCATTTTCCCAAAATGCCCCTCACCATCGCCGACAAAAGTCCGCACATCCACATCAACGACCTGGATGAAGACAAACACCTGACCATCGTCGCCGGCGAAGAATACGACCGAAACCTCAACCGTTTTGACCTGATTCTGAAATCTCCCGGTGTTAACTTCAACAATATCAACTACTTCATTCCAAGAGAAAAATTCATTTCACAAGCCGAACTCTTTTTGATGGCCTACGGTGAAAATGTAATCGGAGTCACCGGCACAAAAGGGAAAAGCACTACCGCCTCCCTCATCTACCACATTCTTTCCAACGCCATCGGAAACACGGTTTTGGTCGGCAACATCGGCATCCCGTTCTTTGACGTCATCGAAAATATTAACGACGAAACCAACATCGTGGCTGAACTGTCGGCGCACCAGTTGGAATACACTGACTTTTCGCCCCACGTCGCCATCCTGCTCAACATCTACCAAGAGCACCTCGACCATTTCAACACCTTCAGCAACTATCAGTTGGCGAAGATGAACATCACTGAAAATCAGTCTGAAAACGACATTTTCATCTATAATTTTGACGATTATAATATTTCAAAACTTATTGAAACTCACAAACTTACAAGAAGATTCATTCCTTTCAGTTCAAAAGACACACTGAAAAGTGGCGCTTTCTGCACAAAAAATGAAATCGTTTTTGTAAAAAATGGCGAGCAATACTGTCATTTTCCGTTGGAAGATCGGAAAAACATACCGGGACGGCACAACAACAACAACATTATGGCCGCGGTTCTGGCCTGCAAAACCAAGAACGTGCCCAACGAAGACATCATCCAATATGTCAACACGTTCAAAGGATTGGAACACCGCATAGAATTTGTGGGAAATGTTCACGACATCAACTTTTACAACGACAGCATTTCCACCATTCCGGAAGCGACTATAGCGGCGTTAAATACGGTAAAAAAAGTTGATACACTGATAATTGGGGGGTTCGACCGAGGTATCGACTACAGTCTGCTCATCAACCATCTGCACGAAAAACCGGTTCGGAACATTGCTTTCGTGGGCAAGGTTGGCGAACGTGTACTGAGCGAGTGGCAGGCCGCCGGATTTGATCTTCCGGAAAACTACATCGTGGAAAATGATTACGAAAAAATCGTGAAGTTCGCCTTCGCACACACGGCGTCCGGTTGCAGCTGCCTTCTCTCCCCCGCCGCCGCTTCGTACGACCAATTCAAGGACTTCACCGTCCGCGGCAAAACCTTTAAGGACCTCGTCCTCAATAGTTAACAGTCTTACAAGAAAACTATGAAGAAACTTTTCCTTCTTGACGCTATGGCCTTGATTTACAGGGCTTATTATGCTATGATTAAAAGTCCGCGCATCACGTCCGACGGACGGAACACGTCTGCAACATTCGGTTTTACGAACGTGCTGTACGACCTGCTCCGCAACGAACAACCCACGCACATAGCCGTCGCCTTCGATACCGGCGCTCCTACCCTACGGCACGCCGACTTCGACAACTACAAAGCCAATCGTGACGCCACACCGGAGGACATTCTCAGCTCCATACCTGATATTCAACGGATTATCCGTGCTTTCGGCATCCCCATCCTTTCTATGGACGGCTATGAAGCCGACGACATTGTGGGAACCGTAGCAAAACACGCGGAAATCGCTGGTTTTGAAGTCTATATGATGACTTCGGATAAGGATTACGGCCAGTTGGTTTCCGAACATATCCGGATGTACAAACCCGCCAAGTTCGGACAAAAAGCCGAAATTGTTGGCGTGGAAGGAATCTGCGAAAAATACGGCATCAAGGAACCGGAGCAGCTTATCGACATTCTCGGGCTTTGGGGCGACAGCTCCGACAACATCCCTGGCGTCCCGAACATTGGCGAAGTCAAAGCCAAAAAACTGATTTCCCAATTCGGCAGCATCGAGGAAATTTACAAGCACATTGACCAAGTGGAAAATGTCAAACTCCGTCAAACACTCATTGATAACGAGGAGCAGGCAAGAATGTCTAAAAGCTTGGCAACCATTATGTTGGATGTTCCCATTGAATACCAATGGGACGAAATGAAAGTCGGAAACTTCCATCCGGAGGAACTTCGAAACATCTTCAACGAGTTGCAGTTCCGTCAGTTATCGACCCGCGTTTTCAATGAACTACTGCCGCAACAGCCGGCAAGCAGTGCCGTTCCAGATCTTTTCACACCCGTAACGGAAATCACTACCAATCAGGTTATTGCCGACGAAGCCCCGCTTTTCAAAACCTTTGATACGGTTTCACACGAATTTGAAGCGGTTACTGAAATGCCGGCGTTGGAATCAGGTCATCTTTTCTTTGAATGGATTTTGAACGAAGGACGCATTGCCGGTTTCGCATTCGCTGCTGAAAACGGAAACGTCTATTATCATCTTTTAGAAAACGAGCATCATTTTTATAAAGAACTGATTTCCAGTATTTTTAATACAGAAAGAACGATTGTCACGTACAATTCGAAGCAAACGTACAAGTTTCTTTTCCAATTAAAAAACGAACCGAAAGCCCATTTCTTTGATTTGCAGATTGCGCACTACCTGATGCAACCCGAAATTTCGCATCTACTTCCCTTATTATCAGAGAATTATCTTCAATATAAAATGATTGAAGAAGGGAAGAAAGAGAATCCGGACGTTTCAGAATTGGTGCGCCGTACGATTGAAAAGGTGGAGGTGTATCGTCAACTTTTCCCAATTTTCGATAAAGAATTGAACGACAACAACTTAACCCATCTTTTCAATGATATAGAAATGCCATTGGCTCCTATTTTGGCCAAGATGGAAGTGGTGGGAATGCACTTGGACACACACATTTTGGAAGAGAGTTCGGCGCAGTTGAACGAGGACGTGGCTGCCTTGGAAAAACGAATCTTCGAGTTGGCGGGTGCTCCCTTCAACATCGGCTCCCCGAAACAGTTGGGCGAAGTTCTTTTTGAAAAGCTTCGTATCATTGAAAATGCGAAACTGACGAAAACCAAACAGTATCAGACGGGCGAGGAAATTCTGCTCAAGCTGGCCAACCGTCACGAAATCGTGCCGCTCATTTTGGAATGGCGCGGGCTTTCCAAACTCAAATCCACCTATATCGATGCGCTGCCTTTGTTGGTAAATCCCAAGACTGGAAGAATACATTCCACTTTCAATCAAACGGTTACGTCAACTGGACGACTCAGTTCCACCAATCCGAACTTGCAAAACATCCCCATCCGCACGCAACGGGGCAAGGATATTCGCAAAGCATTCACGCCCGAAGCCCCGGACTCGGTTATCCTTTCGGCGGACTACTCCCAGATTGAGCTCCGCATTGTAGCGGCGGTCAGCGGTGATGAAGAGATGACGGCCGCGTTCAAGGAACACCGCGACATTCACGCGATGACGGCGGCTAAAGTCTATGGCGTTCCTTTGGATGAAGTGACGCCCGATATGCGACGGACGGCCAAAACCGTCAACTTCGGAATCCTGTACGGGATTTCGGCATTCGGCTTGGCAGAAAGGTTGTACATTTCACAAAAAGAAGCACGGGATCTCATTGCCGAGTACTACCGGAGTTTCCCGAAAATCATACTTTACTTGGACGGGGCGACGGAATTTGCCCGCACGCACGGTTACGTCGAAACCTTGCTGCACCGCCGGCGCTACATCCGCGACATCGGTTCGTCGAACGCCATTCTCCGCAAAGCGGCAGAACGCAATGCCATCAATGCCCCGATTCAAGGAACCGCCGCCGACCTCATCAAAATCGCTATGATTCGTGTAGATGCAGAAATGTCACGCCGCCAGTTGAAAAGCCGAATGATTCTGCAAATCCACGATGAACTCGTTTTCGAAGTCCCTCAGGATGAGATTGAAACGATGAAGCAGCTCGTCACAGAAACGATGAACGATGCGATGACGATGGCGGTGCCTTTGGAGACGGAAGTGAACTACGGAAAAAGCTGGTACGACGCGCACTAAAGAGGTAGGAAGTAGGAAGTATAAAGTAGGAAGTATAAAGTAAGAAGTAGGAAGTGGGAAGTGGGAAGTATAAAGTAGAGGCGCAAAGTTTTGCGCCTTTCCTGTTTTCCGCATTGGGACAC
>DCHI01000001.1 GCA_002314795.1 Bacteroidales bacterium UBA1756 | reverse complement strand
GGGAGAACGCTGCACTACAGGATGAGGTGCAATTCGTGGAGGGTAAACGAAGAAACAGAGAATGGCTAACTATAAGTCGAAAGTCTAAAGTCCAAACGAAGCGTTTAGAAATTACTGAAAAACGTCATTTATACAAATAAAAATTATTGTATATTTGCGCCCTCAAATTTATTATTCACCAAATTAAACATTATGAAAAAGTTATTTACCCTTTTGATGGCTATAACTATGGTTGCCGTAGTCTTTGGCCAAAACAAGTACACGGTCACCGGCGTACCGGCAGGCCCAGAACAAGACAGAAGCAACTGGATTGGTTGGTATTTCCAGAGCGGTTATGTACACGTACAAGCTGCTGAAAGTGAATACCAGATTTTCATTCCCGCCGGCACATTTACGGAAACATCCACGTTGGAAAAAGTTCGCTTCTATTACATTCCGAGTGAAAACATCTCGAGTTACACTGGAGATCCTTTCACACTTGACAATGATTTTGTAATTAGAATCTACACGGGTTCATCCATCAGCGGTACCGATTTCAACCCCGGCACCTTGGCAGCAACCCAGAATTACAATCCTTCAGAGGCAGGTGCCGAAGCAGGTGTCCAGCTTGTAACATTGACCACTCCTTTCACCGTCAATCCGACCGACAACGTAACCATCGGTATTTATTGTGCCAACAGAAGCTGTATGGGCTTGGGCGACCACGACCCCAACTGCGCCAACGTCAACTTCGCCTATTGGCCGGAATATGCTGAAGGTTTCCACCACTATTATTACACCGCCGGCAATCCGGCTTGGGCATATCAAAATGCTACCGTTGCCGAACACGATCCTTGGAATCTTTCTGTATATTATAGAGATAGTACTCCTTACGTTCCTCACTGCGACTGGTACGCCGAAATTTATGATCCGGATGCAACAGAAGACAATCCAGATGCTATCACCGAATTGGTAATTGACGAATTTGTTGATTCATTGTATTTCTATGGTGGTGCTTTCAACAAAGGAATTGATTCAGCAGTAGGTATGTTTACGCGCGCCATTTACTTGGAAAGTGAAGATTTGGAAACTCCTCTTTACTTTATCAATGATACACTGAGAGAGCTTGATACAATACAAGTAAACTATGGTTGGAGATTTGGTCCTTTTGCAATCCTCGGATTCGCACGTAGCGAAGAAGACCCCGACACACCAAGCGAGTGGGAAATGATTAAAGAAGAGTACGGAATTGACTTTCCTATTGATCTCTGTCTCAACATCACCTATACCAGCACTCCCGAGTACAATGCTTCCGACACTAACTTGTCGAACAATACGTACTGCATAGTTCTCCGTGAACCAGAACCCATCGGCATCAGCGAAAGCGAAAATGGTTCTTTGAGCATCCAGCCGAACCCGGCCACCGAAGCCATCACGTTGGACAACGCTGCCGGTGCACAGGTTTCCATTTTTGATATGCTGGGCCGCGAAGTGATTTCCATCGAAGCCGCTTCTGCAAACGAAACCATCAACGTCAGCAAACTTTCCGAAGGTCTTTACATTGTGAAAGCCGTCAACGGAAACAAGGTTTCTTCCTCCAAAGTCAGCATCGTTCGATAGACTTTACTAACCAATAAAACGAAAAGCGTTCCTGATTTTCATCAAGAACGCTTTTTTTGTGCCTAATACATATATATATAATGTGTACTAAAAGCTAATGCAACTCCTTGACATTGATGACCGGATTGGCATATATTTCCAAAAAGATGTCTCGGAGTTCCGATTCGTCTCCGACCAACCCTTTTAGGCCCTCATTCATATAAACCAAGAAATCAGATTTTTCGGCTTCCGTATAAAATTCTCTATACTTATATGATTGGTACAGAATATCGTACGCAATATAATTGGTTGGCCAAAGCCGATAATTGGAATAGATTCGTCTATCAATAATTTTTGCCAATTGTTGAAACTTTTTATTTCTATCCAATTGATTACAAGCGTGGAGTTCTTCTTCAGAAATCATTTCCGTAACAGCAAAATGGATGTGTCCCTTACGCTGTCGGATTCCCGAAAGAATGCTATTCAAATCCTCGCCCGGTTCCTTTTCGTAGCTTTGATAACGAGAGATGAACGCCTCCTGCGTTTTCAAAAAATCGCAAGGTTCATACTCGTACGAAATGACTATCGGCGTGATATTCAGTTCCTTCATATTTTCATAGAACTCTTTCTGACTTCCCAAAGCAAACATTTTCAAGACGGCCATATCGGTCTGGTCGGCCCCGTCCTTCGTACGTCCATTTCTTTGGGCAATCCAAACGGACTGTTTTTTTTCCAGAAGGACATATCGCATATAAGAAGAAACGCGGATGGAATTCTGATAAAAATCCTTCATCATTCCCTTTCGCATAATACGAAACATTTTGTTCATCTTACCAATGTCAATGACCAGTTCCCCTTGCATCAAATTGCTACCGAACGTAATCTCGGAAGTATCCAAACCGTTTTCACTCAATAGGATTTGCAAAATGGCTGCATCGAGCATAATGTCTCGGTGGTTGGAAACGAACATTCGGCTTCTTCCATCTTTCAACATTTCAAAACCGCTGGAAGAAAGGCCAGCAGATGTTTTCGTAATGATGGAACGGATGGCCGGATACATCACTTTTGTTTGGAAATCAAGAATGCTTTTGCAATCTGAGAGATTAGTTTGCAGTTCCTCGACAGATTTCCCGGGGAAAAGGTAACTTGAAATGGCCGGCAGATACGGGCTGTGAACAATCCGAGGTATTACCACGGAAACGTCAACGTCCGAATAAGGTTGTAAGTCACTGAAATCTTGCAACATCTATTTTCTATTATCTATGAATTTCACTGGTTTGCGTTTCATTTCCGGCATCGTGATTTTACGAATGGCTTCCGGTGTATCAAAACGGATGTCGGGCGCCACGCGCAACTTGGCACGAAACCGGTCTTTCAAATCCTTCGTCATCGCCTCTTCCGACAGCCCCATACAACCAACGACCACCGTCACGGCATCGGTTCCGATTTCGTTAGAAGAGACTTGGACATAGTAATTTTCTACATATTCCACATTATCAAGGACATCGAAGATGGCGGCGGGATATAACGTTGTGCCTTTCAACTTAATCATCTGGTTTTTACGCCCAATGATGGGACTGATTCTCATCGTGGTACGCCCGCAGCGGCAGGGTTCATAATGGAAACGCGCAATGTCACCCGTACGGAAACGAAGCAGCGGCATTCCTTCCACCCCTAACGTCGTCACCGTCAGTTCGCCCTCCTCCCCTTCCGGAACGACGTTCCCTTTTTCGTCAACTAACTCACAGATAATAAGTTCGGGATGATGATGGCCGCCTTGTCCAGCACCACACTCACAAAACGAGGTTCCCATTTCCGTGGAAGCATACGTGGAATAGAGGTCAATGTCCCACTTTTCACGAATGCGAGTCCCCAACAAATTGAATGAAAAGTCCTGATTACGAAGATTTTCGCCAATACAAACGGCTTTTTTGATAGAAGAATTACGATAATCGATTCCGTTTTTTTCGGCGTACTGGATGATTTTCAAAATAAAGGAAGGGACACAAATGATGGCGTCGGGTTTCAGACGCTGGATGGTGTCCCATTGCAGTTCCGGAATCCCGTTTCCAACCCGAATGACACTGCCACCCATCTTCATCACGCCCATAAAATAGGCCAATCCCGCCATAAAACGCTTGTCAATGGTGGTCATCAACTGATAAATTTCGCCCTGTTTTCCGTCGGCGCAAGTAAACGAGATGGCCTCGTTGTAGGCCAATCGGTCGAGGTCGTGAGCCGTCATAGCAAACGTCGTCGGGTCACTCAACGTTCCCGACGTGGTGATGTAGTCCGCAATCCGACTTTTTTCCACACAAAAAAACTCCTCATTGTGTAGTTGAAGATTTTCTTTTGTGGTGAACGGGATCAACTGCAAATCCTCCAACGTCTTAATTTTCTCAATGTCAATATGTTCTCTTTCAAACAATTGTTTGTAAAAAGGAGAATGGGTCTTCAAATAAAGAAGATGCGTTCTTAACTTTTCCTCTTGAAACGCTTTAATGACGTGACGCGGTTGATACTCAATTTCTGGATTATACATCATAGTAAAAAGAGATAAGGGATTATTTTTTCAAAATTTCAATTTTTTCAAGCCATTCAATGAACTGGAAACGCCAGCGAGCCGCTTCGGACGCCCGCGTCTCGTCCATTCCATAACCGTGACCACCGGTTTCGTAAAACAGAAAAACGTGTTCTACTTGATGCTCCGACAATGCCTTGTCCAAACGTTCACTATTTTGTGGTATGACGACCGGATCATCTTTAGCTGTTACCAAAAAAGTGGGCGGCATATCGTCGGAAATCTGCATTTCCATCGAAAACTCATCCTGCTGTTCCTTTGTGAAATGCTTAGTAAGCAAATTCTTACGGGAACGTTGATGAGCGATATCGTCTTGCATCGAAACGACCGGATAGACGGGAACGACGAAATTCGGTTTTAGAGACGTGGTTGACTTTACGCCCAACGGTTCCAAATAGTTATCCTTATAAAAAGCACCGGACATCGTAACCAGGTGGCCTCCAGCAGAAAAGCCCATCGTTCCCAGTTTTTCAGGATCAATATGGTAGGTTTCAGAATGGTCGCGGACGAACTGAATAGCGCGCTGCACGTCCTGAATCATAGCCGGATGATGATAACCGTACATTCCGACACGGTAACGGAGTACGAAAGCAGTAATTCCCTGACTATTAAGCCATTCTGCCGCACCAAATCCTTCCGTCTTGATTCCCATCAAATGACTGTAACTTCCTCCAGGGCAAACGATGACGCCCACACCCGTGGCTATGGAGTCAGGAGCTTGATAGACATAGAGTTGCGTCTTGTTCTGATGCTTCATTGAGGGAACGTCGCGCCACAGGTGCAACGGTTTCGGCTTCGCCTCCAACGTTATGAAAACCGCCATCAGTAAGAACCACACCACAATTTTTTTCATACAAATATTCTTATAGATCATCGATGATTACGTCACATTCTTGATTTTCATCCAATTGAGCGATGAAAACCAAATTGTCGGGTTTGGAGGCGCAATGGTTAGCCAGAGAGCGCAACTCGTCGTCCGAAACGGCGGCCACAATTTGCAAATTTTTCTTGACTAACGCGGCTAAAAGTGGCTTTTCTCCTTGA
Source organism: Bacteroidales bacterium UBA1756 (assembly GCA_002314795.1). Taxonomy (GTDB): domain Bacteria; phylum Bacteroidota; class Bacteroidia; order Bacteroidales; family WCHB1-69; genus UBA1756. The sequence continues at coordinate 31,625 of DCHI01000001.1, read as the reverse complement.
CCGCTGCACCGAATTCCTACCGTTCCCGTATCGGGCAGTGCCATAATAGCCCGACTAATTTTTTCAAAATCAGACAAATTCTTCTTGCATATTCGTTGAACCTCTTTTCCTTTATAAAGATAATTAGAAAAGACGCCATCACGGAAATAAGAAGGCGTTTCAACTTTTTCTGCCAAGGACGCGTACGCCTGCAAATAGAGTTTTCGGAAAGAGGAAGCAACTTTCAAAGCTGGCTGACCGTTTCTAAACACCTCATTATCAATAGAAAATCTTTCTAATATGGAAATATCAACACGACCTTTGTGCAAAACGAACTCCGCTTTCGGAAAGACGTGCCCGATTCCGTGAGTAACCACGGGGACAATGTCCAAATGCAGACGGTCGGCCAAAGCGAAGGCCCCCTGATGGAAACGAAGAATGGAGCAATCCTCCGACCGCGTCCCTTCCGGAAAAACAAGAATGGAGTAGCCACGTTTCACTAACTTTTCCAACTTGGGAACAACCTCATCCATACCGTCTGTAACGGGCAGACAGTCGGCATAGCGGATTATCCAACGGTAAAACGGACAGTTCCACACCCAACGATTGGTTAGCACGACCAACTTCGGAGAAAGCATCATCGTATAAAGTAAGTCCAAGTGAGACTGATGGTTGCAGATAACGACGGCTGGTTTTTCAAAAGTTTCATTCGTGGGATTATCGACAGAGAACGGCACTTGCGGCATCCATTTGGCAAATAGTTGAAAAACGGAACAGAGCAACCGATGATAGCCCGCTTTCATCTTTTCGTTTTTTCTAAAAAAGATAATTCCCAAAATCGCCAACAGCGACAAAAAAATGGAGAATATGAAAAAGACCGTAAACGACACGATGGTTTTCAGAAGATTCCAAAGGGTAATGGGAATGGGTCTTTTTTTGCCTTTTTTTGTCGTTAACCACTTGAAAATCAATGGTGGAAAAACATACGCCATCATCACCACCGAAGCCATTCCAACAATCGTGACTTCTGCCAATGAACGCATTGCGGGATGTTTAGCAAAAATCAGCATTCCAATTCCAAGGAACATAATGGCGGAAGAAAGGAGGATGGAGTTTTTGAACTGGGCCAACATTTTTTTCCCGTAGGCGTACTCGTACATCACGCCTTCGGTGACAAAAATGGTGTAATCGTCGCCCTGACCAAAAATGAACGTGGCCAAAATGATGTTGACGATGTTGAATTTCATATCAAATAGGCCCATCAACCCGAGAATCCAAATCCAGGCGATGGTGAGCGGGACGAAAGCGGAAAGGGCGAGTTCGATGCGACCAAACGAAAATAGCAGGAAGGCAAAAACGATGAAGCCGCAAATAAAAAGTACGTTGTCAAAATCACCGGACAGCGCATCCACCATCCGTGAAATGACCGACGAACCGGTAAACGCAAACACATTTTTATCAATGTTGGAAAGCTGCGTTTCAACGGACTTGCATTGTTTTTTATCTACAGATAAAACGCTATAAATCATTGATTTTCCGTCTTCTTCAACGATGTATGAAGATGCCAAATTCTTTCGAATCGGTTCAAAATAGGACAAAGGTTGTGGTGAGAAATCGGTTTGAAGCAGCTGGCGAAAATCATCAAAAGCGGCAGGATTGAAACCGGAAACGGCCACTTTTGCATCAAAATCGGCAAGGAACTGCGCCCTTCGGACGGACCAGAAAGCATTCCAACGGGCTATTCGTTCCGACTGTTCTTTCTGAGATGGAATAAAGCCACTGATGCCGCTAACTTTAACTACTACGCTGTCTGCCAACAATTTACCGAAAAGAGGACGCGCCAACTCATAACGAGTCAGGGCTTCTTCGGGCGTTTTCCCTTCGGCCACACAATAAACCATCTGAACCGAAGTGTCCGACTGTGCCGTCCATTTATCAAAAGCAGCACGCTGTTCCTCCGTCATATAATTGATTTTGTGCATATCCGTTTCAAACGAGGTGCGGAAACTGAAAAAGAAAAACACAACGGTCAACAGCAAAACCACATAAATAAACACGGACGAATTTTCCGGATGAAATTCTGCCATTTTCTTAAAAGAAAGTTCGCCTTCTTTCCAGTTGTCCGGACGTTTTCCAAGAAAATGTGGCAGGAAAACGAGGACGAAAGCAATCGTGCCGAGGAGCAACATCGCCGCAAAGAAACCCAAGTCCCCCATCGCGTGCGAACTGATGCAGAGAAGACTCAAAAACGCGCCGACGGTCGTAATGTTTCCAATCAAAAGCGGATTGACTATTTCTTTAATAATCAAACGTTTATCATCAGTTCTTTTAAAATGAGAGATAAAATGGATGGGATAATTGATGGCAATACCCACAATGATGGACGCCACCCCGACGGCAATCAGAGAAACGGGATTCCGGAAAAAGGAGACCAACCCCAAGGCCATTAGGGCACCAAACGAAATCGTACTGACAATCAGCAAGATGCTTTTCAGGTTTCGATAATAATAAACCAAAAGTGCGATGATGAAAACCAACGATAGCACAATCGCCCAGATGCTATCTTTTTTAATCTGCTGCGAATTGGTCAGGGAAACCTGCGACGCCCCGAAACTACGAACCTCAACCGAACCTTGATGAATGGATGAAACCGAATCTATCACATTGTCAATCAGCTGGATAAGTTTCGCATTATTATTCGTTTCACTAACCGGAAAATTGGACGAAACCATCAGCAAGGCCTCATTTCCGTCCTTCGTAAAAAGATGCCCGTTTTCTTGATGAACACGGTCATCCAATTGAAAATCAGATAATTTCTTTAAAACTTCAGATGAAAAAAAGAGCGGGTCATTGACGATGATGTCTTGCATCACACCAACAGGCGAAGCCAGCATAAACGCATCGGACTCCAATTGTTGAGCAATGAACGTAGGAGACAGCATAGAATCCATACGGTCATAATCCTCTTTTTCAAGAAAATAGGGAAGATTTTTCAACACGAATTGTGTCACTTCCGCGATTTGTTCGTCATCAACCTGATAGAAGACATCTTTCATCAGGTGGCCAGTGTCGGCTTCGGACAAGCGGGCAGCAAGTTCATCGACAACGTCAGTAATCAGCTCAACATCAACAGTTTCCAGATCATCATTGGTTTTGGTTTCTTGCACACTGATGATGATTCGATTATCGGAACCAATGTGCTGATAAGCGTCGTTAATGCGCTGATTTTCACCATTGGACGGGAAAAAGCTGCCAATGTCTTCCACAAAGTGCAAACGAGCGACGCCGAACGCACAACCCGCCACACAAACCACGAAACACGCCCACATCCCCAAAGGATGTTTTTCAAAAAAATCGTAAAGTTTGACAAAAAAGTGACGCATTTTTTAGTGAAAAAGACGATGGAACAGCATAGACGGGTAACCGTACAAAATAGCGAGCAGACAAAAAACGGTATTCAGGAGACTGATTCGGAAGAAATCGGCACGAGGCCGAAAGTGCGAAACACGCTCAGAAGCAGGTGGATAATAGACATTTATTGGAACGGGCACGAGGGAAATTCCTCGCCACGCACAGCGCACCAAAATTTCCAATTCTGTTTCATAACGATTTGTAAACCAGTGGATTTTCCCCATTTTCCGCAAAGGATACAGCCGAAAACCGGATTGCGTATCGGGAAGAGAATGCGCCGTTTGAAGGACGAACCAGAAATTGGAAAACCGATTGGCAAACGTATTCTGCCGAGGCATATTGGGAAGTCGCAGCTGTCGGCTTCCAACAACCAATGAGTCAGGAGATTGCGCGATAGCATCATAAAAAGTGGGCAGGTCCGTCACCAAATGCTGGCCATCGGCATCGAGGGTGATGGCATAGTCATAGCCCCGACGAACCGCCTCTTGGAACGCCGTTTTCAGCGCGTGCCCCTTTCCCCTATTTGGTGTATATTGCAACTGAACGATCTGATTTTCAAACTCTTTCAGAATCGAAGAAGTAGAATCCGTTGAACCATCATTCACGACAATTACATCACGGCAAACGGAAAGCACCGACCGAAGGACGTCGGCCAACGTTCGCTCGTTATTGTAAGTGGGGATGATGATGCACGTTTTTGACATAGCTTATTTTAACAGAAGTTGAAGGGAGGCACACTTTTCGTCGGAACGGCTGACGGTGCAACGCAGGTCGTAGTTTCCGTCACTTTCTTCCCAAACGAAAGAAAAAGTCACCACATCCTGACGATTCGGATAGATGACCTGAAGAAACTTGACATTTTTAGCACGGAAAACTGACACTTTTTTTCCAATGATTTGCGAAAAAAGTTCGGAAGTTGTCTCTATTAGGCAGGCGCCCGGAACGATAGGCAATTTAGGGAAATGGCCTAAAAAAACGGGATGAGTTTCATTGAACGCACCCGAAACGGAGGCCGTGCCATTGTCAATCTGAATGGAATTGTTTGAAAAAAAATCTTGTAACATCTTATTTTACAATAAAATATACTCCAATCATCACAATCAAGACACCGAGCCAACGAGTAGCTGGGATGGTTTCGTGCAAGATAAAATGCGCCGACAAAAGTCCGATGATATAACTGATGGACAGCAAGGGGTAAGCGACACTAAATTCGTATCTTTTCAAAACATACATCCAGATGAAGAGACTGCTCAGGGCGCAGAGACCGGAGGCAGAGAACTGCCACGTAGTGAGCACCGTTTTGAAATACCCCCACGTCCACGAAAAGGGGCCGAACAGCTGCACTGAGATTTTCAGCAGCGTTTGTGCCGCCACCAAAACGACGGACTGTAAAATGACTAATAAAATAAGAGCTATCATTTTGACAAAAGAATTAAAGAGTGGTCTCTATCGTGGAAATGATTATAGACCAATATATTACGCGGTTTATTCTTTACTTTTTCAAAATCTTCCGGAAAGAAGAAAAGATGTTTGGGGATTCTTCCTTCGCGCAAGCAGACGGAAGCGACGTATGTGCCAAAAGCGGAGGCGCTAAACGACTCGCCAAAAAGTTGCTTGTACCAGAGAAGAGGAACATCCTTGAAACAATGTTCTTTCAATTCATAATAAACGTCGTCGTTGTCACGATCACCGCTCCAGCCCATCACGACCGCATCCACATCACTCAGCATCAATTCATTACGGAGCAAGATGGAATTCAGGTTATGTTTAATCTGCAAGATGGTCGGGCGATAGAACATTTCCACGTCCTTCAATTCGCACCACGCTTGGGGAGACGGGAGCGAGGAGAGCATCATACTCAGTGAGCAACTTCCGGAGATGGAGCCGCTACTTTTGGAATGGCGAAGTTGCTGAATGCCACAAAAGTCAGATTTCCAGTAATCCAACTTGCTCAGCATCAGGAAATAGTTTTCGGTCATCGTGTCGTAGGAACCGACGAGGGCGGACTCTATTTTTTTCAATTTAAATTGAAGAAAGGCATCGAAGAGGGCGCTATCGAACGAGGTTCCGCGGTGAGCGTAAGTGCAATTGTACCCGTGACAGTTCAGTTTCAGTGCCATTTGAGCTGCAATGGTGTTGTGCGTCGATTGGCTGAAAGCGGCTGGAGGGAGGCATTCTTCGTCATTCTCAATCATTTCGGTAAGGAACTTTTCGGTAGGCTCAATACAACCAATCCCCGTTCCGGCAATAATGGCGTCAGGCATATTGAGTCCCGTTTTCTGCATTACGTCCATAGAAGTGGCGATGGCGCGTTTGATGAGGACGCCCATTCGGCGAGACTCCATTGGCGAAAAGTACTTTCCAAAATCGGGATCGATGGAGGGAGACATAATGGTATGGGGAATCACCGGCGCATCAAACCATTCTTCCGAAAGCGGTTGCTGAATGGAAATTTGGGAAATGCCTTGTATAAAGATACTCATAACTAACTGATTTTTGAAAAGATACACGACGAATCGTTTCCACCGAATCCAAAAGAGTTGGACAGAACGTGCCGTAATTCAACACCTATTTTCACTTTTGACACGGGCTTGAACGTCAACGAATCCATTTTTTCAGAAAAATTAAGATTGGCAGGAACGAAATCGTGAAGGAGTGCCAAAATGGAGATGACGGCTTCGACTGCACCGGAGGCACCCGTCGTATGTCCCGTATAAGATTTTGTAGATGAGACCATTGGCATTTTATCGCCAAAAACGCGCATCAATGCTTTTCCTTCACTTTCATCATTATTGATGGTGCCTGTTCCGTGTGCATTCACGTAGTCGATATCGGAGGGCTGAAGTCCGGCCATACGCAGGGCTTCCGTCATAGCCAAGTAGGCGCCTTCGCCGTCGGGCGACGTGGCGGTCTGGTGGAAGGCGTCGCAGCGATTTCCGTAACCAGAAAAGACACAAAGCGGACTGATTCCCCTGTTGCGAGCCGTCTCCTCGCGTTCTAAAACAAGGTAGGCAGCGCCTTCACCGAGGTTCAAACCGTTGCGGTTTTTGTCGAAGGGACGGCACGGCTGGTCATCCAGAATCATCAACGATTTAAAACCGTTCAGATGAAACTTGCTAAGGCAATCGGAGCCCCCGACGACCACGACATCGGCACGGTTCATCTGCAACATATTGTAGCCCAGAATGAGCGCATTGGCAGCAGACGAGCAAGCGGTGGAAATCGTCGTCACCATATCAAACTGTCCGGGGAAAGCCAGAGCAATCATATCTGTACTGGAACCGCAGTCGTGCAATTCGATGTAATCATTTTTTTCTTTTGTAAAAAGGAAATCGTGGTAAAACTGTTCGCTGCATTCCATTCCGCCCACGGTTGTTCCGGAGACCAACGCGACGCGCAAACTTCGATCCTTGTACAACAAACCGGCGGAGAACAGTGCTTCGCGCATCGCGGCGGCTCCAATCAAAGAGGCGCGCGTGATGGCGGCATCAGGTTCCACAAACAGCATTTCTCGCAACTCGGCATTTGTACAATCCACTTCCCCGACAGGCAGGTGGGTATGTTTGGAACGCAGGATATGCATCGGCCCGATTCCCGAACGTCCGTCCAAAAGACGAGTGCAATTATCGTCGGCGCCGACTCCCAACGCGGAGGTAATGCCCAACCCTGTGACAACAATATCGGTCATCGGCTATTTCGTTCTATGTTCCTTAATATATTCAGCCATCACCCGCACAGATTTGAAGATTTCCTTTCCTTCGTTGGCATTTTGTAATTTGATACCATAATTCTTTTCCAACAAAACGATAAGTTCAAGTGCATCAATCGAATCCAAGCCCAGGCCTTCGCCAAACAATGGGGCATTTTCGTCTATATCGGCAGGCGTCATTTCCTCCAAATTCAAAACCTCAATAATTTCTTTCTTTAACTCTTCTATTAAATGTTCCATAGTCTGTGTATTAAGTCTTTAGACAAAAAATCTATAATTATTCCAAAATCATTTCATCAAAGCGCGGCAGTTTTTCATCGTTGGAACGGCTAACGATGAAGAGACGCACGGAGCAGTGTCCATTGTCAAAATCGAGCCATCCGCCGAGGACAAAACGTGCCGGAGTCAAGTCTAAAACGTCTGCGAAGGCGCGTTCCATCTGCATTACGTCCGGATGCTCAGCGATATAAAACGAAGTTTCCCCCAATATTCTGTACTTGATGGCCAGCTCGCCCGCCACGATATTGGCCAAAGTATAGACAAAGACGGAAGGGCTGGGGAAGTAATTGTCGGCATCGGCGATGGTGTTCTGGTAGGAACGGTCATCGTCCAACGAAGACGCCCGATTGAAGCAGACGACAGCCCAGTCACTTTTCAGTTCATCGGTGGCTTGGCCAACGTGCCGCATCACCATTTCAGCGGCCAAAGTGCCTAACTTGGAGAGCTTATCCATTTTAAAAAACTTCGGATAATTCAGATCCAACTGCCGATACAGTTCGGACATCCACCTTTTGGGATCGGCAATTTCCGGTTGCCAGGTCGAACCGTCCGGACGCACCCAAAGCCCATCGTAGCACAAATCCTGTGCCAGCACACGAATCGGGGCAACTTCCGCAAGGTTATTTTTTTTCACGGAGTTCGGTGTTTCCAACGAAACCAAAAGTGCCGCATTGCCGCCACCAAAGCCAGAAATCATCTTGACGAAAGAGGACTTGTCCGTACTTTCCTGTTTCTGCGTCGGGCGGACGGGCTGAACCGTTCCAGGTTCTTCGCAACCCAAGGTGCGAAGGATGGTGTGGTGCTGCAACTGACGAGTAGATAGGATGACTTCCAAGATTCCGGCGGCCCCTAACGTATGCCCAAAATAACCTTTCAAACTGTTGACGGGCAGGTTGGAAAGCCCCGTCCGTGAAAGTGCCACCGACTCCATATCGTCATTGTAGCGCGTGGCAGTTCCGTGCGCATTCACGAAAGCGATACGGTCGGAATCAACGCTGGCAAGAATCTGCGACAGCGCGGAGGTAAGTCCTTCGGCCGTGCGCGAGGGACCTGAAATGTGATTGGCATCGTTGCAGATAGCGCCGGCAACGAGACACGCGCACGGGCAGTCGGGGCGGACATCCTTTCTGTCTTTTGCATAAACGATGGTCGCCGCGGCCTCGCCCAGATTCAGACCGGTACGATGGGCATCAAATGGCTTGCATTGTTCCGCCGAAAGCGCCTTAAAAGACTGGAAACCAGATACAATAAATTTTGAAAGGACATCAACGCCACAAACGATAGCATAGCGGAAACCGCCACGATGCAGCAAACGATTGGCGGTCACTTGTGCCGCACAGCCGGAGATGCAGGCGTTACTGACAACAACCGGAGCTGTTGGGATGCGGAAATAGTCGGCAATTCGCTGGGCGGAATAGGTCAGATAGGCGCGGTCGTGGGTGAGGGAGGTTTCCAACAATTCCACATTTCCTTTGGTGGTAGAAAGAATCAAAACCACTTCGTCGGATTGTGGGGAAATGCCGGAAACTGACAACGCATCAGCCACGGAAATGATGGCCATTTTTTCCAACTTGGTATAATTAACATCTTGAGAATGCCTAAGTTGTAAAAATTTTGTTTCCAATTCATCATCATCCAAAAGCGAAGCAAAAAAAGGTTCTGGAACGCCGAGACTGTCGATGCACAATCGTCCGCCACTCTTGCCTTCCAGTACAGAACACCAATTTTCGTCACTGGTCCAGCCCAATGGAGAAACGATGTTGTCACCAATATTAAATATCATAACCTTGCCAAATTCTCATTCGTTAGCAAATGCGTAAAACGCTGTGCCGTAATAAAATCACACTCATTCTTGTTGCAAAAACAAGGGTGCAAAAATAATAATAATTTTTTGAAGAAAAACCATCGTCCCGAATTCACTTTCCGGAGAATGGACAAAGGATTTTGTGGCCTGATGTACGAGGAAACGGACTATTCAACGGTGGGTAAAACGTTGTTTTTAATCTTCCAATCCTCATAAAAAGAAGGAGAAGAAAGAATCAGTTGGAATGACTTGTCTATGAAGACCTGAACGGAACTTCCGGTGGCCACCAATTCGTGCGATGCGGCGCGATAAATTTCGTAATCAAAGATGATTTTGGCGGCAAGTGTCGGACGATAGCGAGCGACTACGATGGCGCAGTCGGGATAGCGAAGCGGCCGTTTAAAATGGAAATCCAAGTCCACGAGGGGCGCGTAGCAGCCGTTTGAAAAAATGTAAAGGTAATCCAAACCATATTTTTTTCCGAATGCTTCGCGGGCCATCTCGAAATAGGTGGCGTAAGAGCCGTGCCAAACAATGCCCACCGGATCCACTTCGTTGAAGCGGACTTCAATTTCTTTTTCTACAAACAGTGATTCCATCTTACTATCCTTCATTTTCAGTTAGAAATACTTTCATCTCCCCCTCGGCCACGACTTCTTCACCGATGCGTGTCACGGCATTGACAACCAGGGCAGGTTCTACGAAGAGGACCTTGCGGATGGTGGTCGTCAGGGTTTCACCCGCGTGAGGGAGACGTGTTACCGTAAAATTCTTCAAAGCCCCGACCACGCCGATGCGGAGTGGACGATTCCAATAGACAAAACCGATGCGGGCGGCGCAGGTTTGAGCAATATTTTCCATCAAACCCGCAGCTGACAATTCTCCGTCGGTCACGAAAACGCAGTCGTCTGAAACAGAAAACGAAGTGACAGAACGCTGTTCATCACTAAACAACAATTTATCTATCAATACGATAGGTTTTCTTTGAGGAATAAGGGAAAGTGCATCAATCGGGAAATCCATCAGAAAAATCAGTCAGATAATAAAAAGGTAACAACGAGGTGCAAAAGTAAAGAAAAACTTCATTTCCGAAACGAAGTGACAAAACGGGCAAGGCAGGGAGTGCGGAGCAAAAGACAAGGCGAGGCGTCGATGCGGGCGGGCGCAATCATTTTCTCCGAAAAAACACCTTTTATTCTTGAAGAAATAGGAAATAAAGTTAGAATTTCTCCGAAACGAACTTTATATCCTGATATATTTAATTATAAGTCAATATTTTATCAATCATTAAAAAAAAGAGAAAAAAAAAGTAAAACAAATGACGACGAAACAAAAAAGTTGTATTTTTGCAGTCCCAAAAAAGAGGGAATGGCCCCGTAGCTCAACTGAATAGAGCATTTGACTACGGATCAAAAGGTTACAGGTTTGAATCCTGTCGGGGTCACAAATTTTTTACCAAAATTTATTTACCAAATCATTTAACAAATGGCAACAAGAATCAGATTACAAAGACACGGTAAAAAGAATCAGCCTTTTTATCACATTGTAGTCGCGGATGGTCGCGCACCACGAGACGGACGTTATATCGAAAGACTTGGTACGTACAATCCTATGACTAATCCCGCTGACGTAAACATTGACTTCGACAGAGCTCTTTATTGGGTAGAAGTTGGTGCTTGCCCGTCAGAAACGGCTCACGCTATTCTCAGACACGAAGGCGTTTATTTGATGAAACACCTCCGTGGCGGTATCGCTAAAGGTGCCCTCACTGAAGCTCAAGCTCAAAGCAAGTTCGATGCTTGGAAACAAGAAAGAATTTCCAAGATGAACAACATCAAGATTGAAAACCAGAAGGCAGCTAAGAAAGAGATGGAAAAACGTCTCGAAGCTGAAACGAAGGTAAAAGAAGCTATGACGGCTAAGGTTGCTGCTAAGTTGGCTGCCGTTGCTGAAGCTGAAGCCGAAGCGAAGAGAAAAGCTGAAGAAGAAGCTGCTGCCGCTGCTGAAGCAGAAGCCGCTACCGAAGCTCCCGCAGAAGAAACGGAAGCTCCTGCCGCTGAATAAGAATTTTTTTCTTTTTCATAATAAAAAAAAGCCATTCTCAAAAGGGATGGTTTTTTTTAGTTTATAAAGTTCATAAAGTTTGTAAAGTTTATAAGGTTGGGGAAAGGGGAACGCTATCCAAGTAAATAAAAGAGGGTTCCCTCCTTTTTAGAAGAGAACCCTCCTACTTCTTACTTCTTACTTCTTACTTCTTACTTCTTACTTCTTACTTCTTACTTCTTACTTCTTACTTCCTACTTCCTACTTCTCACCTCCTACTTAGAAAGCACTGTCAATCAATGCGTCATCAGCCAAATTCGGGATGGTGACTTTCAGGTTCGGATTGAGGTTCATCGCACGTTTGATTGCAAAAAGGGCGCCATCGTTACGAGCCCAGGCGCGACGAGAAATGCCATTGTTGACGTCCCAATAAAGCATACATTGAAGACGACGGTCTGCATCGGCACTGCCATCGAGCACCATACCGAAGCCACCATTCATTACCTCGCCCCAGCCGACACCGCCGCCATTGTGAATGCTGACCCACGTAGCACCGCGGAAAGAGTCGCCAATGACGTTCTGGACGGCCATATCAGCGGTGAAGGAGGAACCGTCGTAAATGTTGGACGTTTCACGGAACGGGCTGTCCGTGCCGGAAACATCGTGATGGTCACGGCCTAAGACCACAGGTGCGGAAAGACGGCCCTCACGGATGGCCTTGTTGAAAGCTAACGCAATCTGCGTACGGCCCTGCTCGTCAGCATACAAAATACGGGCTTGGGAACCGACGACCAGATGATTGGCCTGAGCACCTTCAATCCAAGTGATATTGTCCTTCATCTGTTGACGGATTTCAGCGGGTGCGTCCTTGCTGAGATTGCGAAGTACTTCCAAGGCGAGTTCGTCGGTAACGGCTAAGTCTTCCGGTTTTCCGGACGTGCAAACCCAACGGAAAGGTCCGAAGCCATAATCGAAGCACATAGGTCCCATAATATCTTGAACGTAAGAAGGATAGCGGAAAGTACCGTCCGCTTTCAAGACATCGGCGCCGGCACGACTGGATTCCAAAAGGAAAGCATTCCCATAGTCGAAGAAATACATTCCGTTGACAGTCAGCTTGTTGATTGCGGCAATTTGACGACGGAGACTTTCTTGGACGGCGGCTTTGAACTTTTCCGGATTTTCAGCCATCATCACCTTTGATTCTTCAAAAGATTGACCGACAGGATAGTAACCACCGGCCCACGGATTATGGAGTGAGGTTTGGTCGGAGCCAAGATCCACCTGGATTCCCTTGGCAGCACAATATTCCCAAAGATCAACGACATTGCCTTGATAAGCAAACGATTTGGCAATTTTCTTGGCACGTGCGTCATTCACAGCGACGAAAAGTTCGTCCAAGTTTTCGTGAACCTCATCCACCCAACCTTGAGCGTAACGTTTCTGCGTGGCGCTCGGGTTGATTTCAGCCGTAATGGAGACGACACCAGCAATGTCACCGGCTTTGGGCTGAGCGCCTGACATACCACCTAAACCGGCAGTGATGAACAACTTACCGGCAGCGCCGCCACCAATTTTACGAGCTGCATTCAAAACAGTAATGGTCGTTCCGTGAACGATGCCCTGCGGTCCGATGTACATATAAGAACCGGCGGTCATTTGGCCGTACTGACTAACGCCCATCGCATTGAATTTTTCCCAATGGTCTGGTTTTGAATAGTTTGGAATAACCATACCGTTGGTCACGACCACGCGGGGAGCGTCTTTGTGTGACGGGAACAGTCCGAGCGGATGACCGGAGTACATCACGAGGGTTTGTTCATCGGTCATTTCGGAAAGGTATTTCATCACGAGGCGGTACTGAGCCCAATTCTGAAAAACGGCACCATTGCCACCGTAAGTAATCAATTCGTGCGGGTGCTGAGCGACGGCGGGATCCAAGTTATTCTGAATCATCAGCATAATGGCTGCGGCCTGTTGGCACTTAGCGGGGTACTGTTCAATCGGGCGGGCATACATTTCGTAGTCAGGACGAAGGCGGTACATATAGATTCTGCCGTACTTATGAAGTTCTTCCACAAACTCGGGAATGAGCGTAGCGTGCACCGACGGGTCAAAGTAACGGAGGGCGTTGCGGAGGGCGAGCTTCTTTTCGGCAGGAGTCAAAATGTCCTTGCGTTTGGGAGCGTGGTTAATAGTTGTGTCATAAGGTTTTGGATCAGGCAATTGAGAAGGAATACCTTGTCTGATATCCTGTTGAAATTCTTGCAAAGTCATCATATTATCATTTTTAAAGATTATCACAAAAGGGTTGCAAAAGTACGATTTTTTCTATAATATTAATTTTGTTATTATCCATCAACTCAAAAAAATGATGTACCTTTGCCACGTTTTTTTAAGACCATAAAATAAAACTAACATAATGATTCACATTACTTTACCTGATAATTCTGTTAAAGAATTTGAGAAAGGGACGACTCCCTATGACATTGCCTTGAGCATTAGTGAAGGGTTGGCACGTAACGTATTGGCTGCCAAAGTTAACGACAAAGTTGTTGCCCTCAATTTTGAAATCAACGAAGACGCTTCCGTCACACTGTTGACGTGGAACGACCCCGAAGGGAAAGCCGTTTATTGGCACTCTTCCGCTCACTTGATGGCCGCTGCCATCTCCGAACTTTACCCGAACGCAAAATTCGGTATCGGACCGAGCATTGAAAACGGTTTCTACTACGACATCGATTTTATGGATCAGACCATCTCTTCCGATGATTTTCCAGCCATCGAAGCCAAAATGCAGGAACTCGCTGCCGGCAAAATGCAGTTCATCCGCAAGGAAGTTTCTAAAAAAGAAGCCCTCGATTATTTTTCCAAAAAAGATGAAATTTACAAAGTTGAATTAATCAACGATTTGGAAGACGGCACCATCACCTTCTACGAAAGTGGCGCATTTACCGATCTTTGCCGCGGACCGCACTTGTTCAATACCGCTCCCATCAAGGCCATCAAGTTAATCAACACCGCTGGCGCATACTGGCGTGGCGATGAAAAACGCAAACAGCTCACCCGTATTTACGGTATCACCTTCCCGAAGAAAAAGGAATTGGATGAATACCTCGTTATGCTGGAAGAAGCTAAAAAGCGCGACCACAGAAAATTGGGCAAGGAAATGGAACTTTTCACCTTCTCACAGAAGGTGGGACAAGGTCTTCCATTGTGGCTCCCGAAAGGAACCGACCTCCGCAAACGTCTGGAACGTTTCTTGATTAAGGTACAGAAAAGACACGGTTATCTTCAGGTCATCACTCCTCACATTGGAAATGTGGACCTTTACAAAACCTCCGGTCACTACCAGAAATATGCCGCCGACTCCTTCCGTCCGATTACGACTCCGCAAGAGGGCGAAGAGTACTTCCTCAAACCGATGAACTGTCCTCACCACTGTGAAATCTACGCTTGCAAACCGCGTTCCTATCGTGACCTTCCGTTGCGTTTGGCTGAGTTCGGTACGGTTTATCGTTACGAACAAAGTGGTGAACTTCACGGACTTACCCGCGTCCGTTCCTTCACCCAGGACGATGCTCACCTTTTCTGCACCAGCGACCAGATCAAGGAAGAATTCTGCAAGGTAATCGACATTATTATGTACATTTTCAGAGCGTTAGACTTTAAAGATTACGTTGCTCAGATTTCCCTTCGTGACCCCAACAACAAGTCCAAATACATCGGTACTGATGAGAACTGGGAAAAAGCAGAAAGAGCTATCATTGAAGCTTCTCAGGAAAAGAACCTCAACACCGTGGTTGAATACGGCGAAGCCGCTTTCTACGGTCCGAAACTCGACTTTATGGTGAAGGATGCCATCGGTAGAAAATGGCAACTCGGAACCATCCAGGTTGACTACAACCTTCCTGAACGCTTCCAACTGGAATACACGGCTGCCGACCAAAGCAAGCAGCGTCCCGTTATGATTCACCGTGCTCCGTTCGGTTCTATGGAACGTTTTGTTGCCGTACTGCTCGAACACACCGGCGGCAACTTCCCGCTCTGGCTCACTCCGGATCAGGTTATCATTCTGCCTATCAGTGAAAAATATCTCGACTACGCTCGCAAGGTCCGCGACATTTTGGACGACAATGACTTCCGTGCCATCGTTGACGAACGTAACGAAAAGGCCGGCAGAAAAATCCGTGACGCCGAAGTCCGCAAGATTCCGTATATGGTTATCGTAGGTGAAAAAGAAGAAGCCGAAGGTACCGTCTCCGTGAGAGAGCACGGTGCTGGCGACAAAGGCACGATGCCGGTGGCCGATTTCGTCAAACTCATCCGCACAACCATCGACGAAATGTTGGAAAAACACACAGTACCCCATCAATAATTTTTTTTAGAACACTTAAAAACAAACAATTATGAAAAAAGTATTTTTAATTCTCGCCGTTGTTGCCCTCGCAGTTTGCGGTTGCAAAGATGAATCTTACGAATCAGCAAAATATGTTGGCACTTACAGTGGAACCTTCAACATTGTTAAACAAAGTGATTCTTCCACATCCACGAAACAAGGGAAAATCCATTTCTCTCAAAATCCTGTCAACAAAGAAAACTTGTTGTGGGAATATCTGATTGATATGGAAAAATCTTCAGACGGTGCTTACGCCACCACTTCCAGCAGTCTGTCTTCTGAAATGATTTCCGCTGCTACTGCCCTGATTAACATCAGTGACTACACCGATCAAGCTATTGAGAAAATTAAGGCAGAAGCCACATTCAGTGATTCCAATGTTACGTTGAAAGTTTACTACAAAGCTACAGTTTTTGGCGTTGAAGCTGACATTGTCATTGCTACTTTCACCGGCTCAAAGGAAAGCTAATCAACTATTTAGCAATAAACAAAAAATGCCTTCACGATGTGGAGGCATTTTTTTATGCAAAGTACAGGAACTACCTCTTCCTACAAACCATTATGCTGTGGCAAAACCCAAGTCCGTCGTGAATCGTTTCAATGATTAAACCGGAGGATTCCACACAGCGAGCCATATCGTCCGAATGGTACATCTTGCTGTTGCCGTTGGCCATCGCCGTAAAATAGGGACTGGTGAGTGCCAAACAGTAGGAGGCGGTTTCAAAACGCTGACGGTCCCAGAACGTTTCCATAATGTACAATTTGCTGTTTTCGTTCATAGAGACGGCCGCCCGCCGTAAAATGCTGACAACCTGTTCTTCCGAAAAACAGTCCAGAAACTGACTCATCCAAATGGCGTCAAATCCTGTGGGGAAAACCGTCGCTTCATCCAACAAATTGCCGGCATACCCGTGAATACGGTCGGCATCGTCCAAACCGGAAGTGGCCTGGCGCATCAGTTGCAACTGTTGCGGCAAGTCCATAATGGTGACATTTACATTTTTATCATAGTTCACACATTGCGTTGCGAAACGCCCTGTATTGCCACCCACGTCCAACAATGTTTTCGGTTGATTATCAAAGACAATCTTCAATGCCTCTTCAAACGAGTTGTCGGAATAGAAATGGTCGAAGCCGAACCAGCTTTTCTGAACCTGCGGAGGCAGCTGTGACAAACCTTCGTAAATGGTCGGCCAATCACCAAACACTTTCAGTCCTTCCGGTTTTTCGTTCAAAATAGACTCCTCCAAATAGAACAATCCCAAATAGTTAACATCGTGATTGTAGTTCATATTGGCTTGAACCATCTCGTCATTCAACAAGAACCACCCAGCCTTAGCCAATACAATTTTTTCATCTTTCAACAAAACGGTGCCAATCGTGAGCGACGCTTCCACCAAAATCTTCACTCCATAAAGAGAAAGATGGGTTTTCTGGGCAATCTCGTCCAAAGTCAAACCATTCTTATTTTGGTCAAGAAGTTCTAAGATGCCCCATTTGACCATCAGTCGCGAGACTTGAAACACAACGGGAGCGAAGGCGATTTCCTGAGCCAGACGCTGCGCCTGCAAAGCGGTACACTGCTCAGTTCCATAAAGTTCTTTTTGCGGGGATTGGAGTTTCATATCTTATCTGTTTATTTCCCAAAAATCATAAAAATTAAACCATTGCTCCGGACGAAAGCGAAGGATTTTTTCCAAAAAAGCGACGTACTGCTCCGCGATTTGCTGGCTGCGGCTTCGCAAGTTTCCCTCCTCCGCTGAAATCACCTGAGCAAATCCGCGGTAAGTCGTCCGCCGAATTTTAACCGAAGTGAGGCACACCACCGGACAATTGGCCTGTGCAGCAAGAAGAAACGGACCTAACGGGAAATTGGCTTTTCTGTGCATAAAACTCATTTCCAACGTCTTATCACTTCCAAAAACACGATCAAAAGCAATGGCTACCACTTCCCCGTTATCAATGGCCGTCTTAACGGCAAAGACGTGAGACAAATCCTTGCTGACAGGAATCATTTTAACGTTGTTGGCGCCAAAAGAGTCTCGCCGTTTCTGCTGCAAATTGGCATTCTCGCCTCCAAAAACAATGATGTTGATGGGCTTTTTCGTCTGTTTGAAAAGATGCCCGATCAGTTCAAAATTGCCGACGTGAGCACCGGCGATTACAAAACCGCCCGGCTGTTCAAACAAATGCAGAAATGGTTTGTCATCATCCATCGTCACGTGAAACTGAGACGAATTTCCCGCCAGGACGGCAAAACGGTCCAAAACAATCTGACCAAAAATCAGATGATTCTGCCACGTTTTCCAAAAGGATTTCCATTTCGAGAAACGATGTATCTCTCTAAAATACTGATAGATACATTTAAATTCCTTAGCATTAGCCACGGCATAGAACGGCACGGTAAGATACAATACCGGATAGAGTACGACCACCGGCACGGATTTGAAAAAGCGCAAAAGGAAACGCTGGCCAAAGTCACCGCCGCCCGTTTTGCCACTCCACTGTCTGCCGTCCGAAGCCATTACTGAATTTTGCTCTCAATGTAATCGTAGAATTGCACCAACGTCTTCACGCCCTTCATATCTTCGGGCTTGATTTTTACTTTAAAATGACTTTCAACAATGACTGCAATATCTACAAAATCAAGACTGTCAATTTTGAGATCTTCCTTTAAAAGAGCAGAATCTTTTAGTTTATCCTCCTCAATTTCAAGTTCTTCTACAAGAAAATTGTTAATTATCTCAATAATTTCTGTTCTATTCATAATTCTTTATAATTGATTTAAAGAAAGATTATTTTTCAATGTTACGAACCACGAGGGCACTGTTCGTGCCTCCAAATCCGAACGAGTTGGAGAGATAGGTTTTGATTCTCTTTTCCGTGGTAACGGGGATAATGTTCAAATTTTTGGAATGTTCATCAGGATTTTCAAAATTGATGTTTGGAGCGATGAAGTCGTTGAGCATCATTAAGTTAGAATAAACGATTTCACTACTTCCGGCCATCCAGCATTCGTGGCCCGTCATAGACTTTGTGGAGGATACAGGCGTTCTGCATTCGCCGAAAAGTTGGTTTAGCGCGTCGGCTTCGAATGCGTCTCCCTGCTGGGTAGAGGTGGCGTGCGCGTTCACGTAGTCGATGTCGGCGGGCGTCAACGCAGCGTCTTTCAAAGCACGTTCCATCGCGATATAGGAACCGAGGTCACTGGGCTGCGAGATGTTGGCACCGTTGGAAGAGAACCCGTAACCGATGACTTCAGCAAGAATGGGAGCGCCGCGTTTGACGGCGTGTTCGTACTCTTCCAAAATGACAGTAGCAGCGCCGCCACTCGGCACGAGGCCGTCGCGGTCGCGGTCAAACGGACGGGAAGCACGGGTGGGGTCTTCCGTGCGCGTGGAAAACGCACTGATGGCATCGAAGTTACCCATTGCCAAATAGTTAACTTCCTGGGCGCCACCACAAATAATCATATCCTGACATCCTTGGCGGATGAACATCAGTCCCAAACCAATGGCGTGCGACCCGCTGGCGCAAGCGGCACTAATCGTCATATTGATGCCTTTCAGTTTGAAAATGGTGGAAAGGTTCATCGTCACCGTGGAGTTCATAGACTGGAAGATGGCGCCGGAACCTAACAGCGTGGTGTCTTTGGTTTCGAGCGTGCGTGTATGGGCTTCAATGACGGCACGGGCGGACGAGTCGTTCCCGTACAGTACACCGACTTCGTTGCGTTCCAAGTAGTCAGCATCTATGCCGGCGTTGCGAAGTGCCTCAGCCGTAGCCATATACGCGTACTCGCCCTCTTCTGCCAAACAGATACGAGAACGACGGTCCAAAAGACCTTTTAACGCGGGACGTTCCACGATTCCAGTCAATGGAGAACGATAACCGTATGCCGTGCGTTCGGGGTCGATGCCAATTCCGGACTTTCCCAAATACAGCGACTGCCGAACCTCTTCCAAATTTTTCCCGAGACACGAATAAATCCCCATTCCAGTTATGACGGCACGTTTCATTTTATGACAATATTCAATCGTTTTTTTGGTGAAATAAAGCGTAAACACCTACTTTTTTAGCGATGCAAAAGTACATCTTTTTGTTCATCTAAAAAGAAGGATTTTAGGTGTAAAGTCCTCCATTGATGGAGATGACCTCACCCGTGATGTAGGCAGCTTGTTCGGAGGCAAGGAAGCCGACGAGCGAAGCAACCTCTTCAGGTTTTCCGAAACGGCCGCACGGAATCTGTTTTTTCAAGCTCTCTTCGTCCAACCCCTTCGTCATATCGGTAGCCACAAAGCCTGGCGCCACCGCATTGGCCGTCACCTTGCGCGGAGCCACTTCCAACGCCAACGCTTTCGTCGCCCCGATGAGCGCCGCTTTTGCCGCCGAGTAGTTCACTTGTCCGGGCATCCCTTTAATTCCGGATAAAGAGACGATATTGATGATGCGTCCGAAGCGCTTGGAAACCATCCCTTTCACAAGATAGCGCGTGAGGTAGAAGAACCCGTTGAGCGTCGTGTTCAGCACGTCGTGCCACTGACTGTTTTCCATAAAAATCATCAGCGTATCTTGGCGAATGCCAGCGTTGTTGACCAAAACGGCGATGTGGTCATCGGGATGAGCGGCTTGCCACTGTACAATGGCAGACTCGGTAGCGTCTCCGTCTGAAACATCGAACGGAAGCAACTCCGCCACAACGCCCTTTGCTTCCACCATTGTTTTGGTCTCTTCCGCTGCTTGCTGATTGTGCGCGTAGTTGATGACAACCGGATAGCCCATTTCGGCCAATTGGAGACAGACGGCGCGACCGATACCGCGAGAGCCGCCTGTGACAAGTGCATATTTCATTTTATTATTTTGAAAATCAGTTTTTTAAATAATCAATAATATGAGCGATGTCCTCATATTTCGTCGTATCTTCCACAAAGGTGGGAACGATGGCGCGTACTTCATCATAAAGACGGCGCGTTTCCGTAGAAAGATTGTCTTTAATTTTCAGACAGTCAACGGCTTGCACTAAAGCAATGTAATGAATGGCCATCACCTGATAGGCATTCTCAATCACACGGCGTGCTAAGATTGCCGAATTGGTTCCCATACTCACAACATCCTGATTATCATTATTGTTAGGAATACTGTGAACATACATCGGGTTGGACAACGTCTGGCATTCTGCCGTGGTAGAAGTGGCGGTAAACTGCATTGCCTGCACGCCGTAATTGAGTCCCAATTTGCCCAAATTCAAGAACGGAGGCAACGTCTCGTTGATTTTATCGTGACACAAATAGTTGAGTTGCCGTTCCATCAGCATCGTCAGTTTGGTGACGGCAATTTTGATCTTGTCCATTTCAAATGACACGTAATCGCCGTGGAAATTGCCACCGTGATAAACCGTCTTTGTTTCGGAATCCACGATAGGATTGTCGTCAACAGCATTCAACTCCTCGTGCAGAATCTTTTCAGCAAACTGCAACGTGTCCCAAATCGGGCCCAGAATTTGTGGCGTACAACGGAGAGAGTAGAAAGGTTGTACCTTATGTTTGAAAACCAACTCTTCGTGCGGACGGAACATTTCCACCTCACGTTTCAGCAAGCATTTCGAAGAAGCCGCAATTTTCAGCATCTGGCGCGCCATTTCGCTCTGTCCGGAATGGTTCTTCAAATCATTGAGTTCTGGAGCAAGAAAGTCGTCGTACGAAGCCACGATTTCGTTCACCATCACCGACGCGACGATTGCATTTTGCAGCAACTGTTTTGCATAGTGCAGGTTCACGATTCCCACACCGGTCATCATAGCGGTGCCGTTCGTAAGGGCGAGTCCTTCGCGGATGTGCGGGCGAATGGGAGCAAGTCGAAGTTCCTTCATCACGTCGGACGTCGGACGGAGTTCACCTTTGTAAAAGACCTGCCCTTCGCCAATCAACGTGAGGGCGAGGTGCGCCAACTGCACCAAGTCACCGCTGGCGCCCACACTTCCGTGCTGCGGAATGTACGGGGTAACATCATTGTTGATGAAGGCCGCCAACAGCTCCAAAGCATCAATATGAACGCCAGACTTTCCGTTGGCAAAAGTCATATAACGGGAAAGCATCGCCGCCTTAACATCTTGCGGGCCAAACGGTTGCCCTGCACCGGTACTGTGACTGCGGATGATGTTGTACTGAAGCGCCTCCAAATCCTCATTGGAAACGCGATATTGCGCCATCGGGCCAAATCCGGTATTGATTCCGTAAATGACCTTGTCTTTGGAAAACTCTTTTAAAAATTGATAACTGTTCTCGATGCGTTGTCTTTTACTTGCCGTGATTCGCAACTTCTGCCCACCAAAAATGATATTTTCAGCATCTTGGAACTTCATATTTATTTTATTTAATTGATTTGTAGAATATTACGTTTTAATAATATTTCTAAAAAAAACGAGCAAAGGTATAAAAAAACAAAAAACCGAACTATACAGTCCGGTTTTATCGTAAGGATGAATTTCTCTACAAAAGATCAACGCTTCGTTTGATGAACTCGCTCAGTTTTTCGCCCTTCAGAATATTTTGAGAAAGGAGAGCAAGATCTACCAACTGCTGCGTCAGGTTGGTTTTCTTGGCTTCGTCGGTTTCTTCCAAAATACGGGAAGCCAACGGGTGGTTTCCGTTCACCACGAGGTTGTAATGTTCCATATTGCCGTACATCCCGCGCTGTCCGGACAATTTTTCCATATCCTGGAAACGACGCATAAACTCGTTCTGGGTGATGAGAATCGGGAGGTCCGACTCACTCAGGTTGGCAATCTGCACCATAAACTTGTCCTTATCGACGATACCTTCAAAAACGCCCTTCAGCGATTCCTGTTCCTTATCGGAAAGTTTAGCTGGCGTAGCTTCGTCCTTTTCTATCAACCGGTCGATGATGTCGGCATCAACGCGAGCAAAACGGCTCTTTTCCAACTTCTGCTCCATCAGATTGATGAAGTGCGTATCCAGGAAACCGTCCATCAGAAGGATGTCGTAGCCCTTTTCCTTGGCGGCCTGAATGTAAACGTGCTGCGTATCCACGTCGTGCGCGTACAGATAGACCACGATGTCGTTCTTGTCTTTCTGCAACGTTTCGATGTGCGTGCGGTACTCGTCCATCGTAAAGTACTTTCCATCAATATTTTTAAAAAGCATAAACGATTTGGCACGCTCATAGAACTTGTCGTCGGTAACGCAGCCATATTCAATGAAAACTTTGATGTCATCCCACTTCTTTTCAAAATCTTCCCGATTGTTTTTGAACATCTCTTCCAATTTGTCCGCAACTTTTTTTGTAATGTGGGAAGAAATTTTCTTCACGTTGGAGTCCGACTGCAAATAGGAACGGGAGACGTTCAACGGGATGTCGGGAGAATCAATGACGCCGTGAAGCAGCATCATAAATTCGGGGATGACACCTTCCAACTGGTCAGTGATAAACACCTGGTTACAATAGAGTTGCACTTTGTTTTTCTGGATTTCCATTTGGTTTCTCACCTTCGGGAAATAGAGAATACCGGTAAGGTTGAACGGGTAATCGACATTCAAATGGATTTGGAACAACGGTTCATCAAACGTCATCGGGTAGAGTTCACGGTAGAAGTCAACGTATTGTTCCTGAGAGATTTCGGACGGATTTTGTTTCCAGAGCGGGTTGGTATTATTGATGATGCGAGGCACCTTCACTTCAACTTCCTTCGGTTCTTCGTCGCTGTCGGCTGCTTTTTCCGGCTTTTCCCACTTGCTTTCTTCCCCGCACTGAATGGCGACAGGCAAGAAACGGCAGTACTTACGAAGCAGGGAAACGATTTTGGCTTCGTCCAAAAATTCGATGGAATCTTCGGAAACGTGCAAAACGATGTCGGTACCACGTCCCTCTTTTTCCGTTTCTTCCATTTCATAGTCCGGAGAGCCGGTACAGCTCCATTTAACGGCCTTTGCACCAGCTTGATACGACTGAGTAAAAATATCAACGCGGTCGGAAACCATAAACGCAGAATAGAAACCCAGTCCAAAGTGCCCGATGATATTGGCGCCGTCACTTTTGAATTTTTCCAAAAATTCTTCCGCGCCGGAGAACGCAATCTGGTTGATATATTTGTCAACCTCATCCGCCGTCATACCGATTCCGCGGTCGGAAACGGTGATGGTTTTGGCATCTTTATCCACAGAGACGTGAATCGTGACATCGCCCAATTCGCAATCGGCCTTGCCAATTTGCACCAACGTTTTCAGTTTTTGCGTGGCATCAACGGCGTTGGAAATCAACTCTCTAATAAAAATATCGTGTTCGGAATACAAGAATTTTTTAATAACCGGAAAGATGTTTTCAGTTTGTACGTTAATTTGTCCTTTTTGCATAGTTTATTATTTTATTTATTTGATTTCTAATAATTTATCTAAAGATAGTTTTTCTTTTTTTATAATAAAGAAAAACGCGGGCACGATTAGCAAACACCGTGCCAAAATAGTTGCTGACATTTTGTCATAGGAGATTTTATATAAAAACCGTAGAGGCTCACGATTTTGCGCCTCTACGGTTTTTTTCACCTCTAAAAAGAAGAATCGCAATTACTTCAATTTCAAAATTGAACGATAGCGAGCCGTATCATTCAATACCTTTTTCGCTTCGGCAATATCGGGATCGATGGAAAGCTGACTGATGATTCTGCCTTTCTGATAATAATAACGGACGGCGATTTCAGACGCCAAGTACTCGGAAATTTCCCCTTTGTACGTCTGCAAGTCGGCTTCCTTCTCCTTTTTGATGGTCTCCAACATTGAGTCGTACATCGGTTTCAGTTTGTTCCAATATTTGTCCAAATCCGCCGATTCTTTCAAATCGTCCAGCACGTACTCCGTTTCCGTTTTGTAATTGTAATCTTTGTCTTTCAGAAACGCAACAAATTCGGCATAGAGATCGTCGTCAACGGTAAACTCGGCCGCCGGCGGAATGACCGTGTGATTGGCGTGGTACATATTGGCAAAATCAAATACGAGGTTGTTGAGAACCAACGACAAAAGCACGTTGCTGGCTTCTACTTCGGGAGTGAGCACGTCCGGTTCGACGCCGCCCTTGTCATAAACGGTTCTGCCATTTTTGGTTTTGAAAGCAACAGCCAATGAATCAGGAATATGTACCGGTTTTTTGGTAGTATCTTTCTCAAAATAGTCAATATTCTGCACGCAACGGCCACTGGGAATGTAGTATTTTGAAACCGTGAGTTTCATCGTGGAATTGAAACTGAGCGGCACGATATTTTGCACCAGCCCTTTTCCAAACGTTTTCTTGCCTATGATGACGCCGCGGTCCAAATCTTGGAAGGAACCGGAAACGATTTCGGAAGCGGAGGCACTCATCTCGTTCACCAGCACCACAACCGGAATGTCTTTGTCCAATGCGGCTGCGGGCGTACGGAACGTGTTGTTTTGTTCCGGAATCTTTCCCTTCGTCGTCACGATAATTGTTCCCTGGTCAACGAAAATGTTCATAATTTTCACCGCTTCCTGCAACAAACCGCCGCCGTTGTTGCGAAGGTCGAAGACCAACTTTTTCATACCCTGCTTTTTCAAATCGGTGAAGGCATCCCTCACCTCTTTGCCGGCATTTTCGGTAAACTGATCCAACTTGATGTAACCGATTTCGGAGTCCAACATTCCATAATAGGGAAGATTCGGGAGTTTCACTTCCTCACGTTTGATATTGAAAGTGAGTTTTTTATTCTTGGTCGGACGGAAGACTTCCAAAGCCAGTGTGCTTCCCGGCTGGCCTTTCAAGATGGCGCTCACATCGGAGGAGTTCTTACCTTCCGTCGATTTTCCATCCACCTTCAAAATCACGTCGCCGGCCAAAAGTCCGCTTTTCTGTGCGGGACAACCTTCGTAGATTTCAGAGATGAGCACCTCTTTTTCGTGTTGCTGAATCAGGGCGCCAATGCCACCGTACTGACCGGCCGTCATCATTTTGACATCCTCGATTTTATTTTCCGGATAGTAAACCGTGTAGGGGTCCAAACTTTCAAGCATAGCATCAATGGCCGTCTGCGTCAAGTCACCGGGGGTGATTTCATCGGCGTACTTGGCGTTCAACTCACGGAGTACCGTGACAAAAATATCTACATTCTTTGCAATCTCAAAATCGTTTTGTGCCTGCGCGGGTGTCAGGATAACAAAAGAGAGAACAAAAGCCAACAACGTATTTTTCAGTGATTTAAAGTTCGTCATTTTACAATTTTTAGATATGATGGAATTTTTGATTCTGATAATTCTGTTTAAAAATCACGGAACGGGGTCATAGCCGCTTCCTCCCCACGGGTTGCAGGATAGGATTCGTTTGAACGTGAGCCATCCTCCCTTGAACGGACCGTGTTTCCGGATGGCTTCAATGCCGTAGTTCGAGCAGGTGGGCGTATAACGGCAACTGCGTCCAATGAAAGGCGAAAGTGTCCACTGATAGACTTTTATAAGAAAAATCATCAATGAAGAAAGACACTTTTTAATAAAAAGGTAGATGCTTTTTAAGAGATGCTTCATCACGAACGTACAACCTTTGTTAAACGTTGAAGTATCTCTATTATTTTGTCTTCAATTAAATTATAGGGCAGAATTTCCTTTCCCACATAGAGAAAAAAGAGATCGCTCCGAAGATTATCAGGAATCTGATTATCAAATATTTGACGATGATTTTGACGATATGCCTCGCGAATGAGACGTTTGAGTCGGTTACGATCGACGGCGTGCTTGAAATTGCGTTTCGGCACAGTGATAAGAATCCGGTGAACGGAATCGGCATCGGTACGAGGCGTAAAATCGTAGTAGCATTTGAAAGGATAAACGAAAAACTTTTGCTTTTTTTCAAGCAAGCGTTCAATCGTCAGTTTGGAACAGATTCGTTCCTTTTTTTTAAAAGTAAGATGCTGATTTTTAGCGTCTTCTGGTTGCATATTCTTTCAAGAAAATATCCATTGCCGCGGTAATGGAGGGGGCTTCCTTGGAGGGAGCTTTGACGTGAAGCGTATAACCGGCGCCGGTCACGGCATTAGCTGCAAGGTCGCCCAATGCGCCGAAAGCGACTTCTCCCTGCTCATAATCGGGGAAGTTGCTTTGCAAAGACTGTATTCCGGAGGGACTGAAAAAGATAATCATATCGTATTTATTGATATCGACCTCTTCTTTCAAGTTGGCGGGCACGTTTTTGAAGATGGCGGCCTGCGTATAAGCAATGTTGCGTTCGTCACAGAACTGCGTCAGCGGCGTCGAAGGCATATCGTTTCCGCAAGGAATCAAGAACTTACAATCCTGATTTTTCAAAATCAAATCAAAAAGTCCCTTGGGATCGTTGTTCTTATTGAAAAACACTTTGCGTTTACGGAACTGGATATAGTTCTGCAAATAGAAAGCAGCGGCGTCTGTCGTGCAGATGTACTTCATATCTTCGGGAAGTTCCACACGGATTTCCTTAATGATATTGAAGAAATAATCAATGATGTTTTTGCTTGAAAAAATGATGGCAGAATGATCCAAGATGTTAACCTTGGCCTCACGGAACTCACGCGAAGTGAAAGCTTCTACTTTGAAAAATTTATAGAAATCGATGTTGATACTATATTTCCGCTTCAGCTCAGCATAGGGTGACTTGTCGAAATCTGCCGGAGGATTTTGTGAGATGAGGATGTTTTTTATTTTCATTTACGCAAAAACGTTTAATTCTCTTTTCTTGTGAAACGCCCAATTATCTAAGGGAAAATAGCATTTTAAGGAACACGAGATAGGGTAAGATTTCAAGGGTGCAAAAGTACAAAAAAAATTGAAAAAAACTTAACGTGGATTTTTTTATCGTCAAAGTCCGATACAGCATCATCACGTAAGTGACGATGAAAAACGGAAGATAAATGAAAAGAAGCACCGGTCGTCCAAGATAGATGCTCACCGCAAGAATGGGAAGAAGAACGACGGAGTTGGTAGAAACGTAAAAGAATTTGCTGTGATTGAAGGATAGAACTTCGCTTTCACAGCCAAAGAGTCTTCCTAAAAAGGAAGAATTTAAAAACTTGAAATAGTGGTCCACCAAAAAAATCCCAAAACAGATAAGATAGAGAATGGGAAACGATAAAGAAGTCGTTGCAGGTAAAAACAGAATCGCTAAATAAAACAGGAAAAGTCCTTGTATCAAAGCATTGTACAACATTCCGATGGCATAGACCCATTCGTTGTACAACTTCGTTTCTCTAAAAAATTGCGAGCGAACCCGCGGGACGAAGAGTGCCTGCAAAATGGGACGGAATGTACGGCGATTGCTCGTGACATTGACGGCCAACAGAATAAAGGAAAGCGTAAGGAAAAAAGTGGCCCAGTCAGAATAGGCGGAAATGGGAAGCATTCCGTCTGAAACCTGAGCAGATGAATGTTGTAAAAATGGTGATAACCAACTAATTAGCATTTGTCCTCACACGTTGAAAAAGTGGGGCAAAGTTACACGGATTTTCAAGATAAAGGACAAGCTCCCTTACATTTATTATTTCACACGCAGCTTGCGACCGATTTGTAAAATGGTGGTTTCACGAATCTTATTCAACTTGCAAAGTTTGGAAACTGACGTGTGGTACTTGATGGCGATTTTTCCCAACGTATCGCCTTGACGAATCTTGTAATAGACGGGGCCCGACGTGCTCGTAGCCGGCTTCACCGTCGAACTACTCTGATTGGCATTGGCAACGGGCGTAACTTTGTCCGGTTTGCCGTAATGAGAGCTGATATTGAAATAGGATTTCTGGATTAAGAAAATCGTGTCACGAACGCAGCCGTTTTCCCAATCCACCACACGCTCGGGATCGAAGGCCTTGCCTTTGTATCGGGTTTCAAAGTGGAGATGCGGCCCCGTGCTTCGTCCGGTGCTGCCACCCAAGCCAATCGGCTCACCCGCACGGACGGGCTCGTTGTCTTTCACCAAGATTTTCGACAAATGGCCGTAATAGGTTTCCAAGCCATTATCGTGACGTATCACCACCAGATTTCCGTAACCACCTGTGTTACTGCTACCTTCAGCCACACGAACCACACCGTTGAAAGCGGCACAAACCGGAGCTCCGGTCGTAAGCGGGATATCAATGCCACGATGTGGACGTTTGCGACGGTAGCCGTACTTGGAATAAACCTGCCCCTTGATAGGCAAAGCAAAGGGGTGACTTTCGTCCACCAGCGTCAGCATCACCGTATCCGGCAACGATTCGATGGAAACACCTCTGTACGCGTGAATGGCTTCCGTGTCCCAATGGTCTGACAACGCGTCCATATCAATGTCCGGACGGTCGATGTCCAAATAAGACCAAGTATAATCACTATTGATGATGATTTTCGTGTATTTATCCTTTGTATCCAATGTATCAAGCGGATACGCTTTTTCTTCCTGCGACTTGTCTTCTTGCGCCTGAAGAATGGTGATAGAAAAAAGTATGTAAAGGAGGGTGAGTCCGTAATGCTTCATAAAATCTATTTTGAGAAAGAATAAAGTTTTTTAACGACTCTTTCCCTTTTTTATTGTCACCCTCACGCTTTTCTTGCTCCTTTTTATTCTTTCAAAATTTACTATTAACTTTTATTAACTTTTTTATATTATTAAAAATCAATTATTTACATAACTAAATATGATAAAAAAGCAATTTCTATTATAAAAAGAAGTACTTTTGCAGCCGTTTTTATTGAAAATAATATTTAACTCATTATGAATAAAATAGTTACATTATTTTTATGCTTTGTAGTCACCCTAACGATGGCGACGGCACAAAACTTGACCATTTATGTATCGCCCACGGGTGATGACGCGGCGGACGGTTCAAACGCCACTCCTCTGCAAACCATCGGACGTGCTTTGGAAATGGCCAACGGAAATGACACCATCACACGCATCAAGATTGCCTCCGGCGTTTACAACGAAAGTCATACGCTCGAGCTCCGGAGCAACCTTACCATTGAAGGCGGACTCAGCAGTCTTACTTGGTATCCCAACGGAGGAACCACCGAGTTGACTATCAATACAGTAGAAACTTTTGGCGACTGTAATCACAAAATCGGGCTTCGTTCCGACAACGACACAAACTGGATGCTGAAACGATTGAGCATCACCGTAGCGGCGGCCACGGACACCGACCAGTCGGGTTCTGGCAAAGGAGCTTCCGTCTATGTTCTCCACATTTCCGGCAGCTCGATTGGCACACAAATCGTTGACTGTCAATTCACTGCTGGCAATGGCGGGAATGGACAAGCAGGTATTGCCGGTGAAAACGGAGCCAACGGAAACGGTGGCGGCGAAGGCGGTCCCGGCGGTCTTTCCGAATGGACTAACGAAGGCTTGGACGTAGGAACAGGCGGTGCGGGCGCCGGCGGTTCCGACGCACGCGGCGGCGGACGTGGCGGCAATGGCGGCGAAGGCAGCGTTAACCATAGTCAAGGCGGCAATGCGGGTTCCAACGGTTCAACGGGAGGACAAGGCATTGGTGGCCAAGGTGGTGCGGGCGGCGCAGGCGGTGCTGCCGGTCACAACGGAACGGTTGGCGAAAACGGCTACAACGGAGCCGACGGACAAACCATAGCTTCAGGAAATACTTACAGCTGGTATCAATATTTTGTTCCAGCCGAAAGAGGAAATAACGGAACCGACGGACTTGGCGGCGGCGGTGCAGCCGGCGGTGGTGGTGGCGGTGGCGCTACCAACTACATTATGGGCATTCCCGGTCAATACTGCGGCGGTGCTGGCGGCGGTGGCGGCGGTGGCGGCCAAGGTGGCACCGGCGGAACCCCAGGTGCTGCAGGCGGAAGCAGTTTCGGAATCTACTGCTATGAAACTTCTACCCCCATTATTTTGAACACCACCATCGTTACTGGGACTGCCGGTCAAGGCGGACAGGGCGGTGCAGGTGGCCAAGGCGGTCAAGGTGGTGCTGGCGGCGATGGCGGCGGATGTTCTTCTACAGGTTCTGCGGGCCAAGGCGCCAACGGCGGTCGTGGCGGTCGCGGTGGAAATGGTGGCAACGGTGAAAACGGAGCCAACGGGACTGCCGAACTCATCGCAGTTGTGGCCGACAGCAGCTTAGTTTCCACAAATATCTCTATGCCTTACGTTGCCGTTCAAAGTTATTGCAGCGATGGTTCGGCAGACATCGTTCTCTCGGCAACGCCAGGTTTTGGTGGACAGACTTGCCAATGGTTTCTTTCCGCCACAGACTCTTTGCCTGTGGCCATCAGCACAGACTTCAACATTGGTCCTGCGACGGAAGGCACCTATTACGTAGCTACTTACGACACCAGCCGCAACATTGGAGGACTTGATCGCGTCGCCATCAACATCCATCCCTCTTACTATGAAACCGATGCCGTCACCATTTTGGATACGGAACTTCCTTATACATATAGAGATACTACGTTTGAAATTGGAACGACATCCGGAACTTACGTTTTCCGTCACACAACGGCTGCGGGCTGCGACAGCATTTTGACACTGAGTCTCACAGTGAACCACGAGGAGCCGGAAGACACTTCCAGCATCAATAACTACGATGCGCACGCCGTTCTGATGAACATCTATCCGAACCCGACGAGTGGGGAAATCACCATCGCTTGTTCCTCTGTCAAAGAGAATACTTCCATCCATCTTTATACTATTTTTGGTAAAAAATTATGGACCAAAATGATGGCTTCTCAACAGATGGAAATCAATCTGTCCAATCTTCCGTCCGGAATTTATTTCCTTCAAATGACAGAAAACGGGAACATCCTGACCACTGAAAAAATCATCAAGCAATAACAGGGAAGTCTTTAATATGCTTCGCCTTCACTAACCCCCAAAACAAATGCTACCATAAAGATGCTCAATCACTTCCTACATTTTTTTGCGTAGTTTTGCCGCCAATCAGGAGGGCGTGACACCGGAAATGAGAACGTGGATGGAGCTGCTATGCAACTCCGACAAATTCCAGGAAAGTGACTACGACCGAATGG
>DCHI01000044.1:53496-62471 GCA_002314795.1 Bacteroidales bacterium UBA1756 | reverse complement strand
TGAGCTTGCGAAACTTGAATAAAATTAATTACTGTTCCAGTACGTTAAGACTATTTTCAACTGCTTTGGTTATTTCCTGGATTTCCTCTATAGTCATTTTCGTTTCTTTCAATGAGCGTTCTATGTTTTGTGAGATTTTACTCTTATCGACAAAGAAATAGCTTGTATAGTTTCTTGTGCCGTCGTTATTCTCCGTATATATAGAATAACTATATTCAAGGCAACCAGAAATGTCTGCCGCCATTTTTTTCACATAAGTACCTACCATTTTATCTATTTCTTCTTCTGGCGCAGAAGCGTTGTTTTCCATAATCGTTGCAATTTTCCCTTCAATTTGTGTTGACAAGAGAGTTGTGAGATAGTTTTGTGCATTATTTAATGCGGCTTGTCTACATATATTCCCGGATTTGCACTTGGTTTCCCCTGCAACAACGCAGGTCCTTCCATTGCTGGCTCTTTCTATATGCTTATAAATGATGGATTCAGGGCTGCGGCCATTCGCATCAACAATTTTCTTCTCCTTTTTATATTGTTTTAATGTTTTTTTTGTTTCTTGAGCGACATCGGTTTGTGCAAAGGTGATTTGTGTAAGACCCAATAAAATAATTGATAAAATTGTTAAAATTCTAGTTCTTTTCATACTATTATTGATTTATGTTGTTAATTACTTATGGAAGATACAGTTCCATAATATGTTTTTTGATTAATAAAATCTTTTAAGTTAGATTTAATTATTTTAGTGCCCTAAAATTATTATTACTCCACATAAAAAAAGCGTGGCACTTTGTCGCGAACATTAGATTCTTTGAGGCCTTCGACTGCCTTTCCTTCCTAATGTCAACGAATAAAGCCCACGCCAATGGCGGGAGCGTCGTTGCTTTTTGGGGGAAGGAATTTGAAGGTGTCGAAGTTTCAAAGAATCCCGTGTAAAGCTTTTCCGCTTTTTCCTATTAAAATGTGTGTAACGATTTATTTGCTATATCATAGGCAAAGTTTTCGTTTATATTATATGTGTGAAAATTGTAGAGACACACCGTTGAGTGTGCCTCTACAATATATTTGATTTTACCAAGCGAACAATGGACGATTCTGCATCATCTCGTTCACCTGACCACGCGTCTTGGCGATGAGGGCTTCGTCTGTCGGGTTGCTGAGAACGGCGTCAATCATATTGACAATCGTACCCATTTCACCTTCTTTCAAACCACGGGTGGTGATAGCGGGCGTACCAATACGCAAACCGCTGGTCTTGAATGCGCTACGGCTGTCAAACGGCACCATATTCTTGTTGACAGTGATGTCGGCAGCTACCAATGCGTTTTCAGCTTCCTTGCCGGTGAGTTCCGGGAATTTGGTGCGGAGGTCGATGAGCATCAAGTGGTTGTCAGTACCATTGCTGATAACTTTGTATCCCTTGTCGATGAAGGCCTGGCACATCACCTTGGCGTTCTTCATAACCTGTTGGATGTATTGATCGTAAGTGTCGGTCAGTGCTTCACCAAAAGCAACTGCCTTGGCAGCGATGACGTGTTCCAGCGGACCGCCTTGTACGCCCGGGAAAACAGCGCTGTCGAGCAACGCACTCATCTTCTTGATTTCGCCCTTCGGAGTGGTCTTGCCCCACGGATTGTCAAAATCTTCGCCCATCAAAATGAGACCGCCACGAGGTCCACGGAGCGTTTTGTGCGTGGTCGTAGTAACAATGTGACAATATTTTACGGCGTTGTTCAAGTAACCCTTGGCAATCAAACCGCTCGGGTGGCTGATGTCGCCCATCAGGATGGCACCGATTTTGTCAGCGATGGCACGCATACGAGCCCAATCCCAGTCACGGCTGTAGGCGGAACCGCCACCGATGATGAGTTTCGGACGGGTTTCGAGTGCGCGTTTTTCCATTTCGTCATAGTCAACCATACCGGTATCTTCGCGAACGCTGTAGTCAACAACGTTGAACATCAAACCGGAGAAGTTAACGGCGCTACCGTGTGACAAGTGACCGCCGTGGTTGAGGTTCATTCCCATAAACGTGTCACCTGCTTTGAGGCAAGCCATAAAGACCGCCATATTGGCTTGTGCACCGGAGTGAGGTTGTACGTTGGCCCAGCAAGCACCGTAAAGTTGTTTTGCTCTTTCAATAGCAATGGCTTCGCTTTGGTCAACAACTTGGCAACCACCATAGTAACGTTTTCCCGGGTAACCTTCAGCGTATTTGTTCGTCATTACGCTGCCCATAGCTTCCATAACTTGGTCGCTAACGAAATTTTCAGAAGCAATCAATTCAATACCCTTGGTCTGACGATTGCGTTCTTGCTGAATCAAATCAAAAATTTTGTTGTCTCTTTCCATTTAAAATACTGATTTATAAATTGTTATAATAATAATCTTTTCTCGTTTTCATTTCCGAAAAACGGTCGCAAACTTACACATTTTTTCGCAATTGCACACGTCAAAATAACCGCTATTCTCCTATCGTCCATTCTTCTTCCAATTCCCAGTAGCCACGGATGGAGATGGGCTTTTTGAAAAAATAAATTTTTTCCGGCGCTCTCTTTTGGCGATAATTTCCCGTATCCCATTCCCCGTTTCCGTTGCGGTCTTCAATAACCTTTATCTTATAATTCCCAGGAATGAGGTTGGTGTACGTGAGCGTTGTACTGACCGCGATAACATCTGTTCGTACAACTTGATTGTTAGCGTTAAGTAGTTGAATGATAAAAGGATATTTTTTATCTTGAAGATGATAGCGCATCCGAAGCAGTCCGTAATCCTTTTCACTTTTGGTGGTGAAATTGATGCGGACCGTGTCGTTGGTATGTCCGTTGTACCCCATAAATACGGAGTCCCGAATCAGCAGCTGATAGAGCGTTTTGGCTTCAAATTTTTTATGAATGACAATCGACCTGACCAATGTGTCCGGAATGGTCAAAGAGACGAAGGATGTGTCGTTTCCAGAATATTTTTTGGTGGCAATGATTGTCACGGGAATTGCGCTTTCCGTAGGACGAATCGGGTAGGGGAAGGTGAGTGTGATGGGAGAAAATAACTCTCCCGCATTCTGATAACTCACAGATAAAGTGTTTTTTCCTTCTGTTTTGCCGCGACGGTTTGTGGTTTTGGCTCCTAATTTTTTATAGGGTTCAAGACGCAATGTGTCGCGTACGGTGTCGTTTACGATCATCACGAGAACGACGCTATCCGTCACGGGCTGTTTCATAAACCAAGTGAGGGTATCCTTTCCCACTATTTCAAAATAACCGACGGAATCCGGAGTCGGGTACAGAATCTCGGCACGATGACTTTTTATTTTGCTTTTATAGATGAATTCGTATTTGCCCACCTCTTTGTTTTGAATTTTGACAAAGCTCTGTGTCGTGTCTTCTTCTGTAAAAAGATAGAGCGTCATCTCTTTCTCAACATCTTGATTGATAGTGTCTTGTTTCGGAATTTGGATGCTGTCCTTTGTTACGGACGTACTATCGGAAAGGGTGTCTTTTTTTTCTACCGGCATTTTCACGGATGAAAGCAGCTCGTCGGTAAAAGCAATCTCTTCATTGGGAAGGTCGAAAATCAGATTGTTGTTGATGTCTTTCAAGGCAAAAATTTTATATTGACCTTCTTTTATATTTTTGATAAAAAATCTGCCGTCGTTTTGTGTCTTGGTGATGTATTTAGGACGTGTTGTAAGTGGCAGAGAATCAATGTTTTGTTCGTAAGCAAAGACGAAACAATCCTTTACGCTTTGTTCGGTTTGTGCATCTACGACGCGCCCTTTGAGCATAAAGGAATCAACGGCTTCTCCGGTGGAAAAAGCGTAATTGTAAAAGATGATGGGATTTCCTTCCGTAAAGTCCTTGATGCAATTGGCGAAGCCAAAATTGTACGTCTGGTTCGGCTGCAGCGTGTCCGCAATTTTGATGGTGAGCGTTTTCCCGGAAAGAGTGTAGGTGGGTTGTGTGGCGAACGGAGGCGAAATCAGCACATTTTCAAACGTGTTGTCCAACGTGACGAACTCGTCAAAACTTATTTTAATCGTATTTCCTGAAAAATGATTGCTGCCATTGGCCGGTACTTCTTTAACAACCTTGGGCGGGGTGACGTCTTTGGGGCCTCCGACCGGAGCCACGATTTTGGCACAAGCTCCTAACGCAATGGTTAGTAAAAGCAGTAACAACCGATTGATTTTCAAATATTTCATAATTCTTTTAGCGAAAATCCTTTTTGCTATTTTTTAGGAATTTTCAATTTCTGTCCCACTTTTAAATTGTTAATATCGGTCAGATGATTGTAACTTGCAATTTTGGAAACAGTTGTGTTGTATTTTTTTGCGATGGTAGCCAAGTACTCACCTTTTTGAACCGTGTGAACGATGTATTCTGCCTGTGAATCGCTTGCCGGTTGCGTATGGGTTGCGGAAGAGGTCGGCGTTTCGGTTGTTTTTTCGGCACTCTCTTTTTCAGCAGGTGCAGTCGTGTTCTGCGAGGTTTCGGTAGTCTGCGGTTTCGGCGGCGCCACGTAAGTGTAGCCGACAACTAACTTTTGTCCTACCTTTATATAATTGCTTTTCAGTTTGTTCATCTTTTTGAGTTCGTCTAATGAGAGTCCGTAGCGAGAAGCGATTTTGGAAAGGTTTTCACCACTTTTGACCGTATGCCATTTTTTCTTGGTGCTGCTTCCCGAATCCGTTTTGCCGGTATATGCGTTCACGTAAACTTGCAGCGGAGCGAAATAGGTGTCGTACTCGTATTTGTAAATGGAATCTTGCATAGCAAGAAAACGAATGCAGTCGTTGCTGCGGAGCTTTAGCGGAAATTGCTTGCTGAAAGCGGGAATGACGTCCCGTTTGTATTGCGGATTCAGTGTTTTGATTTCATCCAAACTGATGCCGAGTACGTGTGCAATTTGTTCAAAATGAACCTCTTTCTTCACCATCACCGTATCCACCATAGTGGGAATGGAAATCTTGGCGGGCGTAATTCCGTGCGCCTTGTAGTAGTTCATCATATAGTAAGCTCCGATGAAAGCGGGAAAATAGTTTTGGGTTTCTTTAGGAAGAAACTGCTTGATTTCCCAGAAGTTGCTTTTCCCGCCCGCACGGTAGATGGCTTTTTTCACATTGCCCGCCCCGCAGTTGTAGGCGGAAATTGCCAGTCCCCAGTCCCCGAACATATTGTAGAGGTCTTTGAGGTGACGCGCCGCCGCATCGGTGGCTTTGACGGGATCGCGCCGGTCATCGACGAAACTGTTGACTTCGAGACCATACATTTTTCCTGTCGTGTACATAAATTGCCAGATGCCCGTCGCCCCGGCCGGTGACACGGCCACGGGATTCAAACTGGACTCGATGATGGTGACATAAACCAATTCTTCCGGAAGCCCGTACTTGTCAAATATTTCCATCATCCAGGGATAGTAGTATTGTGCCAATCCCAAAATTGCGGAGGATGAACGTTGCCTCTTGTTGGCGTACAGATTGATGAAATTCTTTACTAACGGATTGTAACCGAGTTGGATAACAGAATTGAGACTTTTCAGACGTTTGGTGTAGATGGAGTCCATATTGGCTTCCGTGACCTCGTCGTTATTATCTGAAAACTTGTTCAAAATGCTGTGCGAATTGGCCATTTCCCGCTTGACGTACCAGAGGTTGAGCATCTTGTTCATTTCAGAATTAAGCAACTCTTCGTAGCGAAGGTCTTCTTCCGTTCCTTGGGTTGTATCGGTTTGTGCGTCGCACAATTGAAAACAGGCGAGCAGAAGTATAAGAACTAAAGTGTATTTTAATTTCATCAGTACTCAATTTTGTAGTTATTCCAGCGCAACTCTTTTCCATCCTTGTAAACGGTGGTAAGAAACATTTCTCCTGTTTCGTAGTAATCGTACCAAACGCCGTCTCGTTCACCGTTTACGTATTTGCCAGTGCGCTTTATAACGTTATTTTCATAGTAGATAGTGTATTTTCCATTCATTAAATCTTGGTCGTAATGAATCTCGGCGGCAATTTTGTCGGGTTCATACCAGATTTTCCAGAGTCCGGTGCGCATTCCGTCGTAGAAATCGCCCTCTTCAATGGACGTGCCGCGCCGGTAAATCCAGTGTCCTTCTTCGGTTCCGTCTTCGTAAACTCCTTCCGTGACCGAAACGCCGTTTTCGTCATATTCGTGAAACTCGCCGTCCAAAGTCCCGTTGGTGTAGTACGCCACCCGCATCAGCTCGCCGTTCGGATAGAACCATTGCCACTCGCCATCCATTTTCCCCTTGTTGCTGTAACTTCCCGAAACTTCGATGGACTTGTTAGGGAAATAGAACTTCCATTTTCCGGTGCGATTCGAATTTTTGTAGCTGCCTTCGGATTTCAGTTCGCCGGTTTCATAAAACTCTTTCCATTTCCCTTGCCGCTTGCCTTCCATATCGGTAATCCCTTCGCAAAGAAGCATCCCGTTTGAAAAAACGTACCCTTTGATGACGTTTCCGTCCTCGTCGAATTCCCGACGAAGTCCTTCCGCCTTGTTGTTGTAGTAAGTGGCTATGATGGAGGGTTTTCCGTTCTTGTGATAAGAGACTTTTTGCTCCAACCGTTTCGTCTCTTCGGCATCGGCGACGAGGTAGTCGTTCTCATATTTTTGAACAAATAGGAAATCGCCGTTTTCATCGTACTCTTTGAAAAAGCCGTGCTTTTTGTCGTTCAAATATGTTCCTTCCAATTTCAGATTCCCGTTCGGCCAAAAGTATTTCCAATTGCCTTGCTTGTTTCCCAAATGGTCAGTGCGGTTGATTTGTTCCCGTTTGGTAAGCACACCGTGATAATAGTGTGCCAATTTAACGATATGACCGATCGTATCGTACTCTTTTTCAATCCCGTGCGGTACTCCGTCTTGACAGGGAGTTTCCCGTTTCAGTTTCCCGTCTAAGCTGAAAGCGCGAATCGGACTGCACAGACTGTCGGACAGCCAATTTTCGACAACTTGTTCGTCTTGAAAAAACTGAATCCGTTTTCCGTTTTTCTTTCCCTCTTTGTAATGAATAATCAGGGTGGTGTCGCCTTTGTCGTTGTAGAAAATCCAGAGACTATCTAATTGCGAATTTTTTCGGTTCCCTTCAGAAACGAGGACGCCTTTGTCGTTGTATGATTTCCACCAGCCCTCAGGTTTCCCGTTCACCATCTCGCCTTCACTGGATTTTACGCCGTTGGGATAGTAGAAAACATTATGCCCGTTTGCATTGATTTGGTTCTGTGCCACGACCGTTATGGCGGACAGACAAAGAATGAGGATGAGCAGACTGATTTTTTTCATTTACTATATTAAAAAGCGCGGGCGCAAAGGTACGTTTTTTTAGGATAGCTTTCCCAAATGTAAGTGTTTAGTTTTGAACATACAATATTTTAAAATGGACTTTTTTTCATTGTAATTATGTTGTACTTTTGCCGCTTCTTTTTTTAAAAAAAATATGATTACATTTACTTTAGCAATTGTCTTATTAGTAGCGGGTTATCTGCTCTATGGTCGTTTGGTGGAACGCATTTTTGGCGTGGATAAGAATCGTCCGACTCCGGTGAAAACAATGGAGGACGGGGTTGACTACATTCCGATGAAGCCGTGGAAAATCTTTCTGATTCAATTTCTGAACATTGCCGGCGTGGGTCCCATCTTTGGTGCCATTATGGGTGTTCAGTTCGGAAGTTCCAGTTTCTTGTGGATTGTTTTCGGTTCTATTTTTGCGGGTGCTGTTCACGATTACATTTCCGGAATGCTATCCATTCGCAATGGGGGATGCAGTCTTCCGGAAATTCACGGAATGTATTTGGGTGAGCGGATGAAAAAGGTGATGTTAGGTCTGATGGTAGTTCTTTTGGTAATGACGGGAGCCGTTTTCGTCTCTGCCCCTGCTGAATTGCTGAAGGAACTTACCTCGTGGAACTTTTATATTTGGTCTGTTATTATCTTCCTCTATTACGTAATCGCTACCCTTCTTCCTATTGATAAGATTATTGGCCGGATTTATCCTCTGTTTGGCTTCTGCATTCTTTTTATGGTTGTGGGAATTATGTGTTGTATTTTCTTTT
Organism: Bacteroidales bacterium UBA1756; assembly: GCA_002314795.1. Taxonomy (GTDB): domain Bacteria; phylum Bacteroidota; class Bacteroidia; order Bacteroidales; family WCHB1-69; genus UBA1756. The sequence goes on along the minus strand of DCHI01000044.1, from coordinate 54,409 downwards.
ATCATCCGCAGCTTCCCGAAATTTGGGATGGCCTGTCCAACAAGCACCCCCAAGCAGATACTATGCCAATTTTCCCGATGATGTTCATTTCCATCGCTTGTGGTGCATTAAGCGGTTTTCACGCGACGCAGTCTCCGATGATGGCACGTTGTATGACGAATGAAAAACAGGGGCGCCCGATTTTCTATGGGGCTATGATTTCCGAAGGCATAGTCGCGCTCGTATGGGCTGCAGCGGCTACGGCTTTCATTCACGACCCCGCCTGTCAAGGGGTGGGCGCAGCTACTTTGGTTGATTATATCTGTAGTTCCTGGTTGGGAACGGTTGGCTCCATTCTCGCTCTCTTGGGGGTTGTGGCTGCTCCTATCACTACAGGCGATACGGCTTTGCGTTCGGCACGTCTGATTGTTGCGGATTTCTTGCACTATGAACAAAAAAATACGAAAAGTCGGCTCCTTGTTGCCATCCCGATTTTTGCCGCCAGTTTCGGTGTGCTTCTTTTCAGCCTGCGTAGTCCTGGCGGCTTTGATATGATTTGGCGTTATTTCGCTTGGACGAATCAGATTTTGGCAACGGTGACGCTTTGGGCTTTGTCCGTTTACCTCTATCGGGAAAAGAAATGTTTTTATATCACACTTCTTCCCGCCATTTTTATGACGATGGTCGTTTCATCTTATATTTTCATTGCACAAAAAGAAGGTTTCGGATTGGCTCCTATGGTGGCATATTCCATCGCTGCCGTCATCACACTATCACTACTCGTACTCTTTGTCGTGAAGATGCGGAACAAAGTAGGAAGTAAGAAGTAGGAAGTAAGAAGTAGGAAGTAAGAAGTAGGAAGTAGGAAGTAGGAAGTAAGAAGTAGGAAGTAGGAAGTAGGAGGAGCTGGACTTTACGAACCTTATAAACTTTA
>DCHI01000044.1:0-53456 GCA_002314795.1 Bacteroidales bacterium UBA1756 | reverse complement strand
TTACAAACTTTACAAACTTTACAAACTAAAAAAAATAGTTTTGATGATTTCTCTTCATCAAAACTATTTTTTTTAGAAGCAACCTTGACCCGCTATTCGGCTTTTTCGGTGGTGCGTTTGACGGCACTTTCCAAGGTGGATTGTTCGATGATTTTGGTCATATCCACGCCGGTAGCGTCTGCCACGGTGTCCATCGTCTGCTTGATGACGGTCGGCACTTGACCGGAAATTTGCGAAATGCCGCCGCCGTTGTTTCCGTAAATGCGTACATCCTTGATGGAACCAATGGGCTCGGCGACGGAACGGGCGATTTCGGGAAGTTTTTCAATGACCATCTGTGCTTTGGCTGCGTCACCGTAAAGGGCGAAAGCGTCGGCTTTTTTCTTCATCGCTTCGGCTTCGGCAATACCTTTCTTTTCAATGGCCGCGGCTTCGGCCATACCACGCTGCTCAATGGCGTAGGCATCGGCATCAGCCAACTTTTTCTTACCGATAGCTTCCTGTTCCATACGGAATTGTTCGGCTTCGGCTTGCGCTTTCACGGCGCGGGCACGTTGTTCGGCTTCGTACGCCTCGGCCTCGGCTTTGCGCTTGCGTTGTTCCAACTCGGCTGCCGCCTCAATTTCCATATTGTACTTCTCAGCGTCGGCACGTTTCTGAATTTCCGCTTCCAACTTGTTCTGTTGAATCTTCACCTGTTGCAGTGTCAACTCCTGTTCCTTGCGTGCTTTTTCGGTTTCGGCTTCAACGGCTGCCGCATTGATTTCCTTTTGACGTTCCTGTGTCAGAAGTGCTTTCGTGGCTTCCGCATCAACCGTTTTCTCGTTGACCGTTTTCTGTTGTTCCTGTTTCTGAATTTCGTAAGCGGCATCGGCCTTTGCCTTTTGCGTATCTTCCACCACTTTCAGGTTGGCTTTTTTGACCGCCAACTCATTGTTCTTTTCAGCAATGATAGTCTCGTTCAGTACGCGGGCGTCGTTCGCTTCCTTGGCGGCTTCGGCTTCAGCAATGGCGATGTCTCTTTCCGCCTGTGCCTTGGTGATGGCTGCTTCTTTACGAATTTTGAACGTGTTATCTGCACCCAAATTTTTTATAAGACCTTCATTATCAGTAATGTTTTGAATATTGCAAGAAATAATTTCAATACCCAATTTCGCCATATCGGGTGTCGCTTTTTTGGCAATCTGGTCCGAAAAACCGTCTCGGTCAATATTCAACGATTTCAAATCCAATGTGCCGATAATCTCACGCATATTGCCTTCCAGAGAGTCCTTGACCTGAAGGGCAATATCTCTTTCAGTCATATTGAGGAAGTTCTTGGCGGCTAAACGGATGCCGTCCGGAGTATTGATGACGCGGATTTTTGCGACGGCATCGACCATAACGGAAATAAAGTCGTTGGTAGGAACGGGTGTTGAGGTTTTGATGTCGACGGACGTTTGTCCGAGGAATACCTTGTCAACGCGCTCCAACCCCGGAATACGGAAACCTCCTTTGCCGATGAGAATACGTGGGAAACGAGAAAGCCCGGAGATGATGTAAGCATCTTTTGGCGGTGCCTTAACATAACAAACGATAACGAAAACAATGAATGCGATTAGCGCAATCACAACGATTCCTAAAATGGTCTCTTCCATAATAATGTGATTTTAATGATGAATAATATCAAAGAGTTAATCCCTTTTGAGCGGCAAAGATACTATTTTTACTTAAAAAAATCAACTTTTTTTTAAGGTGATTTTAAGTCTCCCATCTTCGTTAAGAATGGTGAAAACGAAAGCCCCCCACACAATTGTCGGGAAAAGCAGCCACAACATCGAAAGGAACCAGAAGTCCGCGGGAATATATACTTTTCCCTTCTCCGGATTCTTCTCTTTATATCGCACCACCACCTGCCGGTTAGCCAATTGGGTAGGCATCGTCTCGTGCGTCACATATTCCTTCATTCCTACGTAGTAATGAAGCTCCATCTCCGCTTCGTACAATTTGAGGTCATCCGGATTTGTACAAAGCAAAATACCGTGTGTGAACTCGCTTTCCCGATAGGTAGTTACGCGCTGCACTGCGTACAACGCCAACATCAATCCTAACCCTACAAGAAATAGCGTCAGCCGGTTGAATGTCATAATATATTGGTTTTCAGACTATTCGCTTATCTCAAGAACGGGCTTGCGGATGACAAGGTCCTCGGCTACATCATCGTAGTCAACAATAAGATTTTCCGCTTGGGCCTCTTCGTTTTGAAGAATTTCTTCTGCCAAGAGGTCTTCCACGTGTTTTTGAATGGCGCGTTTCAGCGGTCGTGCTCCGTAGTTGGCATCCCATCCTTCGCGTGCAAGGAAGTCGGTTGCTGCATCGGTGATGCTGACGTTCAACCCCATCATTCCCACACGCTTCAACAGTTTGTTCAATTCAAGACGGATGATTTTCTTGACGTCCTCTTCGTTGATGCTGTTGAAGAAAATCGTGTCGTCGATACGGTTAAGGAATTCGGGGGGGAACTGGTTTTTGAGCGCGGTTTCCAAGATTTTCTGGACTTTCTTGTCCTTTCCAGCCGCCGTCGCCGTCGTGCTGAAACCGACATCCTGTCCAAAATCCTTGAGTTCGCGCGAACCCACGTTGGAGGTCATAATGATGATGGTATTTTTGAAATCGACCTTGCGGCCCATACCGTCCGTGAGAACGCCATCGTCAAATACTTGAAGAAGAACGTTATAGACGTCCTTGTGCGCTTTTTCAATTTCATCTAAAAGAACGATGGAGTAGGGTTTTCTACGGATTTTTTCCGTCAGTTGGCCGCCCTCTTCATAACCGACATAGCCCGGAGGCGCTCCAATCATACGGGAGATGGTGTGTTTCTCCATATATTCGCTCATATCGATTCGGACCATAGCGTCCGGAGAATCAAATAGATAGGTGGCTAAAACTTTGGCAAGGTAGGTTTTTCCGACGCCGGTCGGCCCTAAAAAGATAAAGGTTCCGATGGGTTTGTTCGGGTCTTTCAAACCGGCCCGATTGCGTCGAATGGCTTTGGCGATTTTGAGGATGGCGTCGTCCTGCCCGATGACGCTTCCTTTCAGTTCGTCGGCCATACGGAGCAGTTTTTCTCCTTCGCTCTTGGCCACCCGTTGCACCGGCACGCCGGTCATCATCGCGATGACTTCGGCTACGTGTTCTTCGGTCACTTCGGGACGAACGGTTTCTTCATTGTTTTCCCACTCTTTCTTAATGGCTTCAAGTTCAGCTTCTTTCAACTTGATTTTGTCTCGATAGTCCGCCGCCGCATTGAAAAGACGGTCTTTCAAGGCGCGTTCTTTACCGGCTTGAAGTTCGGCAATCTCTTTTTCTGTTTCAAGAAATTCCGGCGGAACGTGTACATTTAATATATGTACGCGAGAGCCGGCTTCGTCCAAAGCATCGATGGCTTTGTCGGGAAGACAACGATCTGTAATATAACGTGTTGACAAGGCGACGCAGGCCTTGATGGCTTCGTCGGAATACTGGACGTTGTGATGCGCCTCGTACTTGTCTTTGATATTGTTCAAAATTTCGATGGTTTCCTCAGGCGTCGTGGGCTCGAGGATGATTTTTTGGAAACGGCGTTCCAGGGCTCCGTCTTTTTCCACATACTGACGATATTCGTCCAAAGTAGTGGCCCCGATGCACTGCAGTTCGCCGCGTGCCAAGGCGGGTTTGAACATATTGGAGGCGTCCAAACTTCCGGGGGAGGAGCCGGCACCGACCATCGTGTGCAATTCATCAATAAACAAAATGACGTCGGGATTTTTTGCCAACTCGTTGATAATGTTTTGCATACGCTCTTCAAACTGGCCACGGAACTTTGTTCCGGCCACGACAGACGTCATATCGAGAGCAATGATGCGTTTGTTGAGAAGGGTGCGTGACACTTTTCCCTCCTTGATGCGGATGGCGAGACCTTCGGCGAGGGCGGACTTGCCGACTCCGGGTTCGCCAATGAGAACGGGGTTGTTTTTTTTGCGTCGGGAAAGGATCTGAGCGATTCGTTCCAGCTCTTTTTCACGGCCCACGATGGCGTCCAATTTCCCCTCTTCCGCATAACGGGTGAGGTCTTTTCCAAAACTGTCTAAGATGGGCGTATCACTCTTTCTTGATCCTTTTGGCCCAGGGTTGGTGCGGGCGCGGGGAGAATCTACATATTCGTCGCTGTCATCATCATCATCGTAGGCAGAATAGTTAGAGCGTGTCCCGGAGGTTAAATTATTCCCTTTCAATTTTCTTAAAAAAGCATCGTGTGTAATTCCCATTCGGTTCAGCATTTTTCTTACCACATTATCTTTGGTGCTGGGGTTGTCTTTAAGAATAGCAAGAACAAAATGTTGCGGTTCGGTGAGCGGATTGAGGAGCGTTTTGGCAAATAGTGATGAGAGACGAAGCAGATTCTGTGCAGCGGCCGAATACGGAACCTCCTTTAAATCTGTGTATTCGCTATCATCATCCGCAAACATCGTCTCCAAGTCGAACTGCATTTTGGTCAGATCAACTGAAAAGCCGAGAAGCAACTGTTTGGTGTAACTGTCATCCTGATAGCGGAGAATCGCATCAAAGATGTGTTCAATAAGAATTTGTGGCTGGCCATATTGGATGGCAATCTGTTTTGCACTTTCCAATACGAGGTTGAATTCTTCGGAATAGGTATTCATTGCTAATATAATAGAATGTCTTTTTTAAGTTTGGAAGAAAGAGGCAGTGAGATGAGCGTTTGTGATTAAATGGTTAGAGGTGAAAAGAGGGAGATTGACAATCGCTCTCCCTCTGTATCATCTTATTGGTTTTCTAATACTTATGAAGAATAAGCATAGAAATCTTATTGGTTCTTTTGCGCGAATTCGTAGCCGGCTCTCAAGCAAGCGAGGTTGACTTCTACGACGGATTCACCTTTGCGGGCGAAAATTTCGCGAACTGCATTTTCGATGTCAGCGAAATCCATTTTGAGGAAAGGAGCCGCAGCACCGAGGATGACCATATTTGCGGAACGGGCACTGCCCAGATCCTTGGCGATTTTGTCAGCATTGATAACGACTTTGTTGGGCAATTTGTTCAATTCTGCTCTCAAAGCGCTTTCTTCCGGATAGTTGGGAATGTTGATGAAAGGTTGGTCATTCGTGATAACCCAGCCGCCTTCAGCCAACCAGGGAAGATAACGGAGTGATTCCATCGGTTCGACGGCGATAATCATATCGGCCTTTCCCATCGGGATGAGGTCGGAAGCGATTTCGTGGTCTGACAAACGGAAATGGGACTGAACGTCACCGCCGCGTTGGCTCATACCGTGTACCTCTGCTTGTTTAAGAAACAAACCTTTTTTTACGGCTGCAACGCCGATGGTGGAAGCGATGGAAAGGATTCCTTGACCGCCGACACCTGCTAAAATGATATCTATTTTCATTGTGATTGTTTTTTCGGTTATTATTTGCAACGAATGTTATTTGTTTTTGGCCTGTGCCTTCATACGACGGCTTAAGGTTTGGATACATTCGCGGGTCGGAACGATGACGGAAACGCCTTGATATTCAAGTTCTTCCTTGATAACCTTGACGTTTTCTTCGTGATTCTTTGCCAAAGGTGTGATGATACGGATGTGTTCTTCTGCAACGCCAAGACCTTTGCAGATGTTGCCGATGCGACCGAGTGCGTGACTGTCTTGTCCGCCCGTCATACCGGTGGTGCTGTTGTCGAGAATCATCACCGTAATCGGTGTGTTTTCATAAATGCAATCGAGCAGGGAAGTCATTCCGCTGTGAGTGAAGGTGGAGTCACCGATAACGGCGACAACCGGGCTCATTCCGGAATCGGCAGCACCTTTTGCCATCGTGATGGAGGCGCCCATATCGAGTGTTGTGTAGATGGCTTTGTACGGAGGAAGTGCACCGAGGGTGTAGCAACCGATGTCAGCGAACACTTTGCCGGGACCGTGCATCTTCATCGCTTCGTTCAAAGCAAGATAGGTGTCAACGTGAGGACAGCCGTTGCAGAGCGCGGGAGGTCTCGGGGCTACGATTGCCGGAACCGGAGAACCGTAGGAATCTTTCAAACCGAGCGCCTTGGCTACCAAGTTCGGATTGAGTTCGCCATCGCGAGGAAGGGTCCCGTCCATACGACCCTTGATGTTACCCGTGCGGTTGAGAAGTCCACGAAGTTGGTCCTCAATCAACGGATAACCTTCTTCAACGACGAGAACGCTTTCGCATTCGTCAACCATCTTAGCAATCAATTTGGCAGGTGCCGGATATTGGGAAAGTTTGAGGATGGGATGAGGACAGTTGCCGCCTTCAAAGTTTTCCATAACGTAGTTGTAGCCGATACCGGTTGTGATGATACCGAGTTTCTTGTCAGCACCGTCCTTGTACCAGTTGTATTTTGAATTTTCTGACTCGTTTTCGAAATCGGCTTGCTTGCCTAAAAGGTCACGATAGTTGACGCGTGCATTGGCGGGCAGAAGAACAAACTGTTTCGGGTTGGAGCAGACGTTGAGTTCGTTTTGTTTGCGTACCTCGCGACGTTCAACGCCGGCACGGGAGTGTGCCAAGCGGGTGGTGACACGAAGGAGAACCGGCGTATGGTACTTTTCGGAAAGATCGAAAGCGTCATAAACCATATTGTAGGCCTCTTGCTGATTGGAGGGTTCCATAACCGGGATGAGTGCGAACTTGCCGTAGTAGCGGGAATCCTGCTCATCTTGAGAAGAGTGCATCGACGGGTCGTCAGCGACAACGACTACCAAACCGCCGTTTGCTCCAGTGATGGAGGAGTTCATAAACGGGTCGGCGGCGACATTGAGCCCGACGTGTTTCATACAAACGAGGGCGCGTTTGCCGGCGTAAGACATACCGACTGCGGATTCCATTGCAGTTTTTTCGTTGCCGGCCCAAATGCGGTGGATGTTGCCTTCCGCGGCCTGTTTCGAATTCTGAATGTACTCAGTGATTTCTGTGGAGGGGGTTCCCGGATAAGCATAAACTCCAGACAAACCTGCATCAAGGGCTCCTTGTGCAATAGCTTCAACTCCCAATAAAAGTGATTTAGCCATAAAAATTTGTTTTTTGATATATTAATTTTGGTTGTGTACGTGCGATTTTCCCCTATGAGAAAGCGGGCGCAAAGGTACGAAATATTTCAAGGCAAAAGGAAAAATAAAATTTGATATTTCATCCGAAGAAATCATAAATAATTGTACTTTTGCGCCCTCAAATTTAGCGGGTGTGGCGGAACTGGTAGACGCGCTAGACTTAGGATCTAGTTCCGAGAGGAGTAGGAGTTCGAGTCTCCTCATCCGCACAGATTTTAAGAGACACGGGATTGCCCGCGTCTCTTTTTTGTACATTTGTACCTTCTAATTTTAAGTCGGTATGTTAAAACAAACAACTGCTATACACCAAGAAAAGGCAGCAAAACGCTTTGCGGAATTTTGGAAAAACAAAGGTTATGAGAAAGGCGAAAGCCAATCCTTCTGGTTGGGACTGCTTCGTGATGTCTTCGGAGTAGAACAGCCCGAAAAGTTTATCATTTTCGAAGAACAAGTGAAATTAGACCACACCAGTTTCATCGACGGGTACATCCGACAAACGCACGTTCTGATTGAACAGAAAAGTTCCAATAAGAATTTGTATAATCCTATCAAACAGAGTGATGGCTCTTTTCTTACTCCCTTTCAGCAAGCTAAACGCTATTCTTCCGAACTGCCATACGACGACCGCCCCCGCTGGATTGTGACGTGCAATTTCAAATCATTCCTGGTTTACGATATGAACCGTCCCAACGGCGAACCCGAAGAAATCCTTTTGGAAAATCTTGAAAAAGAGTATTATCGACTCTCTTTTTTAACAGATAGTGGAAATGTGCATTTGCAAAAAGAGATGGAAATTTCTTTGAAGGCGGGCGAGATTATCGGTGAGATTTATGACGCTTTGCTGAAGCAATACCTTCATCCCGAAAGTGCTGAAACCTTGCGCAGTTTGAATGTGCTCTGTGTGCGAATTGTCTTTTGTCTGTATGCGGAAGACGCAGGACTTTTCGGCAGCCGTTCCCAATTCCACGATTACCTTATTAAATACAAACCGGGCGAAGGTGAGATGCGGAAGGCATTGATGGATTTGTTTGAGGTTCTGAATACGCCCATCGAACAGCGCGATCCCTATCTTCCCGACAGTTTGGCTGCATTTCCCTATTGCAATGGTGGGCTGTTTTCTGAGAAAAATATTGAAATTCCAAGATTCAATGATGAAATTGCACATCTTTTATTGAAAAATGCAAGCGATGATTTTGATTGGAGTGAAATTTCTCCTACCATATTTGGAAGTGTGTTTGAAAGTACGTTGAATCCGGTGACGCGCCGCAGCGGCGGAATGCACTACACTTCCATTGAAAACATTCACAAAGTGATTGATAATTTGTTTTTGAATGGCCTAAACAATGAGTTTCAAAAAATCAAGGCGGAGAAAGTTGAGAAAACAAGGATAGAAAAAGCGAAAAAGTTTCAAGACAAATTGGCTTCCCTCACTTTCTTGGATCCTTCTTGTGGTAGTGGTAACTTTTTGACAGAGACGTATTTGTCATTAAGAAGATTGGAAAATGAAGCCATTTTGATTTACACCAAGGGACAGGTGCAAATGGGTTTTGAAGAAGTCAATCCGGTAAAAGTGAGCATCCATCAGTTTTACGGCATTGAAATCAATGACTTTGCGGTGGATGTGGCCACTACTGCCTTGTGGATTGCCGAAAGCCAAATGCTGAAGGAAACGGAGAAAATCATTGATACACAGTTGGAAATGCTCCCCCTAAAGACATACCGCAACATCAAGAAAGGGAATGCGTTGCGCCTCTCTTGGACCGAGTGGAAGACGGATGAAATCTTTCCTGATATTTATTCAAAAGAGACAAATCTGTACGTAATGCCTGAAAACCAGCAGGGAAAGACGTCCGAACCCGATTTTAAATATGATTGTATAAATCTTCATACTGAAAAAATCAACATCAATCCACAGCAAAATAGAACCCGAACCGTCTCCTTCAATTACATTATGGGAAATCCTCCTTTTGTGGGAGCTCGTTTGATGAGTGCAGCACAAAAAGACGATATGCTCACTCTTTTTGGCAACAAATGGAAAAACATAGGCAATATGGATTATGTCAGTAGCTGGTATTACAAAGCCGCACAGCTATTGCAGTATCACAGAAAAACAAAAGTCGCATTCGTTTCAACGAACTCCGTTACTCAGGGAGAACAAGTTGCCAATTTGTGGAAACCATTGTTCAACGATTACGGAACACATATTGATTTCGCATATAGAACTTTCCGTTGGGACAGCGAATCTTCTTTGAAAGCCCACGTCCATTGCGTTGTGGTTGGATTTTCTGGCGATAATAATGGAAATGATCGAATCATATATGATGAATCGGGACAAAAGATTGTGTCGAAAAACATCAATGGCTATTTATTGGATGCTCCCAATATTTTTGTAGAAAGTCGAAATAAACCTCTTTGCGTTGTCCCGGAAATAGGAATTGGAAATAAGCCGATTGATGGCGGTAATTATCTTTTCAAAGAAGAGGAAATGAAGGATTTCGTCAAAAAGGAACCGCAAGCGAAAAAGTTGTTCCGAAAATGGAATGGAGCGGATGAATTTATAAACGGCTGGCATCGTTATTGTTTGTGGTTGGGTGAATGTAAACCTAATGAATTGAGACAATTGCCTGAATGCTTTAAACGTGTTCAGGCGGTTCGCGATTTCCGTCTTGCAAGTTCAAGCGACGGGACTCGCAAAATAGCAAACAAGCCTACTCGTTTTCACGTTGAAAATATGCCGCAAGGAAATTATATCGTTATTCCTGAAACATCCTCGGAACGCAGAAGGTATGTTCCTGTGGGATTTATGACACCTGATGTTTTATGCAGCAATGCAATTCGAATCCTTCCTGATGCCACTCTTTATCACTTCGGTGTTCTTACTTCCAATGTGCATAACGCCTGGATGCGGGCTGTCGGAGGACGACTGAAATCCGACTACCGTTACAGCAAGGATATCGTTTACAACAACTTCCCCTGGCCAACACCCACGGCGGAACAGCAGGACAAAATTGCACAAACCGCACAAGCCATCTTGGACGCCCGTGCAAAATTCCCCGAAAGTAGTTTGGCCGACTTGTACAATGAAACATTGATGCCTATTGAACTTCGTAAGGTACATCGTGAAAACGATAAAGCCGTGATGAAAGCGTACGGCTTCGATATTAAGATGACCGAAAGTGAGTGTGTGGCCGAACTGATGAAAATGTATTTGAAACTGACGAAGTAGGTCGTGCCAAAAAGTTAACTAATTTATTGAAAATGAATTAGAAATGTTATCACGCCTCTTTCTCGCTGAGCTCCAACCAACGCATAGACGATTCATCCAATTGGTCGGAAACCACTTGATACCGCTGTCCCCAGCTGGTTAGCTCTTCGCCCGTTCCGTTGCCGCTATTCATTTTGTCCAACAATTCCTTCTTCTCTTTTTCAAGCCCTTCAATCAATATTTCAAGCTCCTCCAATTCCTTTTTCTCCTTGTAAGTGAGTTTGTTGGAGTTGTCTCGCTTGGAAATTTTCTCCGGGGAAGGCGCAGCAGCAGCCCGTTGCAACTTCTCCGCTTTTTTCTCAATGCGGAGTTCTTTGTCGTGCGCCAATTTGTAGTCCGTGTAGTTTCCGTAAAAATCTTTGATTTTCCCGTTCCCGTTGAAAACGAAAATGTGGTCAACGATTTTATTCATAAACCAGCGGTCGTGCGAAACGATGAGCAAGCATCCTTTATAAAAAGAGAGCAAGTCCTCCAATTTGTTAAGCGTGTCAATGTCAAAGTCGTTCGTGGGCTCATCCAGAATGAGAAAGTTCGGATTCCGCATCAGCGTGATGAGCAGGTGCAATTTTCTTTTTTCGCCCCCGCTGAGGTCCTCGAAATAGGTGTATTGCTGTTCGTATTTGAAACCGAAATGGTTCAGAAACTGCGAGGCACCGATGTAGTTGCCGGTTTCTGTCCGAATGACTTCCGCCTGCTCCTTCACGATGTCTATAATTCGTTTGTTCCCAGATACTTGTAGTCCATCTTGCGAAAAATAACCGAACTGGATGGTTTGTCCGGCCACGATTTTTCCTCCGTTCGCCTTCAACTCGCCCATAATCAGTTTCAGAAAGGTGGATTTACCCGTTCCGTTTTTTCCAACGATGCCGCACTTTTCACCTTTCTTGAATATGTAAGAAAAATCATCTAAAAGAACTTTGTCGCCGTATGCAAAATCCAAATTATTGATTTCCAATATCTTGTTTCCCAATCGTTCCGGCTCAACGTGAAAACTTTCGGCTTGTTTTTCTATCTTTTGCGAAACACTTTCCTTGAGGCCTTCAAACGCCTGGATGCGGGCCTTCGCTTTGGAGGTACGGGCCTGCGGAGAGGTGTGAACCCATTCCAACTCCTTCAAATACAGCTGCTTCATCTTTTCGTGCTCCGTCGCTTCGTTGAGCAGACGTTCGGCTTTCTTTTCAATGAAGTAGTCGTATTTCCCTTTGTAACGGTACAAGTTTCCGTTTTCTATTTCAAGAATGTCGTTGCAAACCTGGTCAAGAAAATGCCGGTCGTGGGTCACCATCAGCAAGGTGACATTGGAGTGCGACAGATAGGATTCCATCCACTCAATCATTTCAATGTCCAAGTGGTTGGTGGGCTCGTCCAAAATCAGCAGGTCGGTGTCAGCAAGCAAGGTTTTGGCTAATGCCGCCTTTTTTCGCTGACCTCCAGACAATTCACCAACGGCTTTGAAAACGTCTTCAATGCCGAATTTGGAGAGAATCTCTTTGGCACGGCTTTCAAAATCCCACGCTTGCAGCCGGTCCACCGCTTCTATGGCACGGTGCAGCCGGTTTTCAAGTTCGGCATCGTTGTTCCCTTTTTCGTGCATTTCATTGACGAGAGAGAGGCACGTTTCGTACTCCTTTACCGCTTGAACGTCAGGTGTTTGTGCATTAAAAATGGCGTCTAAGACGGGAAGTGAGTCTGCAAAATTATCAATCTGTGGCAGATAGGATACCGTAATGTCTTTTCTAACAACAACTTGTCCTTTATCGGGCTCTTCCAAACCGGCAATGATGTTCAGCAAGGTGGATTTGCCCGTTCCGTTTTTGGCAATCAGCGCTGTTTTTTGTCCTTTTTCAAGTCCGAAGGTAATGTTTTCAAAAAGCAGTTTTTCGCCGTAGGTTTTGGTTAGATTTTCAACAGTAAGGTAGTTCATCTATTTGCTTTATTGCCAGTTGCTTGATGTTAGTATCCTAATATTTTCAGCATAGATTTGTAACTTTGCTCTTTTGCAAAAAGTTTGGTGCAAAGTTCGTCATCCTCATCCTTATATATAATAATATGTTTAGGAGCGGGGAGCAGACAGTGTTGGATGCCGCCGTACCCTCCGACGGATTCCTGATACGCGCCGGTATTGAACAGCCCGATGTATTGAGGTTCTTCCTCCTCCTCGTTCGAATGGTCGGTAGGGGAGTAGGCCTTGATTTTCGGGAGGAAGACGGCGTTGAGGGAGGCCTCGGAGTTGTAGAAATCCTGACTGTCGCAGGTGAGCCCTCCAAGAAAGACGCGCTCGTATTCTTTCTCCCAGTTGTTGACAGCTAAAATGATGAATTGCTGGTCGATGGCCCACGTATCGGGGAGGGTGGTCATAAAGGAACTGTCAATCATATCCCACAACTCGCGGTCGTTCTGCCGCTTTTGTTGGAGGATGGAAAAAAGAACCGCGCTGGCTTCTCCCACGGTGTAGGAACCGAATTCCGTGAAAATGTCGGGTTCTTCCACGCCTTCGCGCTCGCAAATCTGCTTGATTTGGGAAACGATTTCCTCCGCCATATATTCGTAGTCGTACTCGAAGGACAGAGAGGTTTTGATGGGAAATCCGCCGCCGATGTCCAAGGAGTCTAATTCGGGACAGATTTTTTTGAGGTCACAGTACAGGTTGATACACTTGCCCAGTTCGTTCCAATAGTAGGCGGTGTCCTGTATGCCCGTGTTGATGAAGAAATGGAGCATCTTCAACTCAAACTTGGGATTGTTCTTGATCTTGTGTTCGTAGAAAGGAATGATGTCGTTGTAGCGGACTCCGAGGCGGGATGTGTAAAATTCAAAACGGGGTTCCTCTTCTGCGGCAATACGGATGCCAATCTTGCACTTGGTGTTGACGGCTTGGTCAATCATATCAAATTCGTGGATGTTGTCCAAAACGGGAATCGTATTAACATAACCCTTGTCCAACATCATCGCAATATTGTCAACATATTGTTGTTTTTTGAAACCGTTGCAGATGATGAAATTCTCTTTGTCGAACAGATTCTGTTCTTCTAAAACTTCAATAAGGTTCAAATCGAACGCAGACGAAGTCTCAATGTGAACATCATTTTTCAAGACCTCAGACAGTACGAATTCAAAATGCGAACTTTTTGTACAGTAGCAATAGTGGTAGCTTCCTTGGTAGTCGGCTTTGGCAATGGCGACATTGAACCAGCGTCTTGCCCGTTGAATATTTTGTGATATTTTTGGTAAATAGGTGATTTTCAACGGTGTTCCATACTGCTTGATGATGTCCATCAAGGGGACGTCATTGAAATGGAGTTCTCCGTCTTCCACTTTGAATTGCTCTTGCGGAAACTCGTATGTCTGCGAAATCAAATCAATGTACTTGGTTTTCATTGTCTCTTTTTTTCGTTTTTTTACTCTCTGAAAAATGGGGCGCAAAATTAGTATTAAATTCGTTATCGCAAACTCTTTTAATGTTTTTTTACAATCCGGATGATTCGGATGGTGAAAATATAAACGATTTGAGTGAGACGGATTGTTCTTTTTGAACGAATGTAAAATGATAGTTTCTAATTTAGCAGTTTCGCTTCATAAAATCCCATCTTTACAAACCTTATGAACTTTATAAACTTTACGAACCTCACGCGTTCTTCTCTAAAATTTTTTCAAAAAAATGTGAATAATTTTGAATATTTATCAAAAATAAGTAAATTGCACCCGTTTTTTGCTGAGGTAGAATTGATGGGCAAAAATTATATAATGTATTGGTAAGATGATTGTTGGATAGGTTCTTTTTAAATAGTTTTTTGTAAAACTATGGTGGAATGATTTATATTTTATGCTGAAATATTTCAGCAGACTGAATAAAATAGTCAGCGAAATGGTGCTTGGAGTGGTAGGACAACAAATTATTAGTTAATTTGTATTTTGATTCGCTGTTTTCTAATAAAATTGAAAATTTATGTTGGTTTGGATTGCTGTGGGTGTTTTTTTAACGATAATAAATAAATCATATTAATATAATAACTAAAAATAGTGCTTATGAAGGCGAATTTTACTAACTTGGCTTTGAATGAACAAGGCGGATGTATGTTGGAAATGATGAGAAAGCGCACCTTTGGAGGGGCGCGTTCACTCTATCTCTATTGTTGTGCATTGCTGTTTGCCTTCTGCACATTGGTTCCCGCCACGCTGCGGGGACAGTCCACGGTGACCATTGGCACGGCATCAACAACATATAGTTATTTTCCCAATTATAATTGGTACGAATATAGTATTACACAGCAAGTCTATACGGCATCCGAAATCTTGGCTGCCGGTGGTGGCGCTGGCCAAATCACTTCATTGGCCTTCAATTGTGCTTCTGTGGGTAGTAGTAGCAGTAGATATATTCAAATTTTTATGAAGAATAGTCCGCGTACCAGTTTTACTACCTATTCCAGTACGGGTACAGGCAGTGGTGGCTGGGAGTCAGATTTGGGAACGTTGGTTTATTCTGGATATATGTATCCAAGTACAGGATGGAATACCTTTAATTTCTCGACTCCATTTACTTGGGATGGAAGTAGTAATATCATTATTACCGTTGATGATAATACGGGTTCTTATAATAGCAGTAATTCGTGGTATGTTTATTCCACGGCAAGCTATCAATCTATTTATGCATACAATGATAGTTACAACTTGTATTTGGGATCTTCAAGTGGTTCATATTCACCAACTTCGTATGGTAGTCGAAGTTATAGCACGGGGTATAAGAATCAAATTAGAATGACTATGCCGTCCGGTGGCGGCGGCGGCACTGAATGCAATGATATAGCGATTGGAACCCAATCAAGTACCGCAACGACGTTTCCTTTTACCAACTGTTATAACTATGGTTGGTGTGAGAGCATATATACTCCTCAGGAAGTAGGAGGCACTGGCACAATTACGAAAATCGCATTTAATTGTGCCAATGCTTATTCTTGGACTCCAAATTCATTGTCAATTTACATTGGCACCAAAAGCAGTAACACTTATTCTTCGAGTAGTGATTGGACTCCATCAAGTAACTTGACTTTGGTTTATTCTGGAGCTGTGACGTTGGGGTCATCCACGGGGTGGAAAGAATTTGTTTTGAATACACCATACGAGTATAGTGGGAATAGCAACTTGGTAGTGGCGGTTTGCAAGCAGTCTTCCTATAACTGCAGTTTGACTTGGTATAATAGTTCGCCTCGAAATGATGTTACATTGTATCGCCAGTCGGACGGCACTTCTGCCTATGGAACTTATACTACAAGTTATTCTGGTAATTTAGTTTCAAGCCGTGCGGATACCCGTTTCACAATTTGTTCCCCGTCGGGGCCCGCGGAAAGTCCCTGTGCTATGTGGGGCGGTTCCGGTACTTCGGCGGATCCCTATACCATCTCGAACGAAGCCGGTTTGGTCTGTCTGCGCGATGCCGTCAACTCCGGTACCAATTTCAGCGGTACCTATTTCAAATTGACGAGCAACATCTCCTTGACCTCGGCATTCAACACAGGTTCCAATGTGCCAATTGGTGTATCCTCATCCTATCCTTTCAAGGGTCGGTTCGATGGTAATAATAAGACAATCAGTAATTTGAATGTCAATTATGCGGGTACTTACCACGCTTTGTTTGGTTATACGATGAATGCGACTGTCGAAAACCTGACTGTTTCCGGTTACGTTCAAGGTTCCTATTATCGCGCCGGTATTGTCGCCTACGCCAATAACACGACAATCGAGAACTGTACCAACAACGTCACTTTTAATACAACCTCTGACTCTTATTATCGTGGCGGTATCGTCGGTTATGCTACTGGCGGCAGCATCTCGGATTGTATCAACAACAGCGATATTACAGGTTCATACGCCATTGCCGGTATTGCCGGCTCCGTAACCTCCTGTAACATTACCGATTGTAGTAACTATGGTGATATTACCACATCTTCCTACAATGCTGCCGGTATCGTTGGCCGTTTGATGACCAGTTCAACAATTTCTGGTTGTGTGAATGAAGGTGACATCGTAACGACCTCGACCTATTCGTCAGTCTCAACCCAATATGGTATCGGTGGTATCGTCGGTTATAGTAATTATGGTTCAGCTACCTCTTCTTATACGATTTCCGATTGTCATAACAGAGGTAATATTCAGACCCTCTGCTATCTCACGGGTGGTATTGTGGGTTACCATTATTACTATGGCTACATTGGTGATTGTACGAACTCTGGTAACATTACTACCACTGGATCTCCCAATTATGTGGGTGGTATTGCCGGTTACAATTACGGTTATAATTCCACCTATCGTACGCATATTGATTATTGTACGAACACGGGTAATGTGAGCGGTTATCAGTATGTGGGTGGTATTGCAGGACAGAATGAAGGATATAGTTCGGGAAGTTCCTCTTATTGCTCCTACGTCGAGGGATGTACGAACTCGGGTGCCGTAACCGGTTATTCCTCTGTGGGCGGTATCATTGGACAAGCGTACTATACCGTGGCCGAATTTAATGAAAACAGTGGTTCTGTAACCAGTACCTCGTCATACGTGGGTGGTATCGCAGGTTATACAAACTATTGCTATTATGTAGATTACAATGTTAATAGAGGTAATGTGTCCGGCGGTTCATCCTATACGGGTGGTATTCTCGGCTACTGTTACTATAACTATTATACCAGATATAATGATAACTATGGTGATGTTACCAGTGCCGGTGTCTATACAGGTGGTATCAATGGTTATGCCTACGGTAGTAATTACTATTGCCAGTACAACCAAAATAGTGGAGATGTAACCAGTTCATCCTATTACGTAGGTGGTATCAATGGTTATGACTATTATTGTTATACCGATTATTGTGTGAATGCTGGCCGTATCCATTCTTCGTATAGCGGTTCGGCATACGTTGGTGGTATTACGGGGTACAACTCATCATACGGTTATACCCGTTACTGCTTGAATGCCGGAAAGGTTAGCGGTTATAGTTATGTGGGCGGTTTGGTAGGCTATCAATATGATTACAGCTATTTCCAATATAACCTTAATGTGGGTGCTGTTGAGGGTGTTACCTCAACGAATGTCGGTGCTTTGATGGGTTACGCTTCAAGTTTATATACATCTTGTCCAAGCTATTGGGATAAGCAGATGTGTACGATTGGCCGCGCTTACGGTTCTTCGGCAGGAACATCTTCCTCGTATGGGAAGCTGACACGGGAATTGATAGGTACCTATCTCCCGACAAGCAGTTATTTCGTCAGCGGAACCAACCTCTATCCGCGTCCGGACGGGCAATATTCAACCGATATTGCATACGTGGCTGCTACGCCTATCCTAATGCCGGATGACGAAGATGTAGACAATGCACATACCTGCTTCACGGCCTACAATACCTACCTTTCCGATAACTGGACATCTGCCAATAGTTCATTAGTTTCTGTTACTGGAACCAATGGTTCTGTCGTTGGAACTGGAGATACCTATCTGACGGCTACTCGCTATAATGTGTCGAAGGAAGTGGATTTGAGTTGTGATGGCAATAATACCAATTGCTTTGTCGCTACCTATCCGGAAGATGGCGCAACGGCAGTGGAATACAGTCCTATGTTAGAATGGGAACCGATTCTGTGTGCCAATCAATATTATATATATGTAGGAACTACGAACAATTTTGCTTCTGCTACATTGCAAGGAACAACCTATAATACATATTATTATATGAGTTCATTGAGCCCTGCCACGACCTATTATTGGTGGGTTCTTCCAATGCAAAGCAATACGACGGCTTGTTTGCCGGCTCGTTTCTCAACAACGTGCTCAACGCCACCTTCTTTTACAGTCACTGCCCCTGCCTCTGCTTGTAATGAGGAAGTTGAGATTACAGTGTCCAATGTCTATAACGTAACCGAGTGGAGTTATAGTGAAGGCATCACCGAACGTGGTGGACATTTGTATGTGAGACCAGGCGCAACCACAACCTATACCGTATATGGTGCCAATGCCAACTGTGCTCCTGCTGGCCAAAGTGTGACAATTAATGTAGATGGACCTGATGTTCAGATTGTTAGTAGCGAAGGAAACACTTGTATTGATGCTGGCGATGAAGTGACTATCGAGGTCATAGCTGCCGGTGGAATTCCAACGTCATATACTGGTTCACTCAATATGTATACTGGGACAACCACACGCCAGCTTGCAGGTGGAAGTATGTATCATTTTTATGATGACGGCGGATCTTCTGGATCCTATTCTAATTCAGCAAATTACTATTACACTTTCCAAGCTCCTGTAGGAAGTCACGTGACACTGACGTTCCATTCGGGGAACTTTGAGTCTTGTTGCGACTATGTCTCCGTTTATGATGGTCCAAGTACTTCTTCATCACAGTTGGGAACAAGTTCGGGTTATTCATCTTGGAATAATGGCGGCACACCTTTTGTATCAACAGGAAACACGTTGACGGTGTATTTCCATTCAGATGGTAGCGTCACCTCTTCGGGTTGGGATGCAACCGTCTATTGCCCAGAATCATTCTCATACACTTGGTCCACAGGCTCAACAGAAGCCACGACTACCGTTTCTCCGTCTGAAACAACGAACTATACCGTTACGGTGACAGGTTCTGGCTACAGTTGTCCTACTGTTCTTACTCATAAAGTAAAAGTTAATCCTACCATCGAAGTCGCTCCTGAAAATCCAAGAGTCTGCCCTGGCGGTACGGTCGCTTTAACCGCTCAAGGTGCTGATAACTACGTGTGGACCAATAGCTATGGTGCCATTTTGAGTACGCAAAATCCTTATACAGCTTACGCTGGTACTTATAACGTCAGCGGAACTACCATTGAGGGCTGCTCTGCTTCAACGTCGGTAACGGTTTCTTCATTGTCCAGTCCTTCTGCTGGAACCATTGTGTCATCAGAAGTTTGTCAATCGGATTATGAAATTACAATTGAATCGGGTACGGCTGCTATTGGCGGCGGTAATGTAGAATACCAATGGCATATCGGTTCTATTACAACCGGTTGGAGTACGGAACCGAGTTATACGCTTACCTCTTCCGACAGAAATACCCTCGGTACAGGAACATTCACTGTGACTCGTTCCTTCCGTGATGCTTGCTCTAATTCGGGAAGCACTAACGGAACGTTGACGATTAATCCTCCGATGACGGCTCCAAGTGTCTCCGGTGTTACTTCTCTCGTGTGCGGCCAAAGCACCACATTGACAGCATCTTCCATTTATGATAGTAATCCTAATTTACAATATCGTTGGTACTCCGATCCGCAAGGTCAGAATTTGGTGTATGAAGGCACTGAGTTTACAACGCCGTCATTGACGGAAAATACGACCTATTATTTGCAGATTTCCGACGGTCACATTGAAATGGGTACTCCTCAGAATTATTCGAGTTATGGGGCATATACCTATTCAATTCCAATGGATGCAACCCAATTGAAGTTAGAAGTTTGGGGTGCGCAAGGCGGTACTTACAGCTCCTATACTGGTGGCCTCGGTGGCTATTCAGTCGGTACACTGACCAATTTGACAGATATTGATAATCTCTACGTATATGTCGGCGGTGCTGGCACAACGAATACTACAGGCGGTTACAATGGCGGTGGTGCTGGTGTCAACTCTGGTAGAGGTGGTGGCGGCGCTACGGATATTCGTACCGAACAAAACAATCTGTTTTCACGTATCATCGTCGCTGGTGGTGGTGGTGGCGCTGGCGTTTCTTACGGTAGTACTTATCCTGCGGGCTGTGGTGGCGGTATTTATGGTGGTGATGGTTATTATAACTATACCAATGGAAGTTATATTACGGGAAATTATAGAAGTGGTGGCGGTGCTACTCCTACTCAGGGCGGTATTTCCTGGAATTCTATCTCTAGTACTCAGGGAACATTTGGATTTGGAGGCAATGCTTATAATTATTCCTGCGGCGGCGGCGGCGGCGGCTGGTATGGCGGCGGTGGCGCTTACGACAACGACTCCGACTCAGATGGCCGTTATGGCGGTGGCGGTTCTGGATATGTTTGGACATCTGCTACGTCAAGCGATGTGCCATCGGGTTATGCTGTCTCTGCTGATTATTATCTGTCTAATGCTCAGACCATTGCAGGAAATACATCCTTTACATCTCCTAACGGTGGCACCGAAACTGGACATACGGGAAATGGTTATGCAAGAATTACCCCATACGTGTATGTTATGGACAACTGTCCGTCTGAAATGCTGGCCGTGAATATTATCGTCAACCAGATGGCAGCACCAGATGTTCAGGTGGTTTCTGCTTGTACAGGTACTCCTTCTGAAATGGTCGTTACCAATCCGGTTCCTGGCTATGAATACCAATGGAGTACGGACCCATCCTTCTCTACCATTGCTTATACAGGTATTACCTTTACTCCTACAGTTTATACTTCTACTCAATATTATGTTCGTGCCGTCCAAGATATGGGCGAACCTGTTGCTGATTTTTCATATACAGGAGCTGAGCAGGTTTATACCGTTCCCGCTCGCGTAAGCCAAGTTCGTCTTGAGGTCTGGGGGGCACAGGGTGGAACTGGAGAGAGCCACGGCACATCTGCCGGTGGCTATTCAGTTGGCACATTGAATGTGACTCCGGGTCAAACGTTGTATGTTTACGTTGGAGGACAAGGTACCTATATGACCTACGGCGGAACTACTCATAGTACCTCCGTTACAACTCCTGGTGGTTGGAATGGTGGCGGTTCTGTTGTCAGTTCCGCAGCTTCTCACGGTTCCGGTGGTGGCGGTACGGATATTCGCGTTGGTGGAAATAGTTTGTACAATAGAATCATTGTTGCTGGCGGCGGTGGCGGTATCGGCAATTGGAATGAAGGCGATTCATACGGTGGCGGTACGAATGGTATCGGAAGTTATGCTGGCTATGCTACATACGCTGGTAGTGGAAACAGTGGAACTAATGGCTCATTTGGTCAAGGTGGAAATGGCCAAGGTAGTTCAGGCGGTGGTGCTGGTGCAGGCGGTGGCTGGTACGGTGGCGGCGGCCAAGGGGTGACCTATTATCCCGGCGGAGCTGGTTCTGGTTACGTCTGGACTTCTGCAACGGCCTCTAATGCTCCTTCTGGTTATCTCGTTTCAGCTTCTAACTATTTGACAGATGCGCAAACTATAGCAGGCAATTCATCCTTCCCAGCCCCAGCTGGCGGAACAGAAGTTGGCCATTCAGGCAATGGCTTTGCGCGTATTACCTTGCTTGATTACTCCAGCAACCATTGCCCGTCAGAGGTCTCTACGATAACATTGACTCCTGGCGCAACTCCTTCCTTTAACTTGACGGCTTCTTCTCGCAGCTATTGTCAAGGAGACCAAGATGTTCATTTGTCTGTAATTAATCCTTCTGCAAATGTCACTTCATACGCTTGGAGTACTGGCGAAACAACTTCGTCTATTGACGTGACCCCTGGACATACGATGACCTATTTCGTTACGGTTTCTACAGAAACTTGTAGCGTAAAGGATAGTCTCCAAATTTCTGTCGATGCTCCTGATGTTCAGATTGTTGCTTCTGTCGATGGTTGTATTGATGCGGGTGATGAAGTGACGCTGTCTTGTGGCGGACAATCAGGCCAATGTCCTTCTTCTGTTAATATGAGTAATACGCCTATGACCTTATCTGCAGGATGCTCATTCTCGTACTATGATCATAACGGTCCTTCATCTTCTTATTCCAATTATGAAAGTTATATCCAAACATTTACATCTTCAAATGGTGGCCCCATTACGATTAGACTTTCCTCTGCGGATGGTGAATCTTGCTGTGATTATCTGCGTTTGTATGACGGTACGACAACATCTTCTTCGCTTTTGTGCAGTAGCACTTTGTATTATTGGTCAACTTATACGACTTATACTGCCACTTCAGGTAGTCTTACAGTTTATTTTACGTCCGATGGCAGTGGCGTTGGTTCGGGATGGGTCGCTGAAATTACTGCCGTTGATCCGAATACCTACGTCTGGTCCAATGGTTCAACGGAATCTTCCATCACCGTTACTCCGTCTGAAACAACAACCTATACGGTAACGGTTTCCGACAATTCACACAGTTGTTCCGCAATTTTGGATTATACAGTGAAAGTTACTCCTACAATCACCGTTACTCCCGAAAATCCGATGGTATGTCCTGGCGCTACGGTCGATTTGACTGCGAGTGGTGCTGACAGCTATGTCTGGACAAATAGTTCCACTGCTGTTGTCAGTGTGCAAAATACTTATACTGCATCAGCCGGTACTTATAACGTAACTGGTACTACAGATGAGGGCTGTTCGGCTTCAACCTCTGTTACAGTCTCTTCATTATCTACTCCTTCTGCCGGAACCATTGTTTCCTCAGAAGTTTGCCAATCTGATTACGAAATTACAATTGAATCGGGTACGGCTGCTATTGGTGGCGGTAATGTGGAATATCAATGGACTATCGGTTCCGTTACAACCGGTTGGAGCACAGAACCGAGCTACACGCTTACCTCCTCTGACAGAACTGCTCTCGGCGCAGGAACATTCTCAGTTGTCCGTTCCTTCCGTGATGCTTGTTCTAATTCGGGAAGTGCTAACGGAACGTTGACGATTAATCCTCCGATGGAGGCACCGAGCGTTGCAGGTAATACCAATGTCTTGTGCGGCCAAAGTACAACGTTGACGGCTTCTTCTTCTCTCACAAGTCCGAATTTGCGTTATCGTTGGTATTCCGATCCTCAAGGCCAAAATTTGGTCTATGTGGGTTCCGAATTCACAACACCTGCGATGATGGAGAATACAACATACTATTTGCAGATTACGGACGAACTCGATGAAAATAGAGTAACTAATTTTTCCTACACAGGAGCACCTGTTTCTTATACCATTCCCGAAGGAACGGATTCCTTGACATTAGAAGTTTGGGGAGCTCAAGGTGGCGGTCAACAAAATAGCGGTAATACCTCTGCTGGTGTTGGAGGTAAAGGTGGCTATTCTGTCGGTACGATGCCGGTTAATGGTGGCGAAAATATTAGTGTATATGTTGGTGGCCAAGGTGGCTACGCTGGTGCAGGACTCGCAGTCGGTGGCTGGAACGGTGGAGGTAGCAACTATGGCTCTTCTTCTAGCGAGCCGGCTGGTGGAGGCGGTGGCGCAACTGATATCCGTGTGAATGGCAGTACACTCTACCATCGTATCATTGTCGCTGGTGGCGGCGGTGGTGGTGGCGAAGACTCTGGTGATGTCGTTGGTGCCGGTGGTGGTTCTAATGGTACAGCTGGCGGTTCTCGATCAGATTATGGTACACAGACTTCTGGTACCGGTGGCGCCGTGTTTGGAATTGGCGCAAGTGCTCCGAATGATGGTGGCGCTGGCGGCGGCGGCTGGTATGGCGGCGGTACGAATGGCGGTTCACAATCTATTCCTACGTATGGTTCGGGTACTGACTGTCAAGGCGGCTCAGGTGGCTCTGGTTTCGTATGGACGTCTGCAACTTCAGGAAATGTTCCAAGTGGATATCTGGTTTCAAGTGATTATTACCTTATAAATGCACAAACCATTGCTGGTACGCAATACTTCCCGGCAGTCGGTGGTGGTCAGGAACTCGGTCACGGAGGAAACGGCTATGCTCGCATTACGGCACATCTACATTCTCTCGGTGGTTGCCCGTCTGAAATGGTCGCAGTGAATATCACTGTCAACCAATTGTCAGCTCCAATCGTTGAGGTCCGTTCCGCTTGTGCTGGAACTCCCTCTGAAATGGTGGTCACCAATCCGGTTCCGGGTTATGCTTATCAGTGGAGCACTTCTCCTGATTTCTCTACGGTAGAACATACCGGTATTACACATACTCCTACAGTTAATACTTCTACTCAATATTATGTTCGCGCCGTCCAAGCCAGTGGAGAAGAAATCACTGAATTCTCATATACAGGTTCTTCTGTCAACTATACAGTTCCTATGGGCGCCTCCAGAATGCAAGTTGAATTGTGGGGCGCTGATGGTGGTAACCAAACCTACTATGGTTCAACATACGATGGTGGACAAGGTGGTCGCGGTGGATATACTGTGGGTACGGTTAATGTAAACTCGGGTGATGTCATTCAGGTGAATGTTGGTGGAGCAGGAAGTAATTCTATGGCGACGGGCTATTCAACAAATCCCGGTGGTTGGAATGGCGGTGGCGCAGGAGGGTATGGTTATTCATATTTTACAAGTGCTTCTGGAGGCGGTGCATCTGATATTCGTATGAATGGAACATCGTTATACGACCGTGTCCTTGTAGCAGGCGGTGGCGGTGGCTCTGGCTACTATTCTGGTGGCGATGCCGGTGGTACGAGTGGAGGTTCAACGTCTTCATATTCATACCGTTCTGGTTTGGGTGCAACCTTATCTGCTGGTGGCTCTGGTGGCTATAGTGGCTGCGATGGCTATTCTGGTACTCAGGGTTCATTGGGACAAGGTGGTAATGGTGCAAGCGCTTCAGCTGGCGGTGGCGGCGGTGGCGGTGGCTACTACGGCGGTGGTGGTGGTGCAGACGGTTGCGCCTCATCCGGCGGCGGTGGCGGCGGTAGTGGCTATGTGGCTGCTGGTATTAGCGGAAATACGATGTCATATTTGAGCGCTCCTGCAAATCCGGATCAAAACGGCAACGGCTTCGTCCGCATCACATTATTGAACTATGTTTCTGGTGTTTGCCCGTCAGAGGTTGCTTCTGTAACATTGACTCCTGGCGAAACTCCGTCATTCAACTTGACTGCTTCCTCTCGTAGTTATTGTCAAGGCGATGACGATGTTCGCTTGACGGTGGCTAATCCTTCGCCTAATGTTAATTCCTATACTTGGAGTACGGGAGAAACTACGCAATATGTTGACGTAACACCTGGTCATACGATGACCTATTTCGTTACCGTTTCTACTGGAACTTGCGGCGTGAAAGATAGCGTCCAAATTTCTGTAGATGCTCCTGAAGTTCAGATTGTTGCTTCTACGGAATCCTGTATCGCTCCGGGTGATGAAGTGACGTTGAATTTGGTCGGAGGAAGTATCGGTACAACGATGAATGCTGATGAATATACTTTCACTAGAACAACGGGAACCTACCAAGAATTGTCAAGCCCGACTTATTTGTATAATAATACTTCCACAGATGGTTTGGGAAGTTCAATCACTTTCCCGAGTGGATTCACATTCCCATATTGTGGCAATACATACAGTATGGTCTATGTTTCTGATGGACAATTACGTTTCGGTAGCAGTGACCAAACCTATGGCGCTTCTGAAATGTTGGCAAGTACAACATATTATAATGTCATTGCTCCTTTCTTGTCTGACCTGTACCTTTATTCTGGTTATGGCTCATTGTCTTATCAGTTGATGAACGAAGGCAGTGAACGTGTTCTGACGGTTCAGTATAAAAATGCAACTACCTACCCCGACAATAGTTATCCTTCCTCAAGAGCATTTAATTTCCAAGTTAAGTTGTATGAATCAGGTAAGATAAGTTTATGTTATGGCAGCGGATTTGCAAATATTTCCGAGTTGTATTCGTGGGCCTATACCTGTATTGGTATTAATAGCGCAAATGGTCACTACATTCAAGTTACTCCTACGAGCGGAGGAGCAACTGCTCAAACATCTGGCTCTTTAAGCGCTTTAAATGTGACACAGGTTCATTACCTTACCTCAGGTACAATTTATACTTTCACGCCTTCTTCCCCCTTGACTTGTCTTTGGTCCAATGGCTCAACCGAGTCTTCCATCACGGTTACTCCGTCTGAAACGACGACCTATACGGTGACAGTTACTGATGATTCCCACGCTTGTGCGGCAATTATGGACTATACCGTGAAGGTGAATCCGACCATTGTCATTGCTTCTGAACCGGAATCATTGTGCCAAAGCAGCGATCCCGCTGTATTGACGGCTTCCGGTGCAAATGCCTATTTGTGGAATAATGGTACCATAGGAGCCGTCAATTCTGTTGTCGGTGAAGGAACCTATACGGTTTCTGCTACTAATGCTGACGGTTGTAGCTCTGTGGCTTCCTATAGTCTTGTAGCCCCTGTCTTTAATGCAGGTTCTATCACTGGCAATATGTTGTCAATCTGTCAATCTGAAACGAATCCTTTGCACATTGCTTCTGTAGATGATGGTACAACAGGTGGAAACATCCACTATCGTTGGTATCGCAATGGAAATCTCATTCCTGATTCCGATAGTGCTGCATACGAAATCACTCCGGAAGAATTGGTGAGTGTTACCACGGGGACCTATCGCTATACCCGTGAAGTTCAAAACGGCTGTACGGGTACTTGGACAGCATCAGCGGGTACCTATTCCGTAACGATTATGGCTCCGTTTGCAGAACCTACCGTCCACGGCAATGAAAATTACGTGGTCTGCGGTACCGATGGTAAACTCTATGTCGCACACGACGATGAAGTAATGAACTACTGGTACGAAGATGCTGAATGTACGCAGTTGTACGCAGTAGGGGATACGGTTACGGTTCCGTCAATGTTTGAAAACAAGACCTTGTGGCACGTGGCTATGAACCAAACGGTCGCACCTATCGCTCAGGAATACGGTGTCGTAGGACAACACCAATATACCGTTCCCGCCGGTGTCACCGAACTCCAACTTGAAGTTTGGGGCGCACAAGGTGGTAGCTATAGCTCTTCTTATCCTGGTGGTAAGGGCGGTTATTCTGCGGGTACGCTCCCTGTTAATGAAGGTGATGTCCTTAATATTTACGTCGGTGGTCAACCCACTTCCACTACAGGTGGATATAATGGCGGTGGTGATGGTAAAACATTCAGTTGGGATTATACTACTTATAGCATTGGTGGTGGAGGAGCTACCGATATCCGTGTAAATGGACCTTCATTGTACCAACGTGTAATCGTTGCCGGTGGCGGTAGTGGTAGTAATAACCGTTACTCCGGTTATGCTGCCGGCGGCACCACAAGCCAAGGATATAGCAGTAGTTATGTGGCGACACAAAGTTCTGCCGGTTTGAACGCAAGTTTTGGTACGGGAGCCAGTGCGACTGGTTCGTACAATTATAATTATGGCCCTGCCGGCGGTGGCGGTGGCTGGTATGGTGGCGGGTCGTCCTCTTCCAGCAGCGATGGCGATTCTTATTATGCCGGTTATATGGGTGGCGGTTCTGGTTATGTAAATACGGCGACCAGTTATCACCCTGCCGGTTACTACTATAGTAGTTCTTATTTCTTGAGTAATGAAACGTTAGCAGGTGGTACTGAAACATTCTTGTCACCTTATGGAGCAATGGAGACGGGTCATTCAGGAAATGGTTATGCTCGTATTATTGGAACCTCTATCGTGAATATTAGTCCTTGTCCTTCTATTCCGACCGCCTATACCTTGCAGGTTCAGGCACCTACGGCACCTGCCGTTGAAGCGGAAGTGAATACCTATTGCGGACTTCCTGTTACGTTGGAAGTTCAGGATTACAATTCCGAACTTACCTATCAATGGAGTTCTCAACCCGACTTTAGTGATACGATTGCTTGGGGCCAATACTACAGTGTTACTCCTACAGCCGGCACATACAATTATTATGTGAAGAGCTTTATCCAAGAAGCTGCTGGTGATACGATTAATTTCGCTTATACAGGTAATATTGCTACGTTTACGGTTCCTGCAGGTGTTTCCGAACTTCAGTTGGAAGTTTGGGGCGCTCAAGGTGGCCAAGGTGGACCGAGTAATTTGGGTGGCCGCGGCGGCTATTCGGCAGGTACATTGGCTGTTAATCAGAATGATGTCCTTTACGTCTGCGTAGGGGAACAAGGATATGGCTCAACAGGAACCAATCTTTCTGGCTCTTCTGGTAGTTCATACAACGGTGGCGGTTCTGGTTACCACGGGGATAATGGTATTCGTGCTGGTGGCGGTGGTGCTACTCATATCGCGACGGCATCCGGCGTTTTAAGCAGTTTGTCGGACAACCGTAGTGCAGTAAAGATTGTAGCTGGCGGTGGTGGCGGTAACTTATATTTTAGTAGTTATTCCTACACAGCTGGTGCTGGTGGCGGTTTGTCAGGCGTTGATGGATTGACATATTCAAGTGGAACTGGCGGTGTCGGTGGAACTCAAAATGCCGCTGGAACGGATACTTATGCCAATAACGCAACGTTTGGTGCGGGATCAAATCAAACATCCGGTTCTACCGTATGTGGTGGTGGTGCTGGTTGGTTTGGCGGTGCTGCTGGTAATCCTGCTGGCGGTGGTTCCGGTTATATCGGTGGCGTTACCAATGGAACCACGATTGCCGGTAACCTCACTATCATCGAACCCAATGGAACTACTGCTATTGGACACGCAGGTAACGGCTATGCCCGTATCTCATACGTGGGCTCAGGTACTCGTCATTGCGAATCTCCAACCGCTGCTATCCAACTCGTCGTGGCAGATGCTCCTGCTATCACTTTTGTTGACGATGCTCCTGTTACGGTTTGTGGCGAAGATGTTACTCTCCAAGTTGCAAGTCCGGTTCAAGGTTATACCTACGAATGGTTCTCCAATCCTGATTGTACATTATCTTTGGGCACGGGTGTCTCCTTATTGGCAACCAATGTGATAGAACCAACTAATTATTACGTTAAGTCCTATGCAAATCTGGGAACCACCCTTATGTGCGTATCCGATCCGTCTTCTGTTACAGTGAATTTGCAGCCCATTGAGGATCCTACTATTGCCGTTCCATCGCAAATCACTTGCGGTGTTCCGCTTACACTCACCGTCTCTAACCCGATGCAAGGTTTCAACTATGTCTGGTTCAGTGATCCTACTTGTTTGAATATTGTTAATACGGGTACTGTATTCGATTTGGCAGGAGTACAAAATATTGAAAATCGCACCTATTATGTGAAAGCTTGCAAGGAGGCAGTCGGAAGCGCTCGTCAAGATACAACCGATTTTGAATATGATGAAGGTGCAGTTTATTCATACTCAATTCCGCAAGGTGTTGCACGCGTCAACTTCCAAGTTTGGGGCGCTCAAGGTGGCTCATACAATGGAGCCCGTGGCGGTCTTGGCGGTTATGCTGAAGGCAGTTTGTCAGACTTCTCAAATGTTAATACGATTTCCGTTTATGTCGGTGGACAAAACGGTTACAATGGTGGTGCTTCTTCTAATTATGGTGCCGGTGGTGGTGCTACTGATATCCGTATCAATGGCGAAACATTGAACGATCGCTTCTTGGTTGCAGGTGGCGGTGGTGGCGCTGGCAGTGTTAACGGTGGCTACGGCGGCGGCTTGCAAGCTGGCAGTGGTGCCAACGGCTATAACGGCGGTGGAGATCTTGTCCCTGGAGGAATAGGTGCTGCTCAGTCGGGTTCTATGTTTGGCGTCAATACTACTTTTGCTAACCGTGGTGGCGGTGGTGGTGCTGGTTGGTATGCTGGAAGCAATGGTGACAATGGCTCCTCTTCGGGTACTCGTCCTGGCGGCGGTGGCGGTAGCGGCTATGTTAGCTCTATGTTGCAAAATGCTCGTACCGTGGCTGGCAATAATGAATTCCCCGCTGTATATGAAGGAACCGAAACGGGTCATAATGGCAATGGCTTCGCCCGTATCATTGCACAATATCCAGTTGTTTATACTTGTGAATCTTCATTGGTTCCTGTTGTCATCAATCTGAATCCTATTGCCGATGTCTCTGATGCTTACGGTGATTTTGAACAAATCTGTGAAGGTGAAGTAGCTCAACTTTATGCTGCAACAGATATGGCAGAAGATGATCCTGAACAAGAGCAACCTCAAGTCGTTTGGTACAGAGGTTCAGCGGCAGGTAACGATTCTGTTTTTGTTGGTACTTCATTGTCCTCTGATATGTTTACCTATACAGAAAATGTGGGAGGTGAATGGTTCTACTATGCGTATGCTGCAACCGATTTGATTTCTTCTGCCGGTGATTATGATTTAAGTTCTACAGCAACTTATGAAAATCTGAGAGGATGTATCTCTGTTGATGTTCATACGCCGGTTGATATGAAGGTTCACGGTTTTTCAGTCTATCCTTCCAGTTCGGTTACGAATACAACTGTTCGTGTATGGTACACTACGACCTCAGGTGAAGGCCATTATCGTGATGCTTCCGTTTGGACATCCTTGGGTGAGTACGAAATCGCAGCGGATGGTAATAACGCAGTTCCATTTGAACTGAATGACTCTGTCGCTATTCCGGCTGGTGCTACCTATGCTTTCTACTTCCAAGCTTTGAATAATGGATTGTATTATGCCAATAATGGTTTGGATCGTATCGCTTATGATGCTATAACGGGAGTGGAATTGTTTAAAGGAAATGGTGAATCTGGATTTAATTTCCCTGCTAACTCTTTGAGCGAAAGACAATTCTGTGGAGCTGTCCATTATTCGCTTACTGGCGAAACCCGTTACGGCTGTATGTCTCAAAATGGTGTGGAAATTTATCTCTTTGTCAATGCCCCGTCGGATGCTCCCGACACCATCTTTATTGCCGATGGCCGTGATACCATCTGTGTTGGTGATGAACCTGTCACTCTTTCAACGAGAACTCTTTCTCTTGGTGATAATGCTGAGTTCGTATGGCTTGAGTCAACAGAGACTGGTTTTGAAGAATTTGAATCGGGCACAGAGAGTGTTGATGTTACACCATCTGTAACAACTACTTACGGAGTTTATCTTAGAAGTGAATATTGCGGAAATACGGATACTATCTATACGACCATCACAGTGGCTCAACGTCCGGTAGTTTCTGCTATTCAGCCGGATACCATCTGCGCCCTCGGTGGTTTGAACATAGATATCCCACACATTGAATATGGTAACTTGCCTGATTCCGCCAACTCTCGTTGGGAATGTTCAGTTGATGGTGAGAACTTTGTTCGTTTCACCGCTGCTGAAAACCAGCAAATCGGTACAGATTATAATGGATGGTACATCCGTTATGCTGCCGCCTCGGGTTGCAGTATAGGCTATAGTGATACGGTGCAAATCGTTGTGGATTCAGCTGCGTATTTTGATGTATTGCAAAATCCTGATGCTATCTGTGCCGGTACTCTATTTGATTGGAGAAGCAATTCAGCTACGCCACATTATGTGAATAATAGTCAACGCCCAATCCGTACCGGCTGGAATCTGTTCGCCGGTGGTCAGTTGGTTGATTTCGATGAAAGTTATGCTTTTACCTACCATTCTGATCCAGATTACTATCAATACAACTGTTACATCGTTACGGGTTGTGACTCTGTGGTTAGTAATCTTGCTACTATTACAGTCTGGGATCGTCCGGAAGTGGATCCAATCGTTGGTATAGGTGCTACTTGTGCCGGTCAGCCGGTTACGTTAACACCTCCTACCGTTACGCCTCGCAGTCCTATCGATACGGTCGGTTGGGAATATGCAGATGCTATTGGTTCTCAATATTTCCATCGTCTCCCTGCCGATTTCGTTATAGATTATTCAATGAATGGTAAAGTCCTTCGTTATTTTGCAGAAGGTCCTTGCGGCCATACCGAGAGCAATGCCGTTCAGATCTCTATCATTGACCGTCCTTATATGGCAGACATCGCTTCTTTGGATACGGTTTGTTCCAACACTCCGTTTGAAATGGAAGAACCTGAAATTACGGATGATGGTGGTACAGAGGAATATACGACGGGTTGGTACCTCTCTAATGACTCCATCGTAGGCGACAATGAAGCGGTTACTCAAGTCTATGTCGGCGATTCTATGAACTATTATGTCTGGAATAACAGATGGTTGCATTTCGGTGTTACCAATGCGTGTGGCACTCGTTATAGCAATGGTGTAAAAGCTTTCATCCGTCCCGACCATAACTTGCACGTAGAAATCAATCGTATGCCATACGGTGGAAATCCGGATATTGAATTGGTTGAAAATGCTGAAAGTTGCTTCGGTCCTGATTATCAATTCATTGCTCGCTCTGATTATGCTTTTGCAGGATGTACTTACTCGTGGACAGCTACCGAAGGTGCTCACCTCGCATCAACTACGGGATCAACTGTTCTGTCACAACGTCCTGACGCTGGTTTCCAACGCTATGTTATCGATGTAGTTGAGAACGAATTTGGCTGTAGTGCGAGCGACACGGTTCTGTTCCACGTAACCTTGATTCATCTTGATACGACGGTGACTGTTTGCCAAAGTGATCTTCCTTATTGCTATGACCCGATTGAAAAACCGAACGATCTTGCTCATCAATCAGGTGATTATCAAATTGTTTATCAAACGGAAGGTGGCTGTGATTCTGTTATCAACCTCCACTTGAATGTCCACTATCCGATTGTTAATCGTTCAACCTTGCACGTTTGTAACAATGAACCCGAATTTGAATGGCGTGGTATGAGATTCGGTGGTATGGGTGTTGAAGATCAACAGATTACTTCTGCTGATACGATCAAGAGCAGAGTTTGGTTCAGTGATTTGGATTGGCAATGGGATCCGACGCAAGGTGCTTTCGTTCACACAGAAGGTTGCGATTCTATCATCTATGTTCTTGAGTTGTCTATTTCCGATGAACCGTATCTTTCTATTCCACAGGACGAATTTACTTTGCCTGTTGGTGAATCAGTTACCGCAGAAGCAAACTTCCGCAAGGATTGCGAAGTCTGCTCAGCGAAAGCAGCCATCATCTATCAGTTGTACAAAGATGGCGTTCCCGTTGATACGCTCTACCCGTATGGCGATATGAGTATTCAAACCTATTTGCCAACGACGGACGTTCCTTTCGGAACTGCTCTTACGACTGGACACGGTGAAATCCCGGGGACTACCTTCGCAATCAATAATTATGATTATAACTATTTCTATGCTCAATTCTTTGGCGAAATCAATAACTATGTGACTGCTACGTGGCGTCAGCCGGGTGAATACAAGTTGCAAATGGTTATTTTGAGAACGGCTACTCAAAGTGGTTTCGATCTTCCGATAAATTATCGTTACGAAGATAGCACCATCTTCGGGCAGAATGGTTATAATTGGACGATGATGGGAGGTGCAAACGGCGTTTCTACGGACTCTGTCTTTACGGATACTGCTTACATCTACTTCCACGTTGGAAGCGTGACCGATGTCGTTGTTGATACGGTTGTCTGTGCCAATGGATTCCCGTTTGATTACCAAGCAACAACGATTACCGGTCCTGGTTCATACGAAATCGCTGTCGGTTCGGAAGGTCAATTCAACCGCTACTTCTTGAATGTAACTTCCACCCCGATTGACACAACGATTCTTTCTGTGAATACGACGGGTTCTTATTATGAATATCACGGTGGTTATTATGGTAGTGAGCAAGTCCATACGGTTCGTTTGCAGGCTTCTACCGGTTGTGATAGCATCGTTCTTTTGACAGTTCATACCTTTGCTGCAAATAACAACGATACCATCCACGCTGTGGCTTGCCACGATTATGTATGGAATCGCCAAACCTATGATACGACGGGTGTTTATGCTAACGATAACCATTACCTTGATCTCGTTATCCTTGATGGTCCGTATGCAGAACGCACCATCCGTATTTCAGAATGGCAACTTCCATACGTCTATGAAAATGAGGTTTATGAAGATTTCGGAACCTATCGGATTGCTTATCCTACTGGTGGTGAATGCGATAGTCTTGTTGATCTTCACCTCGTTGAAGCGAACCCACTTATCGATATCGATACGACCACATTCGCGTACGAATTGAATGAACAGAATGTGTTCACTCTGACTGTCCTCAATGATGGCGTAGATGTACCGAAATTAGCTTTGGATTATGTAATTACACGTAACGGTGTCGTTCTTGACAACGTAGGCCAATTTGGTTCGGTCTACTTCTCAACGCCGGTCGCTTCGCTCCATCGTTCATTCGGTGCCAACTTGACCTCAGGTGTGGGTGAAATTCCTGGTAATACCTTCAACATTCTTTATTACAATTACGACTACTTCTACAACACCTTCTTCAATGGTATTAGCAATGACTTTACCGCAACGTGGAATATTCCTGGTGAATACAAGATTAAGTTCTTCTTGCGTGAACGTCAAGATGGTCAGGATTATCCGTTGACAATGAACAACCTTGTTATCGGTGGTCACGGCTCTTCCGCCGGTAGTCTGATTGCTATGGATTCTGTTGTGATGCATTATGTGGGCGACACAATCCGTTTAGATTATGACGATGCCATCTGTTCCAACCAAATCTCTGATACGCTTGCATATAACTTCCACGGTTTTGAGTTTACTGAGACAGACGGCGGATTGAATATGCTGAATACCTATACGGGTACGACCACATTCGTCCCCTACATCTCTTACGATCCTCGTCGCATTGATACAACCGAACTCTTCATCTTTGACCCGTTCAGAGTCCACGACACGATTGTGAACTACACTTTGACAATTCATCCTGCATACTACATTACTTATACGGCTAATGTTTGTGACGGGGCTCCGTACACAGATGCTAACTTCAATTTGACCGCTGCTCAAATCCGTGCCGCTAAGGTGAATGATACTTCTGTCTTCGTCTTGCGTGCAGTAACGGAAATGGGTTGCGATAGCATCGTGACTTTGAAACTGAACGTCGTTCCGAATCCTGTTGTCAGAATCGGTGTCATCTCGCCTCTGGTTTGTGAAGGAGGTGAACTCCCGTTCACCGTCACCGTGAACTCGCGTATCAATTACAATAATGTCTCTGATGTGAACTTCGTACCTGATTCTGTCACTCGCGATACTGTCAATGGAGTTGAGAAAATTACTTACTATAAAACGGAATATAATATCTCTTCTTCTTGGATGATTTCTGTTGCAAGTGCAAATACCATTGATAATACGGTATGCGCTGTCTCCGATTCAATCCAAATGATTGTCCTTCGTGGCGATACGATGGCTCGTAAGACCGCTTCCGTCTGCCAAGGTAATTCTTACTTCGAATGTGAACCTACTTGGTTAGACTGTTTCAACATCAGTGCTGAAACCACGCAGGCAGCTATTGATCCGGAGGCCGCCGTTCCGGTAATCATCTATGATACGATTATGACAGGTACTACCTCCTGTGGTCATTACTATATGGAATTGGCTCTTACGGTATTCCCGAGATACGACTCACATCATCCACTCGTTATCACCGATGACGTATGCGAAGGTTATCCTTACAATGATCACGGTTTCGATTTGTCCGCTGATTCCATCTTGAATGCAAGGAGACAAGGTGTCGCATACTTCCGTCACGAAAATATCTCTTCATTGGATTGTGATAGTGTGACGATTCTTCAACTCACCGTCATTCCAACCGTTTACGGACAGAAGACAGTTCCCGTTTGCGAAAGCGCACTGCCGTACGAATACACGTTTGAGGGAACACGCGTTATCATCACTCGCGATACCATCGTCAACTTCTTGATGGCTGGCCGCGCAGCAACCGGTTGCGATAGCGTTGTGATTACTCACTTTGCTATCGAGCCAATGCCTGTGTTCACCGTAGCTGGCGAAACGACCATCTGTGACAATGGTTCTATCAATTTGGCTATCGTTGCTCCGGCTTCCGATAGTGTGAAATGGTTGGTCAATGGTTCTGTCTATTCCACTACTCCGTTGCTTCAAGCAACTGCTCCGGACCTGATGTCTCAGGCCACCGCCGTTGTACATCTCGGTACTTGTACAGCAACGAGAGAGGTGAATATCACCATTAACCCGACCTATACGGTTTATGATACGACTGAGATTTGTGATAACGAACTTCCATACACTTGGAACAATGTAGAATTCACCGCTGCCGGTACACAACCTGCAACCCTTTCTTCAGCATTAGGTTGCGACAGTACCGTGGTGATGACCCTGGTTGTCAATCCAACTTATCAAATTGTTGTTGATACGAATATCTTGGCAGCTGACTTGCCATTTACTTACAACAACCGAGTCTTCGAATACGGTGTTGCCGCACATTCAACCACCGTCTTCAACCTTACGACCGTCAATGGCTGCGACAGCGTCGTTACCTTGAACCTCTATGTCGATTACGGAACTGCCGCTCCATTTATGGAGGTTGACAGTGTGAGTCCTTCGGAAGCTATCCTGACCGTTTATGGCAATGATATGCCTTTCGGTTCAAAGGTTGCAGTACGTTACACATTGTATAAAGATAACCAGTTAGTACAAGACTTTGATAATGAATGTGGCGGTGACTTGTTCATCGGTACCGAATTCCAAGGGATCGTCCACGGACAGTCATTGACAACCCCGGTGAATCTTATTCCGAGAGCAACGTTCTCGCTGATGAATTATCATTATGACTACTTCTATCTTGGATTCTTGAATGCCCGTACCAATGTGGTTTCTCATCAGTTCACGCAGCCCGGTACCTATAAGGTTGTCTTCGAATTGATAAATGAGGCCGGTGGTATTGACTTCCCGTATATGTATGACGGCGTGAACCGTATCGGTGGTAAGAACAGTTTGGATAGCATTGAAGTCTTTGCTTGTGCTCCTGTTGAAGTTACGTTCGTTGTGACGGGTGGTCCGGAAGGCCCGACTGATCCTGTACTGAATGCACCTGAAATCATCTTGTCTCAAGATGTTGTTGAAGATGCTTCATCTGCTGTTCTCCTTACGGTTGCAGAAGGTGACTATTTGGGATCTCAGGTTTCTATCAATTATTCTATCTATCGTGAAGGTGAAACCGAGCCGATGTCAATGTTGGCGAATGTTGCCAATATCCAATTCGGTACGATGTTCAACGGACAACTTTGTGGAAATACCTTGCAATCTGCTACAGGTTCAATTCCGTTCAATACTTTCCGTCCGATGCAGTCCTACGAATACAACTACTTCAATATGAATTTCTTAGCGAATACTTCTAATTTTGTTGAAGCAGACTGGTATGTACCGGGAAATTACAGCATCGTCTTCAATTTGATGGAAATGACGAATGGACAAGACTTTGGTCTCGTGGATTCTCAAACGGGCTATCGTGTCGGTGGTAAGATTGCTACGCCGGTCCGTTCAATTGCGAAAGATACGCTCACCTATCACATCACTACTGTGGCGAACCCGATGCCAATGGGCTTGGAAGACAACGTGGAATCTAATGAAACCATCGCTCTCTATCCGAACCCGACCAACACGCGCACAACCCTCTCCTTGGGCAAGGTCGAAGCGAACACGCTTGTTCAAATCACCGATGCCAATGGCAAGGAAGTCTATCGTGTTATCGCTACCGAAAGCACAATGGAACTGAATGTTGCTACTTGGGCTGAAGGCGTCTATTTCGTCAATGTTCGCAATGCTAATCAATCCGTAACCAAGAAATTGGTGGTAACAAAATAATAAAACCCCAACTTTACGCATCGCAGTTCTCCCGCACGAAAAGTGTGGGAGAACTTTTTTTATTGTGTCTGGTCAAATTAAAAAACGGTAATCCCCCTTGAAACCAACGTCAATTCGAAAACATTTTTCTGACACTCAATGTCCTTATCTAAAAAAAACGCTATCTCCCCGAGTAGGGGACCGAGTGTGCGTAAATTAATGACAGTCAGTTGCTTGGATATGACAAGCATTGATATCTGCTAATTGAAATTAATAAAGGCGCAAAAATTTGCGCCCCCATATCCCGTTAATACCATAACTTTACAAACTTTACAAACTTTACAAACCTTATAAACCTTACGAACCTTACAAACCTTACAAACCTTATAAACCTTACAAACTTTACAAACTCCTACCCCCTCTTTTTCTTCCGTTCCTTGCGTTTGGCTTCACGTTTTTCGTAACGTTCGTGCGCTTTCTTAACTGATTCTTCGTCAAATTTAATTTTCCCAATCTGGTAGGTCAGGTTGCAGATTTTGGTGGCGCGACGATTGAGGTAGGAGGTCGGATGGCCAGGGTCGCGTTTCAACGGAGCCGGGTAGCAGGCCGTGATGAGTGCCGCCTGGCGCAGTGTCAGCTTTTTGGCGCTTTTGTTGAAATAGTGTTGGGCAGCCGCCTCGGCACCATAAACTCCTTCGCCCATCTCAATTACGTTGAGATAGACTTCCATAATGCGTTCCTTGCTCCAGCAGGTTTCAATCAGGAAGGTGAAATAGACTTCGCAGCCTTTGCGTACCCACGAAGACTTGGGCCACAAAAACACGTTCTTGGCCGTTTGTTGCGAGATGGTACTTCCGCCGCGCTTTCTTCGTCCGGACTTGCGCTCTTCCAATGCTTTATCGATAGCGCCCCAGTCAAAGCCATTGTGCCCGAGAAAGTTATTGTCTTCGGCCGCCACGGCACAGCGAACCATATTCGGGGAAATGTCCTCTAAATCTTTCCACTCCTTTTCAATGGGCGCCCCGATGGTAACCTTCCGAATAACCATAAGCGGCGTAATGGGCGGATTCACCCAACGATACAATACGGTTAGTAAAATACTGGCTATAAATAAAATAAGAAGGACTTTCCCAATGAATACGCACGCTTTCCCAAAGAAGCCGCGCTGTTTTTTTGATTTTTTCTTTGCCACGTTCTAAAAAATTAAAGACGAGTGATGCCCTCGTTTGATTCCATACAAAAGAAGGTCACGGTGTGGGTGCCGTGACCAGATAAGTTTCTGCGTTAAAAGACTATTTGTTTTTCAGCAAGTCTCTGATTTCCGTAAGAAGCATAAGTTCTTCTTGCGTGGGGCGGTTTGCCGGAGCCGGTTCTGCTGGAGCAGCGGGTTTCTCTTCTGCTTCTGCCTCTTTCTTCGTTGTCAGTTGTTTCATTCTGTTGAGGGCGCGAATGACGAAAAAGATGGCGGCTGCGATAATCAGAAAATCGAACAGGACCTGAAGGAAGTTGCCGTAATTGAGGGTGAGGGCCGGAGCCACTTCCACACCGTTTTCGATGACGGCTTGTTTGAGCACGATGTTCCAATCGGTAAAGTTAACACCACCGACCAAAAGTCCGATGGGGGGCATAATGATGTCGCTCACCAAGGAGGTGACAATTTTTCCGAAAGCGCCACCGATAATGATACCGACGGCCATATCGATCATATTGCCTTTGATTGCAAAATCTCTGAATTCTTGTAATAATTTGTTCATAAGAATATTTGTTAAAAACGGTGGCAAAAGTACGATTTTTTGTGGAGATGAGCTTATCATTTTTAATACAAAAAACCGAAAGCCCACAATGGAATTTTGTTCCCTGCTGGATTTTCAATCTCATCGGCAGCAATGAAAGCGTTCGGTTCTTGGGCAATCTGTTTCCCATCTTTGCTCCTTCCACCTATTTCAATTGTCCAGGTCCCATCCACAATCAGATCGCCTTTGTTCACATATTCCACGCGATGTTGATTTTTCAATTGATTTACAAGAAAAGTTTCTCGTAGAGTCCCTTGATTGATTCCGTTTAACGACAAAGCATACATCAGGTTCGGATTTTCTAAATAGACTTTATCTGGCTTTTGCATTTTTTTGAGATTGGATTCATTGGAATACAATAAATTAAGAAGGCGTGCTTGATACAAATATTGCAGATATCCCAATACTGTTTGTCGTGAAACGCCAGCCATAACGCTCATTTTTGAAATATCTACTTGCAAAGGGACACTGTCTGCTGCGATTGAGAGAAGCGTCTGCAACTTACGAATTGCCCCTACTTCAACCTTGCATAATTGCGGAAGTTCCACATTGATAATATAATTGACCACATTTTCAACACGCAAAAGATATTCTCCTTTTCCTTCAAGAAAGAAAGGATAGTATCCTCGTTGAAGATATTCTTCAAAAAAAGATAGCGGACGGCATTGTTCATTTACTGTATCGCATAATGCTTGAGGATTGGAAACTAATTCGTTAAACGTAACGATTGGGAATAAAAGTCCTTTGTCTATTTGTAAAAATTCCCGATAAGAAAGTCCTTGCAGGTCGTAGGGAATGCACCGACGTGACAAATCTGCATCTCCGTTTAAAATTTGTAAAAATGATGAGCCGGAAACAACCATAGTGAGATCGGGAAAATCGTCATAGATTTGTTTGATCTCTTTACTCCATCCCGGGTATTTGTGCACTTCATCAATCATCAATCTTTTTCCGCCTTTTTTATAAAATTCATCAACAAATTCGTCAAGCCGATGACGCACGAAATAGGTATCGTCAAGACTGATGTAGAGGGATGTTTTACAATCGCATTTGTCAAGCTTTAGTCGCTGAAGCATCAATGTCGTTTTTCCGACGCCTTTGGCGCCCCTAATGGCGATGAGCCGACTATCCCACGCAATTTCCGACATTGCACTTCGAATGTTTTTAGTTTCAACCAATCGGATTTTACGTCGGCATTTTTCAATCAGTGTATTCATTTTTTTGTTACTTAGAGATTGCAAAAATCACTTAAAAATGTTAAGTCTATCTAACACTTTCAGGCGGCAAAAGTACGATTTTTTATGGAAACTTTCCATTCCAAAAAAAGAAAAAAGACGGCGCAAGAAGCAGCCGTCTCTGTAGAGTGGGGGAGGGGTGTTAGTCTAAAGAATCTGGAATATCATCATCGGCAGTGGAGGGAGAAGTCTTTTTTCTTGTTAACCCTTTAAAGATATCCAGAAATGAATCTTTGCGATAGAAATAGCCTTCGTCGTCTTTCATTTTTTCAAGTATGAAAGAAAGGCCATAATTAATGTACTGTTCCATTGTATCCATTAATAAATTGGCTACTTCGTTTGGAGTTAAGTTCCCTTTATCAAGTTCAATCCAATTAATATCTGGTGTTTTGGCTACGAGTGAAATAAATATGTATTCGCGCAAACGAGGATATGCTTTCCTGCCTTTTTTTGAATCAATATTTCCCCAGAATTCTATTCGCTGGCCAAGATCCTTAATGTCATTGAATTCTCCAAATGGCTTCTTCTTGTTACTGTACAAACCAATAAAATAAGCCATTATAAGAACTTCGTATCCAGCTCCCAATATTTTCCCTTTAGCATCAGATGTTTCGTTTGTTCCTTTTGAGAAATCGGAAAGTACTTTAATGATGTCATTGTCATAATGTTTTTCGTATGACGGATTCTTTCTGCTCCAAATTTCATAGATGCTTTCAAAGATATCTTTTGTATAAATTTTATTCATAAGTCTATGATTTATATTGATTCAATAATTGTATGAATGGTAGATAATTCTTTCTCATTAAAAGGTTCTTTCTTCTTTATTCTATATTTTTTAGCATTGATATCACGTAATCTAACATCATCTAAGGTCAATGTTCCATTGTCTTCAATCAGAAAACTTTTTGAGAAAATGATTGTTTGTTTTTGAATATTACCGATGACATTGAAGAAATCCCTTTCTTTTGATGTCGTAAAAGATGAGGTGGGGGCATCGAAAATGAGAGGGAAGTCGTTCTCGTGTTTGATGGAAGTCAGTTTTGAAATGGCAAATAGCAACGACATATACATTGTGGTTTTAAGAGCCGTGTTTGGATTGTAAATACGAGTTCCGTCATTGTCAATAAGAACGATTTGTGCACTATTGTCAGGAAGTTCTTCAATTCGAGCGTATCCTCTAAAATCACTTTTGTTGAGTAATTCTAAATAGAAATTGGCTTCTTTTTCAAGTTGCAAAAGAAAATCCTGTTTGTTTTTTTGTTTGGCTCCCGTGAAAGCATTCAAAATTTTTCGAATGGCTTCGCTACTGCGTTCATACATTGCAGCCGAAGATTCTTTTGAAATTTTTGAATATTGTTCGCGATATCCACTCAAAAGATTCTTATGGCTATCTATCTGAATTTGAAGATGTTCTATGCTTTTTTCTGCGTCATTTCTCCCTGACCACCATCTTGATATGTTTTCATATTCAGATAAGAGCTGGTCTTCTGTCAATCCATCAGTCTGAGCCAGAATCTTCTTTTTGCGATCTTCTTCTTCTAAGATGTTGTTATTTATCCTATCAATTTTCCTGTGAATATCTATGTTTGTAGCGATAGCGCCATCGATAAAAGAATTCAGTTTTTGAATAAAATTCATATTGTTCAAAAGAACAGAATACCGATTGCTCAATTCTCTAATGAATTCATATTTAAACAATCGTGGTTCTTCCTCCTTTTGTTCAGCTACTTTTTGCGAATCCAAAAAATTATTGAGACGCATTTTCATATAATTATATGCTTCAGATCCTTTTTTGGCCTCTCGCCCGCACACTTTGCATATTTCGTCATCCAACATCTCGCGCATTGTATTTTCATCAGGAATATTAAGCGCAAGAGGAATTTGCCCGAGATCAATTTCTCTCTGAAGTTGTTCTGCTAATTTTTTTGCTCCAAGTTCTTGGTCGTATTGGCTTTGCTGCCGTCTTTGCTCTTTGTCAATGTGAGCCACCAATTTCTTGTATTCTTCAGCAATAGGAGAAAACCCCATTAGAATCCACATCTCATCTAACAGCCGAAATGTATAATTCTCTTTGATGTGACTTCCCAAATTGTTTCTTTCCTCAATTAAAGATCTCAATCTTTCATTTGTGGAATTCAATAATGCAGATGAGTCTTTGTTTTTTTCAATGTCTTCCAACAATTTTTTAAAATTTGTTGCTTCTCTATCTTTATTCCTTCGTTCTGATTCTAATTCTCCTATTTTTTGTTCTTCAGACTTGATGTGTGCTCTAAGTGTTTCCGCTTCTCTGGAATT
This sequence comes from Bacteroidales bacterium UBA1756, assembly GCA_002314795.1. Taxonomy (GTDB): domain Bacteria; phylum Bacteroidota; class Bacteroidia; order Bacteroidales; family WCHB1-69; genus UBA1756. Next base: position 10,445 of record DCHI01000044.1, on the reverse strand, counting down.
TTTTCGATCTGACTTCATAGCATTGTCAGTCGCTGTCTCGGCCCATTTTTTGGATTCTTGCATGAAATGGACATAAGGATCAAAATCACGAATTTGGCTAAATGTTTCAACAAGGAAGCTCATCGCTTCTTTCTTGTTGAAAATATTCAATTCTTCTTCCCCTTTGAATAAACAATATTTTCGTATAGGTGCAGCAAAATCAGCATCAAATATCTTTTTCACCCGTTCGCCTTCAATAACTTCTTTTTCTACTCCATTTTGAATATAAAGTTGGTGACTATAATTGGAAATTGAAATTTCTCCACTTAAGCTAATTGCAAATTTGAAGGACTTTTGGACAATTCTTTCGCTACCATCAGAAATGTATGTCATTATTGCTTTAACATACGCCGATTCGTTCGGTAGAAGTTCAGATATTTTTTTCTTGGAGATATATTTTGTATCTGTAATAGGAAGCGCCCCTACCGTATCAAACAACCATTCTAGGGCTTCAAAAAAAGTGGTTTTCCCATCTCCGTTAGCTCCAATAACAAGAGTTAACTTTTCCCCAAAATCAATGGAGTTGCTTCCATAATAGCTGCGGAAATTTTCGATTGTTATATTCTTGATTATCATGATAATAATTTGTTGTTTAAATGTGCGAAAATGGTTTTGTAAACTCTTTTTTGTTCTCCGCTATCTTCGGAGCCATTGAGTTCAATGATGATTTTGGCAATGGCACTTACAATTGCATTATCTGAATTTAATGCGTCTTGCAAATCCTCATAATCTCCAGCCGAAAACTGATATTTTTCTTGGAGCTTTTGGTCCCGTAAGACCATCAATAACATTTTGTCTTTTTGTGTCATAATATGTGGGTGTTGTTATATAAATTCAAACCATAGTGGAACATAATGTGTTGCAGTTCCATAAGAGAGTAGGAAGGATTATCAGAAAGCAAGGAAAAATCTTTCACGCGTTCTAACTCACCTTTTAATAATGATTGTTCCATTTTATAACTGTGGCAAGATGAACTCACTTCGGGAACAACCACTAAATCGTGTATTATAGCGACTCGTTTGTCAGGGTGCTTTCGTAAAATACGTCCTCGTCTTTGTATGAATTGTCGAGGATTTCCCGTACTGGCGCAGAATATGGCTAACTCGCTTCGTGGAATATCAACACCTTCGTCTAAACATTTCATAGATGTTAGTACCTGAATTTTCCCAGATGCAAAATTGGCGAGAATGGATTCCCTATCGTTGATGCCTGAAACAAATTTTTTGACTGTAATATATTTGTCTAAAGCACTGATTTCTTTTGTGTATTGATCAATAAGGTGTTCTGTATCGGTATCATCTTCAATCTGTTCGTCAGTCTCAAAAATGTCAGAATCAGCGATATAGTCTGGCTTATTTCCTTCAGGAACATAGATGAGAGAATATTTTAAATTGCCATTTTCTTTGTAACGATTGGCAATGATTTCTTTAAAAATATTGAGTTTGTTGCTCGCCTTATGGATTATTCTTTTCCTGGCAAGTAGTAAAGCCATAAGGATGTCGTCCTTCTTGTCAAATCTTCCAGTGTTGTAATTATAATATTTGGCTATTTTTAAAGAGATTTCAATATACTTTTCCATTTCAGTGTCCGTGAGTCGGACTATATGTGGGTAATAATAATAATGGCAAAGCACCCCATTCTGAATGGCCTCTTTCATATAATATTCAAAAGTAAAGTGGTCTTCCGAACCAAAGAATTTGAATATTTTACTATTGATAGTCTCATCATACTTCCTTTTTGGAGTCGCAGATAACCCAATTCGCCGAAGATAATTAATACTTCTAAGTTTCTTTACAAGGGATGGCGCTCCCATATTATGCGCTTCATCTGCAATCAGAAGCACTTTGTTTCGTTCAAAACTATTTAGCAATGAATAAATATTATCTCTTGTAAATGATGCATACGTTGAAATAATGACAAAATTTTGTGAACTTTGCCCATCGTGCTCATATTTCATTGCAAAAATCAAATTTTCTATCTCCGTCTTCCAGTCACTATATTTCGAGCACACCTTGATGATGTGGTTGAATTTGAATTTCTTGCACTCTTCCTCCCACTGCTCAACCAAGGTGATGGTTGGCACGAGAATGATGGCTTTGTAGTAGTGGTTGCTCTTGTAAATGTTTAAAAGGCAATTGAGCGCCGTGATGGTTTTGCCCGTGCCCGTGGCCATTGCAAAAAGCCCCTTTTGACCGTTGGCCTTCCACTTTTCAAAGGCCTCTTTCTGATATTCGCGCGGCCCTTCGTAGTATGGAAAATGCGGCGTCTCAATTTTGTCGTATTCTTGTCTGATGGTTTCGTCCGTCAAATTGCGGGCCCGTTGCAAAACTTTCTTAACGCGCTCATTCAGAGGCGATTCTAAGTTCTCGTCCAGAATCTCCTTCTCTTGTTGTAGCAGGTCAACCAGTCCCGTTGTGGGAAATAGGGTGCAAATATTCGTGGTGATGTCGCGGCTGTCCAAATATTCTACGGTCGGATTCCCGCCACCAAAAGTGAGCTCAAAGTCCCTCTTCGCTTTCTCTATCCGGCTCTGCGACGGCCCTGCATCCCAGCCACAATCAATACTGATGGTTTCCATATTTTCAATGATGGCTGTCCGCGAAAAATTACACGAGCCCGAAAAATGTACCAAGTCGTTCCCATCATAGAACATTCCTTCTTTTGAATGCGAAATGCCGGACGTCCCTTTCGGTTTAACAATCTTTATCTCAATGCGCTGATTGGAAATCAACCACGAAAGACATTCAAAAAAATGTTTGTCCCTTTTGGATAATGTGTCTCGCAATTCTCCAAGATTCTCAATGTCAATGAAATCACCTACTTTCCTCTGCGTTCCTTTGATGATGGCTTCTTTGTCTTCTTGTGAAAGGATGTTGTTGATAATCAGTCTCATTCTTCCGCCATTGCGAATGAAAGTGGCAAAACTGTCCGCTAACAAATTGATGGCCGACGAGCTGAAGAATCCTAAAAAGAAATCAAAGGTGCAGCTGTTGCGCAAGCTTTCGGAAAAAAATTCTGCGATTTCATATTCCGTCCCTGAACGGTACTGACGGTAATTTGGCCACGAAACATCATTTTTTAACATAGCATTGTCTCCTTAACTTTATCTATATGAAACAGTTGGCGCATTGTATTTCGTCTTCGTCGCTGAAGATGTCTACAAGAAGTGAACTTTTCTGGCACGCTTTCTGCTTTTCCGTTTTTTTGATGTGGTCCAATTTGATTTGCCGTACTCGCTCCGGACGCGCCAACTCCTCCAACCGTTCGCCCGGCATCCACGTGTAACCGTCTTTTTCATACGACATCGCCCGCTGAAACAAGTCCGGATGCTGTTCCAAAAGCCATACCCACTCAATCTTTTGCTGAAAGAAACAGAAATAGCACCCCGAACGACTCCGACAGTACTGCCCGTGGTTTCCATCTACTTCAAAGTCAATGAGATTGTAGTAGGCGGGAACACCAATTCCACTCTCTTCCAAAATACGGAAAATGTCCGCTTTGACCAGTACGTCATCGTTGTCAATCAATGGAAATTCGTCCAACTGGCCGACGGGTAGTTCGGTGGTTTTAAGAAATGCAAAAACCGCGTGATTGAATGTTTTGACATCAATGTCCAAAAGCGCATTGAGTTTTTTGGAATAATAAAAAGTTTTGGAAAGTGGCGTTTCCAAGAATTTTTTTGCTTCGGTGTAGATTTCTTCCGTACTCGCTTCTTTGTACAATTTGTTGAACAACTGCAAGTTGTCGTTATGGAGTGCCCGATTGACGACATCAATGCTCCAAATATTTTTTCGAAAAGGGAAGATGGCTTGAATATTGGGCTTGGTGGATACGTACCCGTCGCGGTCCTCGTCGCCGCGGATGCCGACATACGAAACGGTGGGCTCGTCACCGACGTACTTTTCAAATTCCATCAGTTTCATCTGAATGGTACACCAGCGGGCTTGCGGGGAGGGGAGATAGCCGCCGCGGGCTTTCAACATATGGTCGAAGGGAGTGGGCTCCGGACTGCCTTGTGCGGCCATCAGCGTCGTGATGTGACCGAGATAGGCGCGGAGCCGTTCAACAAGTTGTTCTGTTTCAGCCAATTCGCACTTGGTATCGCAAGTGTAAAAATCAATGGGAAGTTCCGGATACTTGTTTTTCAAGTAGATGGCCAGTGCGGCACTGTCTTTTCCGCCGGAAATACCTAAAACGTGGCGTACTTTATTATTCATAATTTTTTGTAAATTTTTTTCTGTTTCAATGAGATTTTATGATTATTAGTTGTACCTTTGCACCCAAATTAATCGGATATGGAAAACGTAGTGGTTCCTCAAAATATATGTAAACAAACAGCTGATTCCATTTTAGAATGGGTTGATGAAATGCGTTCTAAAGGAGAAAAAATTTCTTTTAATGACATTGAAGATAGAATCTTATTGTCTGAAATGCAGCGAGATACTTGTTCTGAAAAGATTGATAAAGAAACGATAATTCGATTGCTTGAAAAATGACGGTTGAGTTTGCCCCTCATTTTGCGAAAGACCTTACAAAACTCCATTCTCCTTTTGTTAAAAAATATTTGGTGCAGTTGATTCAGACGTGCGAGCATTGTCATTCTATCTCTGAAATACCCAATGTTAAAAAACTGAAAGGAACGGAGCATTCGTATAGAATTCGATACGGACGTTATCGTTTTGGTTTTGAATTGCTTGAAAATAATACGATTCGATTTGTTGCGGTTTATCATCGTAAAGATTTTTATAAGTATTTCCCGAAACTGTTATTCCATTTTCTTTTTCAGAATTTGTAGAAGCGCACTGATGTTCAGGGAGTCATCCTGACCGAGTGCTTTTTCAATGCGTGCCTCCAAGTCGGCGAGTTCCGTTACCGCCTCGGTAGTGAGTACAACTTGCTTCGTTAGCGATTTCTCCTTGTTCCGTGTAATGTGAACGCGCACCACGTTTTCGTTACTCTCTTTGTGCATCTCCACATAGTCGTCCAACAGATGAAAATAGTCTTGCAACGTGGCCAACAGGTAGGGGAGTTCTGCATCCTGAATCTGTTCCAACGGCTTGTTGAGTATGACGTAACAGAGTGATTCTATCCAGCCCTTATTCTCTTCCCAATGCGAAATGACGCGTGTGTGAAAATTCTTCATCGTGGTCGGCATCAGTTCCACTTTCACGTTCCGATAGCGTGCATCTACGAGCGGTTTGTATCTAACAAATTCTTTTTCAGATATTTTCAGAATAGAAAGTATCTTCTTTTCAATGGTGTCAATGAGTTCGCCATAACATTCCCGCAGTGCACGGGTGGCTTCTCCCAACACGTTGACAAAACTTTGGATGGCTTCCGGATTTTGTGTCACGATAACATCCTTGAAACCAAGTTTGTCGGGTAAAATTTCAAAGAAGGTCTTTTCCGGATCGGTGGCCTGGGCAATCACATCACGGAAATTTCGTGCCTGCGGGGACAGTTTCTTGGTAGTGCGTGCGTAAGTGTTCAATTTCCGATAAAAAAGCAGAAACGGTTTGATGGTTTCAATGAAGGAGCGTTCCGAAAGCGCTGTCTCCGTGTTGAGGTGAATGGCCTTTCGGTATTGTTGGAAAAACTGATACTTGACTCCTTCAATCTGAAACGCCTTGACTGTGAATTGGTTCGGAGTGCGTTGCAATAGTTCCAACGTCTCTTTGGTGATGTAGGGAATGTAGGTGCCGTTGGAGTAAAGCGCGTAATCTTCCTTTTTCATAATGAGGAAGATGGGAACCCAGAATTCAATAAATCCTTGCTTGAGGCGGAATGGCGGCTTTTTCAGCAAAGCGATGAGTTCGCTGATTTTCCGTTGTTTTCCTATGGAAGAAGAAAGAAAATCTTCGCACACTTTCCACAGAGGGTAGAAGGAGTTGGCTTCGTCCGGAGCGTTCAACGTGAAGCTGTTTCCGTCTTGTCGGTGCATTCCGTTCTGCTTGAGCAGCGACAAGTAGATGGATTTTTCGGGCGGAAACTTGTCTTCCGGAAATCCTAAGTTTTCTTTGTCGCCGTTTTCCAAAAGTCGGTTCAGAAAGATGGGACGTGCGGTGGCTATGCTGGCACTCGCTTTGTGCTTGTTGACCAATTCGTTCTTGAAAACGGGCGTTTTCGAATAGATTTCGTTACTTATTTTTGATAAAAAGATAATCAAGGAACGGGCGTCGGTGATTTCATCGACGCGTTTCCCATTAAAAATCCACTCCACAATTTCCGAATTGTAAAGATTGTCGAGAACGTTCTTTGAAAGTTTCTCCTTCTCAAATGCAATCTGGTTGTCCAGTTCGCGGAGGGCGATGTGGTCGTTCTGGTCGGCCACCCAATTCTCTTTGACCCAGACGAGTTTGTCGATTTCAAACAGCGCGTCAATGATGGGCGCGTACTTTTTGAAAATGCAGTAGAGAATGGCTGTGCCGGTTTGCTGAAGTGCACTCGTGCGAAGTTCGCTGAGGTTTTCGTTTTGGGCAAAAAGGAGATTGACATAGCCGTCGGCTTCCCCGTTTTCTATTTGAGTGAGAGGGAGTTCCGAAATGTGGTATTCAAAATAACGCGGCGTCCCGATTTTGTAATAGTACGCGTTGGCTAACGAGACCTTGAAGTTGAAATTGCTGTTCAACTTGTTGACGACGTCCGTCCCTTTCGACAGCATTCGTTCCGCCTCCATCATTCCGGCGTCAATATCGATGTCGGTTCCTTCAAAAAGAATAAATTTGGATTTGTATTTTGCAAAACGGATGATATTCAAGGAGATGAGTTGATCTAAAATGGTGCTGGCATCTGAAAACCCCATTGCATTTTCGGCGTATGTAACGATGAAGTTTTCGTCGATAACCGCTGCGGACGAAGCAAATAGGTTCAGTAATCCAATCACCTTGATGATTTGCGTTCCTTTTTTGATCTCTTCTTCCGTCAAAGCACTTCCCTCAATTCTTTCCATTGCAATGCGGATGGCGGTCCAATTGGCTGAGTCAGTGTTCGTTTCAGACAAAAAAGAGTGAAAATGATAGGTGATGTAGTCGTGAACATTCACTAAGTTGTACAACAGTTTGGGTTGAGGCACGAAAGCCGCCAACGAGTCGTCGCCCTGCGATTGCAGAAAGTTGAAAAAAGTCCGTTCATTCTGTCCATATCGTTGATTGGCTTGGACGAAGGTGTAGGCCGCTACGATGTCCATCGGGTACAATTTGCGGGCGATTTCCCGTTTCAGGTGGTCGAAATAGAACTTGTGCGAAATCCCCAATTCGTACAGTGTATCCGATTCTTTGCCGATGAAACGAATGTTTTTTCGTTCCATTCGTTGGACGGCCAAATCCAACAGTTGCTCGACGGGTTCTCGAAAGACGATTTCCAAAAGTCTGCCTTTCACCTTGTTCCATTCTTGGCGCTGTTCCGTACGAAGCCCTTTGGCGTAAGCGTTAAACCCTTGATGCAAAGTGGTTAGCAAAAGAATGTTTTTGTCCGTATCATTGACAAATTCGGTGAATTGCTGAAGAAAATACATTTCCTTCTCCGGATCATTCTTCGCGGCGTGTTCCAAAATCTTCCCGAATTCATCAATTACGATAATCAAGAACTTGTTTTGTTTGTTGATTTTTTGATAATAATGCTCTAAATTTTGGAAGATGTTGTGACTTTTTTGTTCAATTTTATCTTCAATAATTGTGCTAAGCGAAGCATATTCTCCCACAATATTAAGGAACTCAAAATCCTTATACCCATTGAATTGTCCTTCCACTTTGAGCAGTTTGTGCGGATTTTCGTTACGGGTTTTCAGGCACTCTTCCATCGCGAGGATGAAGCTTGATTTGCCGGTTCCGTACGAACCGATGAGCGTAAAGGCGTGTGCTCCGGTTCGGAAAGAGCTGAGTATGTTGGACACGGCTTGTTTCGCGTTGGCGGTTACGATGTAGTCTTGCTGTTTATTCTGGTCACGTTCAATGTTGACCGAAGGAGTGAATTTCATACGTTACTTGTTGTAAATGAGAGGTAGAATTTCCATAAAAGAACGGCCGTCGTTCATTGTAAACAGCTGTTCTCCAGCGGTGTTGTCAAAAGAAATATTGGAGTCCCACTGATGCAGAAAATCAAAAATTTCGTAAAGGTCGTTGGTGGTCAGGCAAAAGATGCGGCAGATTTCCAATATGTCGTTGAAGACGACAACCTTTGCGTTATCTGTCCTGAGTTTGATGGCAAAAAGAAAGACGAGTGGAGGAAATGGCGCGTGCGACAAGTCGTTGAATGCGAATGTCGTTTTGTCTGAACGGCGGATTAGACTGAGCGGGAGCAGGAGGGTGGAAAAGTCCTCGTAATTGGTGTGCAAGACGGGCTCCACGTAGTTCTTTAGAAGCGTGTCAATATCTTTATTGACCGTATTTTCATTGAAAATGACGCCTTTATAATTCTCGTCTGTCAATTTCCTTTTCACAAAAGTCAGAAGTTGGCCTTTGGAAAATTCGTTTTGAGTTCGGTGAAAATCGGTGAACAGCAGTCCGTAAAGGGTCGCCATTCCTTTTGTGACGAGGAGGTAATGAAGAATCCAAAGGGTAGCGATGTCCTCGAGAAACGGGTCTCCGTTTTCGTCACCTAAGATGAACTGACCGATTTCTGTCGGGCTATCGTTTTCTCCGACGATATCGAAGGCCTTGAGCCAGAATCGGATGGCACCGACCATATTTTTCCCGACACCCAGTTCTACGACGGCGTCCTCACGATGAAAGGACTTTTCCGCCATTATGTAATCATATCCTTTTTTTAGCCATAGACTTTTGCATTGAAAAGACTCGTGTCCCGAAAAGGTTGCCTTTGCCATTTTTTTTCCAGATTTTTTTGGTTGCGGCGCATAAAAAACGTGGACTTAACTAACCTGTTTGCCACCAAGGTAATCTGGAGTAACCGTAGAACAAACGATGTAAGCCCACGCAAGGCGTGAGCATCAACTCGTTGTCCTATTCTTAAAAGATTTTCCAGATGTTTTAGGTGGTCGGACAAAAAGCTAACGCTTTTTATATGTGATTGTTAGATGATGTCTGTTTCTTATGTTTCGTTTTGTGTTAATAATTCGTTTGAAGCGGCAAATTTACGCTTCTTTTTGCACATTCCTGTCGCAAAAGTGCTTTTTTTTGACTTTATTTTTACAATGTCACACTTTGTCATATCGCTACCAATGCGCCTGCTTTTTTTTGTGTAACGAATCTCTTTTATTGCTATTTTTGCCCGCTTTTTTTATGAAAATATGACGATTCCATTCGATAATCAATTACAGACGCAGCGGTTGGCTCAAGTGTTTCGAAATACGACCGCAACGTATAAGTTTTATTGGTTCATCGCCATTTTGGAGTTGGTGCGTCGCACGCAACGAAGTCGGTTCTCCTTCCGCGAAATTGTTGCCGATATGGTGGCGCAAGCGTGGTATCCCATTCATTATTACAAACTTTCATTCGGTTTCGCCGATCAGTTAGGAAAGACGTGCCTCAATTTGCAGAAACAGTTGGATATTCCTATCGCTGAAGAACGCTCCTCCGTACGTGACATTTTGGAACACTCGATGGAAATCCCGATGTTTAAAAACGAACTTTTGTCGCTACTGAACTATGTCCCCTACAGGTTCTTATCCCCTTGGATTCATACTTCCGTGGATAAAGAGATGATTGAACGATCTCAACATTTTGAAAACGAAGCACTTTATGCCATCCATACGAAACCGGAATTCTACATTGAAATCAATCCTTGTTGGATTTCGTATTTGGAACGGAACAACCGCGTTTTAGAAGACTTCTGTTATTGGAATCTGATGCTATTTCTGCAGGCACGGAATCCGAATGTCCCTGACATTGCAAACAAGTTGGTTCGTCCCATTGAGAGAGGCAACCTTAAACCGCAACGGACATTCTGGGAGGTTTTAATGAAAACAGGGCACGAGGTTTATTGTATTTACACCGATAAGAAGCTGACCCCTAATCAGTTCGATCTGGACCACTTTGTCCCGTGGAGTTATGTCCTGCACGATATGATGTGGAATTTGACCCCGTCTGATTCATCGGTGAATTCCTCCAAAAGCAATCGTCTTCCCGAGGAGTCTGTCTATTTGCCGAAGATGGCGGAGCAGCATCGTGCGGCCATACGCGCCTTCTCACAAATGCCGTCGCGAGGAACGGACAAGGTTCTTTCTGATTTTTCTGTACTTGGAACCACCGTGAATGAGTTAGCCGTTTTGAATAAAGAGGATTTTTATCAATTGTATCACCGAACCTTTTCTCCTATGTTGCAAATTGCAGAAAATATGGGATTCGAAAAATGGCAATTGTTGTAGGGACGCCACAGACGCCACAATGAAAATAGGGACGCCACAATGTGACGTCCCTACTTTGGCAATGTCTATAAAATGTGAATTATTT
>DCHI01000047.1:20881-23728 GCA_002314795.1 Bacteroidales bacterium UBA1756 | reverse complement strand
AAGAAGTAGGAAGTAGGGACGTCACATTGTGGCTTCCTTTATCGTGGCCAGCCTCGGAGAGGCTGCACATCGGTAACCCCGTACAAGCCCGACAGGGCGCAGTGCGGGGGAGCACGCCGCACTACAGGACGGGGTGACGGTGCGTGTGCGGGGCAAGGCCGTAGGGACGTCACAGTGTAGCGTCCCGCACGGAGGCACGGAGCGTGGAACAGCGCGGCACGCGCGATAGGGAAGTGAAAGTCACCGCGCCATCTGCCGCGCAAATGACACCGCTGCGTGTAGTGGAGACGTTTCATAAACGTCTGTACGTTTGAAAGCCCGACGGCGACCAACGGGAGCCGGAACGCCCAAATAAGTAAAAAGGTTTGTAAAGTTTATAAAGTTCGTAAAGTTAATAAAGTTCGTAAAGTTAATAAAGTTCGTAAAGTTGAGATGCAATATTTTGCGCCTCTCATACAGAGTAATTTAGATGCAAGTATTAAGAGGCGGGCGGTTGTAATAGGGTGTTATAGAAGTGCGGGACGTCACAGTGTGGCGTCCCGCACGGCTTAACCCCGCATTGCGTTTATTACGAGAGTCTTTCGTCAACGAGGGCGATGAGCCGTTGCTTCGTCTCGTTCGCACGACGCAAGTACTCTTTTGCGTCAGCAACGATTTTGTTGGCAAACGCTTTGTCTTCCAAGGAAGAAGCATTGATTTTCACATTCAGATACGCCCCAGTAACAGCGGCTTCGGCACATAAAACGCCGACAGCAGCGTCGGTTACGGAATTCGGATTCCCGTTTTCAATCATATTTTCGCAAAGGGCAAAAACGTCGAATGAACGTTGTACGGTGCGGAATGGTACCTCTGTCGCGTATTTCGTCGCCTCTTGAATGGCTTGCTTGCGGGCCGCTTTCTCTTCGTCAGTTCCTTTCGGAAGCCCAAAAGCATTCATAATCTTGTTGAACGCATTCGTATCCTCATCCACCAAATGAATGAGTTCTTCTTTTAAAAGCTGTCCCTTGACTGCAACGTTGGAGAAGTATTCCCATTTTTCGTCCCAGCCCGGTTTATGAGCCGACAGGTTCGCCACCATCGTGCCGAGTGCCGCGCCGAGAGAACCCATATACGCGGAAATGGAGCCGCCTCCGGGTGCCGGACTTTCCGAAGCCGTTTCGTTGGCAAATCCTTCGCAAGTCATATCCACCAAGCGGTTGGCTGCTTTGTCAGCAATCATATATTCAATGACTTTTTCTTCTGGAACAAAAGGTTTCAAATCGTCAAGACCCATCGACTTGATCGCAATCTTCATCTTTTCTGATTCATCAATGCCGAGAGAACGTTGCTGTTTGGCCAAAAAGTAGTCGGCGGCATCGATAAGTGCAGACTTGGGCACGAGACCGACGATTTCGGTTCCGGTGATGCGAATGCCACGGGCGTCCGCTTTTTTGCAAACTTCTTCAAATGCTACGTGCAACGGCGTTTCACGGGTGTTGGTGATGTTCATTGAAACCTGGGCAATGCCGTATTCTTTGATGAACCAGCCAATGGCCTTCGTGCCTTTCAACGTGCCCGGAATCATAACGGACTCCCCGTTTTCGTCTTTGACGATTTTGCCGGTGATGGGGTTGCCTTCGCGCTTCGGACGTCCCTTTTCACGAACATCAAAGGCAATGGCGTTGGCACGGCGCGTTGAGGTCGTGTTGAGGTTGTAGTTGACGGCGATGAGAAAGTCTCTGGCTCCAATGGCACTGGCACCGCTCTTTGCGACGCTTTCCGTGAATTGTGACGGACCAAAGTCCGGTTTCCATTCTGCCGTGCAGATACGTTCTTTCAGCGCGTCGTACTCGCCTTGACGGCAGTTCGCCAAGTTGCGGCGTTCGGGTTTGAAAGCCGAATTTTCATAGCAGAAAACAGGAATGGAAAGTTCTTCACCCACTCGTTTCGCCAATTGACGGGCATACTCGGCGGTCTCTTCCATCGTAATGCCAGCTACCGGAACCAGCGGACAAACGTCGGTGGCACCAAATCGTGGGTGGTCGCAGTGATGACCGCGCATATCAATGAGTTCCTGTGCTTTGCGAATGCCACGGAATGCCGCTTCCAAAACGTCTGCCGGTTCGCCAACAAAAGTGACAACCGTGCGGTTGGTAGAGGCACCTGGATCGACATCCAACAATTTGACGCCTTCCACGGTTTCAATCTCATTCGTAATCTGTTTAATGATTTCAAGATTCCGCCCTTCGCTAAAATTTGGGACGCATTCAATTAACTGTTTCATATTTAATAAGTTTTATTGATTTTTCTATAACGTAGCAAAGACGAGGCACGCCTCGTCTCCATCTTTTCTTATTCAAATAGTTTCTCGATTTTGTCAGCAAATTTTTCCTCAATGAATTTCCGTCTGAGTTTCAATGTTGCGGTGAGTTCTCCAGTAGAAACGCCCCACTCGTAGTCAATCAGTGCAAAACGCATCACTCGTTCCGTTTCACCCAGGTCGGCATTGAAACGGTCGGCAATCTTTCGATATTTTTTTATGACGTCAGGGTGCTGAATCATCTCTTCATTTGTGGTGTAGTGAATTCCTTTTCCCGTACACCACGAACGCAAGTCGCTGAAATTGGGAACGATGAGCGCCGCTGCGAATTTCTTGTTCTCACCGAGGACCATAATGTTGTCAATCAGCGACTCTTCCATAAACTTTCCTTCGATGATGGTTGGAACGACGTATTTTCCGAATGCCGTTTTGAACATCTCCTTTTTTCTTCCCGTGATGGCCAATTGACCTTCCGGTGAGAATGTGCCTATGTCGCCGGTGTGCAGCCAACCCTCTTCATCAATGGTTTCGCGGGTGATATCGTCTTA
>DCHI01000047.1:0-20871 GCA_002314795.1 Bacteroidales bacterium UBA1756 | reverse complement strand
ATCGTCTGCCTTGTAATACCCCGGGGTGACGCAATGGCCGCGGGTGAGAATCTCTCCGTCTTCGGCAATCTTCACTTCAATGCCCGGAAGGGGCTGCCCCACCGTCCCGAATTTCAGTCCGTGTTTGAAGAAACTGCCCACAGCGATAACTGGCGAGGTTTCCGTCATCCCGTAGCCTTCTACAATCTTGACACCCATTGCCCAGAAAATACGGGACAGACGCGGTTGCATCGCGGCGCCGCCCGAAACGATGACTTCCAATTTCCCACCAAAAACTTCGTACCACTTGTTCAAAACCAGGTGGCGTGCGCGGTTCAGCTGGCGACGGTACCGCTTCGTCTGTTCCTCTTCCAATTCGTAGTTGCTGGCGACCTCGTCGGCCCAGAAAAACAGTTTCCGCTTCGTCCCCGTCAACTTCCGTCCGGTGGCGATAATCCGATCGTAGAATTTTTCCAACAGACGCGGCACGGTGGTAAAAATGGTGGGCTTGATTTCGCGCATATTGTCCGCAATCGTGCCCAAACTTTCGGCGTAGTAAATCGGAATGCCGAGATATTGCCACGCATAGTTCATCATACGTTCATAGATGTGGCAGAGCGGCAGGTAACTGAGCACGCGCGTTTGCGAATGAACCGGAACAATGGGGAGAATGGCCTTGAAGTTGCTGATGATGTTGCGGTGAGTGAGTTGCACTCCCTTCATCGTGCCCGTGGTTCCCGACGTGTAAATCATCGTCATCACGTCGTCCGGTGAGATGCTGTCCTTAATCTCTTTCAAATATTGCTGACTTGGATTCGCCGCCCCGATTTCAATCACTTCATTCAGGTGGTGATATCCACGTAAGTTCCTGAAAGTATATACGTTATCTTTTAAATTGGGGATTTCTGCGATGAGATTTTCAATCTTGCGTAAAATATCCCAACCGGAAACAAAAACCATTTTGACATCGGCGTGATGCAAAATGTACTTGTAGTCGTTTTCACTGATGGTAGGGTAGATGGGAACGTGGATGGCGCCTAACTGAATGATGGCCATATCCAAAAAGTTCCATTCGGGACGTCCCGCACTGATGGTGGCGATTTTGTCTCCTTTTTTTATGCCCAACTGCAACAATCCGTAACTGATGTTGTTGACTGCGGTAATGTATTGATTAGTGCTGTAGTGATGCCAAACGCCATTTTCCTTGCCACACAAGGCGTCATCCCTTTGAAAATGAATGGCATAGTGTGGAAGAATGTCGAAAATACGAGTTACTTCCATTAAGAATTACGAGATTATTTAACGATCAATTTCTTCGTAGAAATGACTTTTCCGTTGGCTTCTATGGAATAGAAATAGATGCCGGAATCGAGGTTGGAAATGTCGAGTTTGATGCGTCCGTTGGAGTTGTGGATGGGATTGGATAAAACGCGGCTGCCCACTAAGTTCGTGAGGATGACGCGGGCGTTCGTGCCGGCATTGCAACCGGAAAGGTCGTATTGAACCGTGACGAAATCGTTTGCCGGATTCGGGTACGCGCTCATTTCACTGACTTTGACGGGAGATTCGGCAATGCCTGACGGGTCGTAAATGTAGTTGACAACGACGGAATCCTTGAAACTACCGGAAGTGAAAATGTAACGAATCGTGGTCGTTCCAACTTCATTGTTCGGATTGTAAAGGAAGTGGAAATCGCGGCCTGAACTTTCTCCCGGATTAAGAATGAGGGGGGTAGTGGATACGGGAGCGTCATAGCAGTTCCCGGCGATGCAGAACATATTGTCGGAACCTTCAACTTCGGCAATGATTTGTTTTTCAAGGAAAATACTGTCAACTACCGTTGACGTGTTGGTGATTGTGAAACACAATTCAAAATCTTCATCTGGTGAATTGACGGGTGCGTTAAATGTTTCTCCCACTTCGGTTTCACCGTAGGTGATGGTAAAATTTTGTGCAAAGGATGTTGCAGAAACTAATAACAACAAGAGGATAACGCATCTTTTCATATCTATATTTTTTTAATTTATTTTTAATTTTAATAGGCGGCAAAAATACTATATTTTATTGAGAAGGTGTTTTGAATTTGATGAAAATTTTAAAATTTTTTTTCAAGTTTTTCACGATGGCAGATCGCTGCATAGTCACAGTAGGTACAATGATCAGTGTTGTCTGTTTGTGTAAAAATATCTTCTTTTAAAATATTGCTAATTAAATACTTAAGTTTCGTTTCATACTCCTCTAACAGAATGTCGAAACTTGGGACTTGCTTTCCTCCTTCGGCCATTTTTTTCACTTCTGTCGTAGTTAGGGCAAGGGTGGCGTAGTTGGTGAATTCCGCATTTTTCATCATATCTTGAAAATAGATGATGCCCGATTTGAGTTCTTTCCCGTCTGGAAAATGGTCTTGTGGGAATGCCTCCCGATCGCGATTTTTGTACAAGAATTGATAGAAAAAGAGTTGAAAAATGTGTTTCTTTTTGGTGTCAGTGAAAAGTTCGTCGATGCTCTTGAAGGCGGTGGAAAACGATTTCCCGCTTTTGTAGTCGAGGATGGCGATGCTGTCTCCTTGCAAGTCGATCCGGTCGGCAACTCCCTTGAACCGGATGGCATTCCCAGCAATGTCTAACGTGTGGGTGAACTCCAATTCGCATCCGAGAACACGATTGATTCCTTTAGAAAAATAGGTTTTCAAAGTGGGCAGATAGGTGATGAGTGTTTTCTTAACTACCTGTGTAGCAATGTATAATCTTCCCGTAGAAATGTCCTGCCCTTTGATGTCTTCCTGCTTTTCAAAAAGTTCCTCAATGTAGTTCCCGTCAATTTTGGCGAGCCATTCGTCGATGATGACTTCCGGTGCTTCGGACGGGGCTTTTATCATCGCATTCCCCATCTCCTCCAATGCTTGGTGAATGACAAGCCCGACCACGTTCTGCTCAATGTTCTCGTTGATTTCGTCCTCCGGACAAATGTCCGCAACGTACTTTAAGTAAAATTGTAACGGACAGTTTATGAAGGTGTTAAGCGATGAGGCGGAGTAGCGCATCTTTAGTAGCCGTTCCCGAATTTCGTCCGTTTTTTGAATCGTGATGGCTTCGTTCGAACCTTTCTCCCCCAACGGAAGCGGGGGCTTTATCACTTCTTGAAAAGAAATGTTCGATAAGTTCCACTTCTTGATTTTAAAGTCAATCTGCCGGATGAAGCGGCTCGGTTCCGCCACCGCATCGGTTGCGTCCGCGTTGTAAATCAAGTGAATGTCCGACGCCCGCTGCAAAATGTGGAAAAAGTGGTACGCATAAATCGCGTCATTCTGCTCGTACGTCGAAAGATGAAAATGTTTCTTTATCTCATAGAGAATCAGTGAGTTGTCATTGTTTCCAGACGGAATCGTCCCCTCGTTGACCGACAGCATAATGACGTGCTCGAAGTCCAAAGTACGTGTTTCCAAAAGCCCCATCACCTGCACGCCTTTTTCCAAGTTCCCTTTGAACGAAAAGTCCAATTTGTCAATCTGCTCGTTGATGAAAAATTCTACCGTCCGAACTTCGATAGGGGAGGAGGTTTCAAAACGTGCCAACGTCAGATGTGCCGTTTCCAAAGCCGAGATGAAAAGACGAAGCATTTTTCCGCGCGAGTCGGTTTCTCCTTCTTCCACTGTCTTGTCCGCCAAAACCTGGAAAAAGTTGCGGATGCTTTCGATGAGGTCGCCGCCACGCACCGTCAGATCCGGACAACTTTGGGAAATCCGCTCGTTCAGCCACTTTTGTGAAAAAAGAACCTGGTTGGTGCCTACCAAAGAGTTGATAAAGAGCTGGTGCTGTGCCGAACTTTCAAAGAAAGCGGCCGCCACGTCGGGATGACGGTAGAGCCCTAACACGTCTTTGTGGTAGTACAGCGCCTTCCGTTCGGAGTTCGCGCTGTTGAAACGATCCACATTTCGTGCCATTTTCAGCAAAATCTGCAAAAGACGGTAGGTGCTTGTGGCGCGAACGGGATATTTCATACTGATGTTGCACTTGGCAATGTCGTAGGCGTGGACGAAGGGGACAATCAGACTCTCGTCGGCCAAAACGACGGCGGTCCGGTTCAAGGCGTCGGGTTCCTGTTTCTCAATTTCGTTGAGAAGATCGATGGCTTGGTAAATCTGGTTCATCGTCTTGCTCACGCCGTAGGTGCGAATCGTTTTCGGACTGTCGGCGAAATGGTTTCCAATGGAACGAAGGTCCTTGTCTTCCAACTTGAAGCGGTGGTGCAGTTCGTCGCGGATTTGTGACGTGTATTCTAAATAGAATTCGTCAAAATCGAAGATGAATTCCGCATTTCCTTGCTGGTAAAAACAGTGGAAAATTTGTGCTTCGGCGGGAGTCATTGCATTGAGCCCGACGAAAAAGAATTTTTCAAAATGTTGGTTCTTAATGTTTTCTGAAATTTTTTCAGCGGCTTCACGATAGGCCATTCCCGGGTATGCTTTCCCTTTGTCGTGGAGCAATTTCCGAAAGGAGGTGTAAAGGTCGTACAAAAGTTCAAAGAATTTCAGATAACGACGTTGGCCTTCCGTGGGTTGTCCGCCGCTATCGATTTCAATACCAATGTCTTTGAAATCTTTTAGATAGGAGAAAACGTCGTGAGCATCAGCCATTTGGCGGTCGATATCGTTGATGTCACCAATGAGTTGGACGCCCCAGGACATATACTTTTGGAAGTCGTCGGCCTCGGTGCCGTGTAGCGGGGCCACCGTCGTATAAACCCCGTAAAGGTCGATGAGCAGTTCCGAAGTAGGGAGAACCTCAAGATTGGAAAGCCGGCTGATAAACTCGTCGATGCTGAAAATCACCGGCGAAATGATGGGCGTTTGGGCGGTTTTCGCTAATTCGATTTCAAGTGTTCGTTGCGCTCTTTTGTTCGGTAAAATGATGGCAACGTCTTTGTAATCAATTTTTTGAGGAACAATAACATTTTCGGCAATCTGTGAAAGAAAGTTCATAGCGTCTGTTTTTTATGCGGGCGCAAAGGTACTATAATATAGGAGAAACTGCCGTCTGTTCGAGTTCTTTTTTTTCAAGTTCACAGACGGCCTTGCCGAACTTTTCCACGTTTTTCCGATTCGTTCCAATTTTTTCCAAAAAATTCCATTTTATACTTGAAAAAATGTCAAAATGCTGATAAGTAAGTTTCTATAGAAATCAACGTTGATGTGTTGATATTGCTTAATTATCAAGAATTTAATGTTTATAAGTATTGTGTTTATTGATAAAATATTCCATTTTATTCCACACTGACTATCAATTATTTATAATGAATTTTTATTAAAATGATTAAAAAAAATATGATTTGTGGAATGATAATAAAATAAAAGTGTAATTTTGCGGCACTTTTTGCAAAAAGAATATGACTGGTCTCAAATATCGTTGGTTCGAAGTTTCCATTGAAAAGTATGGGCGGCTCAAGTTGCCTACTGCTTTGTTACGGGAATTGCCAGAGGAAGACCGTCAAACGTTTTGGGCCACGGTGGGTTTCGGAAAGCATATTATGCTATGGACCCAAAGCGCCTATCAGAAACAAGCTCAGTTTTTGGATTCGTTGGACCGTAACAATTTGCAAGTCAAGTTGTACCGTAATATTTTGTTGCGAAACAGCGCCTATATTGAGGCGGATTCACAAAGCCGAATCGTGTTGCCGAAACCGTTGATGGACCAGTACGGCATTGCCGGCGACGCGGTCTTGGTTTTGGATAACGGACAGATTGAAATATGGAACAAGGCCGATTTCAATGCTCTCTGCGATTCCGTGACACCGGAAGATTTCGCCGCTATCAATGCCTTGATGCATTCGGGCGATTTCGTAAAGAAAGAAAAAGAAAAGGAGGACGGCAATGTATCATAATCCCGTTCTGCTTCGCCCCTCCGTCGATGGTTTGATTACCCGCCCGGACGGTACCTACGTGGACGTTACCTTCGGTGGTGGCGGCCACTCTTCGCTTATTTTGGAAAAATTGGATGCTAACGGACGGCTCATCGCCTTTGACCAAGACCCCGATGCCGCTAAAAACGTTCCGAACGACCCGCGGTTCCAGTTCGTTCCAAGCAATTTTTGCAATTTAAAGAAATTTCTTCAGTATTATCAGGCTTACCCGGTTGACGGCATCTTGGCCGATTTGGGCGTGTCATCGCATCAGTTCGATACACCGGAACGCGGTTTCTCGCATCGTTTTGATGGTGAGTTGGATATGCGTATGAATAGCACCAAAGGAGTGACCGCGGCGCAAATCGTGAACGAGTACCCGGTGCAAAAGCTGTCGGAAATCTTTTATCAGTACGGTGAACTGACGAACGCTCGTTCCATCGCCACCGCCATTGAGAAAAAACGGGAAACCCCCATCCATACGACCGCCGACTTGGTGGACACGTTGTCGCCACTTCTCCCGCGGGGAAAAGAGAACAAGGTGCTTTCACAAATTTTCCAGGCACTTCGTATCGAGGTGAATGGCGAGTTGCAGGTCCTTCGTGATTTCCTTTCGCAATCGGTTGATGCATTGCGCCCTGGAGGACGCCTCGTCGTCATATCCTATCATTCATTGGAAGACCGCCTCGTCAAGAACTTTATGAAGGCCGGCAATTTCGACGGAATAATTGAAAAAGATTTCTTCGGAAATGCACTGACGCCTTTTTCATTGATTACCCGCAAGGCGGTTGTGCCTGATGAAAACGAAATTGAAACCAATTCGCGAGCACGAAGTGCCAAACTCCGCATCGCCGCCCGCCACGAATAACCCCCTCTCTCCCATCTGACAACCCCCACCTTTATAACCTTATAACCTTCAACTTTATACTTCCTACTTTATACTTCCTACTTTATACTTCCTACTTTATACTTCCTACTTCCTACTTCCTACTTCCTACTTTATACTTCCTACTTTATAACCTTCCCACTTTATAACTTTCCACTCAAATGTACCAACCCGAATCCAATTCACCAAAACCCAAAAAGAAAGCAGGGCGCTTGCGGATTTTCCTGAAAGACACCTTTTCAGGAATTCATTTGCTGCGCTCGATTGACAAGTGGGGAGTTTGGGCTGGCGCTGTTGCTTTGATTGTTCTTGTTGCTCTTTGGAACGAACGTTCTATCAACCAAAAAGAAATCCGGAACAAGGAACTTCAAAACAAATACGATAGCATCGTAGTGGAGTTTAAGTTGAAAAATGAAATTATTTATACCGAAGACGAGGGACGTCTGCGCCAGACGGCTGAAGAGATGGGTTTTGTGCCAACCAAGGATAATGCTTATTATAAAATAGAAGTAGAAGATGAATAGAAAACGCAAGCCGGTTGATGTATTTGTCAAGCGCCAGAGAGTCGTCAGGATTTTCTGCTGGGCCTTTGCGTTATATTGTTTCTGCTTTTTCTGTTATTTGGGTCTTCACCAATATAAAAAGTATAGTGGTTCTCCCGAACTCTATCCCGTTTATACGAGCGAGCAGTACGATACGTTGCCACCTTCTCAGAAAGAGAACTGCGTGGTGGAATATACCGTCAAGCCGCCTCGGGGCGTGATTTTCGATGACAACAATATGCCGTTGGTTTCCAATGTCCGCGTCTATCCCATTGGTATTGATGGTATGTCTTTCAATAAGAATTATCGCTATTTCGCTAAGAATGAGCCCTATTTGGATACGTTGATTTCGGACTTGGCGAAAAGTTTCTACCGCATTTTTTCGGACCGTTATCCGGAATACAGCGTGGAAACCTACCGGACCAAGTTCACCCGTGCCTTGAAAGATCAAAAGTATGTCACCATTTTTAGCGAGACGCAGGTGGTTCGTGAAAACAAAATGGTTTTGGCGAAGGATTTGGCAGAAATCAAGAAACTACCGTTGCTGTCCCGTACCATTGATACCGCTCGCGCTGTCCGTGAACGTTATGGTTTTTCCGCTGCACAGATGGCTGCCAAAGGACTGAAACGTCTTTATTTTGCCGATGTCGTCAACGAGGGAAATACCGAACTTTTAGTTCGCGTTCATCCGTACGGGAAATTGGGCCAGCGTATTCTCGGTAGTGCGACTATGGGAAACGGAATTGATGGAAATCCGGATTTTGATAAAATTCTGACGGGTGCTCCTGGACTTCGTAAGAAACTATATCTCAATGGAATATCAATTCCGCTTGAGTCGGAAACCCCTCCGATGAGTGGCGGTGCCGTCTATACAACGATCAGTACTTCCATTCAAAAGATTGTTCATAAGGAACTTTTGGAAAAGGCCAACGAACTGAAACCGAAGTGGGCCTGCGCCGTGGTGATGGAAACCGCCACCGGTGACATTAAGGCAATGTCGAATTTTACACGGTTTATGGACGGCGACGACACTGTCTATTTGGAAACCCGTAACAATGCGATGGTTGGCGAGTCGGCGGAACCGGGTTCCACGTTCAAGTTGGCATCGCTGTTGGCCTATCTGGAACAGGTGCAAGGGGATACGACGCGCCGGTACGACCGAGGTGAAATGACATTCACCGTTGGCCGTCGCAGTTACCATTATAAGGATTCTCACTCGAAAGGTCACGTCAGAGACGCCTCCGTTCGTGACATCATCAAGCATTCGTCAAACATCGGTGTCGCTCTGATGATGCGTGATGCCTTCTCGAATTATGCCGATTATGCACGCAAACTGGACTCGTTGTATGTTACCGTTGGTTGCTCGGCGCAAATCGTGAAACTCCCGCCGGTTAATATGCATCCGAACACGCGCAATTTTACCGAACAGTATGGCTATTACTTCGGAGCCGGTTTCTGTATGCAACCGATTCAAACATTGGTCTATTACAATGCGGTGGCGAATAATGGTAGAATGATGCAGCCCCGTTTTGTCCGTTCCACTCAGTCGGGTAAAGAGACGGTCGAATATCCTACGGTCGTTATCAAGGAACGGATTGCCAGTGAGAAAACCATCAAGATTGCGCAGGAGTTCCTTCGTGCCGTGGTGATGGAAAAGGGCGGTACCGGCTACGGCTATCACGATGATGCCTTCCCGTTTGCTGGTAAGACTGGTACCCGCGACATTTACAATCAGGAATTGGGCAAGTACGACCCCAACCGAAACGCGATCTCTTTCTGTGGTTATTTTCCAGCAGAAAATCCGAAATATACCTGCATCGTTTATCTCTTCGATGTTCCTAAACGCTATGGAAGTGGGCAGGCAGTGCAGTTGTTTTCCAAAATTGCCCATCAAGTTCTTTATCCTGCCAAAGAGTTGGATAAGAGCCATAAATATTTGATAGTGAATCATCCCGTCCATTGGCAGATGTTGAAAAGAGCCATAGAACATTGGAAATTAGGTAAGGTTCCCGCAGGAAATATGAATTACTGCGTCTCTTCAAAAGAAGACTCTTCCGCTTACGTGGCACGTCCGATTGTAACGAAAGACAACCTCCCCAATGTCGTTGGCCTCAGTGCCGCAGATGCCATCACCGAAATTCGTAGAAGCGGTCACCGTGTCGCTATTTCGGGAAGAGGAATTGTAACAAGCCAATCATTAAATATTGAAAATAATACAGTTATGCTAACCTTGAGTCCAGGGTAGTGGCTGAGTCCTTTTGTTGTTCACCCACCCTAACCCATTTTACCTTTTTATTGACCCATTTAACCTTCATTGATACGTGAAGAACCTATCAATTTTATTAAGCAATATTGAATATTGCGAACTTATTGGCAATCCGAAAGTCGAACTCAATACTATTGAGTTTGACTCTCGGAAATTGCAACCTTCTAACAAAGAGGGAGTTGTGTCAATGTATGTGGCGCAACGAGGCACCCAGACCGATGGCCATTTGTATATTTCTCAAGCTGTGGCCTCCGGTGCGGGTGTTGTGGTTTGTGAAGAACTCCCGAAAGAATTGGCGGAGGGCGTTTGCTACATTCGCGTCAAAGACAGTTCCGTAGCATTGGGCCACTTGGCAAGCGCTTTCTACGATTTCCCAAGCCAAAAACTTAAATTGGTCGGTATTACCGGTACAAACGGAAAAACGACGACGGTGACTTTGCTGCACCGTCTGTTCAGCTCGTTGGGTTATACCACCGGGCTCCTTTCCACCATCGTCAATCGCATTGGGGAACAGGAAGTTCCGGCTACGCATACGACGCCCGACGCTCTGGAATTGAATGGACTGCTCTCCCGTATGGTCGAGGCCGGCTGCCAGTACTGCTTTATGGAGGTCAGCTCTCACGCTATTTGTCAGCATCGTATTGACGGACTGACATTTGCCGGTGGAATTTTCAGCAATATCACCCACGATCATTTGGACTTTCATAAAACCTTTGCCAATTATATCCAGGCAAAGAAGGGCTTTTTCGATGCACTTCCCGCTTCGGCTTTTGCTTTGACGAATATGGATGACAAGAACGGAATGGTGATGGTTCAGAACACGCGCGCTTCCGTGAAAACCTATTCGTTGTTGACACCCGCCGATTTTAAAACTCGTATCGTTGAAAATAGTTTTGAAGGTCTTCACTTGGAAGTCAATGGCGTGGAGTCCTATTTCCGTCTTTCAGGAAAATTCAATGCTTACAATCTTACCGCTATTTATGCAGTGGCCGTGCTTTTGGGCATTCCTTCCGAAGAGGTATTGGTCAAAATGAGTGCTTTGGGAACGGCGGAAGGTCGCTTTGAGGTGATTCGTAACGGACGAGGCGGCGTCGCCATCATTGATTACGCTCACACTCCCGACGCATTGAAAAACGTGCTTTCTACCATCCGCAACATTACGAAGAAAGGCGAGGAGCTGCTTACGGTAGTGGGCTGCGGCGGAAATCGTGACAAGACGAAGCGTCCGGAAATGTCCGCCATCGCCTGCGAGTACAGTGACCGCGTCATCCTCACTTCCGACAATCCCCGTTTCGAGGTTCCGGCTGACATTCTGAATGATATGGAGCCCGGCATCCCGACGGAATATCGTCAAAATGCTTTGATTATTGAAAATCGTCGCGAAGCCATCCGCACGGCGTGTATGCTGATGAACGACCACGGTGTCATTCTGATTGCAGGCAAAGGGCACGAAAAATACCAGGATGTCCAAGGCGTGAAACATCATTTTGATGATATGGAGGAGGTCCGCAATAATTGGAACCTCATTTCATAAAAAAGAAACCGATTGCTAATTTAATCACATTATATCAATATGTTATATTATATTTTTGATTGGTTGGAAAGTTTGAACGTGCCGGGTGCCCGTCTCTTCCATTACATTTCGTTCCGCGCCGTGTGTGCGATGGCTTTGTCTTTCCTTATTATCTTGTTGGCTGGGCCGAAGGTGATTGAAGTTTTGCGAAAAAAGACGAGTGGGGAAGAGGAACGCAACCTCGGACTGCCGGGACAGGATTTGAAAAAAAATACACCTAAAATGGGCGGCTTGCTGATTATCGGCGCGCTCCTCATTCCCGTCCTTCTTTTTAATAAATTGGATAATGTCTATGTCGCTCTGATGATTTTTACCACCGTGTGGTTGGGCGGTTTGGGCTTTGCTGATGATTACATCAAATGTGTGAAACACAATAAAGCGGGGCTTTCGGAAAAGGCAAAACTTTGCGGCCAGATTATTCTCGGTTTTGTGGTGGGCTGTGTGATGTATTTCCATCCGAGCGTCGAGGTCAAAGAAAGTTACTCGCTTCCTCACCACGGGACGACGGAAGAAATATTGACCATCAGTACCACTGATGCCAATATTGCTCCGGCAAAAGAGGCCGTCTCCACATCCAAACACTCTATGAAAACCACGATTCCGTTTGTGAAAAACCACGAGTTCGACTATGCGTGGTTCACCCGCTGGTTCGGTGATGAAGATGGCAAATGGTCCTTCTTGTTCTACATTCCCATCATCGTTTTCATCCTGACTGCTGTTTCAAACGGAGCCAATTTGACGGATGGGCAGGATGGCTTGGTAACGGGCGTGTCGGCACCGATTGCTGTCGGCATTGCGGTACTTGCGTACGTGTCGGGCAATGTCGTCTTTGCCGATTATCTCAACATTATGTACATCCCGAACATCAGTGAGATTGTTATCTTCATTTCGGCGTTGGTCGGTGCCCTTATCGGATTCTATTGGTGGAATTGTTATCCGGCCAAAGTCTTTATGGGCGATGTGGGCAGCTTGACCTTGGGCGGTATCATTGCCGTTTCTTGCATTATCATTCGTAAAGAACTTCTGTTGCCGTTGTTGTGCGGCATTTTCCTGATTGAAGTCTGCTCCGTCATCATTCAGCGGGCATATTTTAAATATACGAAAAAACGGAGCGGCGTTGGACGCAGAGTGTTCATTATGACGCCATTGCACCATCACTTCAATAAAGAATGTCCCGCCGGACAGCCGACCGTTTTGGATCGAAAAAACAAAAAGCCGTTGCACGAATCAACGATTACCCAACGCTTCATCTTACTTAGCATCATTTGTGTTGTTTTAGCAATTATTACATTGAAAATAAGATAATTATAATACTATGAAAAAAAATACAAGCATTAAAGGAGAATACGGAATTGGTTTTGAAATGGGTGGGACTGAAATCAGAGACCTGCAGAGTTTGCTGAACAGCCGCCGTATGCAGATGGCGCAAGTTTCCGCCAATGGATTCGGGTCCGTTGAACATAAAATGGAACAAGTCAAGACCTATCGTGGTGTCGAATTTGTAAACGATGCGGCATCCTGCAATGCCAACAGTGTCTATGCCGCCTTATCCAATCTTAACAAGAAAACCGTCTGGATTACCTCCTTCGAACAGTGGGGTGAAGTCGGTGCTCAAATTGCAGATTTGATGCAATCCATCTCGAAAAACATTTCGTACGTGGTTTTCCTCGGTAATGAAAATTCGCCGTCGCGTTCTTTTTTGGAAGGTTTGGGTGTCAGTAGTGAACCGGCCTCCGATATGGAGTCTGCCGTCCGTATGGCATTCTACTTGGCCGGGAGCAACCACGCGGTTCTCTATTGCCCGGGTGTTCCTGCCGCCGAACAAAGTATTGAAGAAAGAGGTCACGCTTTTAAATCTGCTGTTGCTCAATTGTAATAATGGATAAGTTTTCTTTAAAGGGAAAGTTGAAATATTATCACAGCACTTGGCTGATGGTGATCATATTGTCGGCAGTTTCCGTCCTCACGGCGTACAGTCTCACAGGGTCGTTCATCGGTCCGTTGTTCCAGCAACTGTTTGGGATTGCTCTCATTTTTGGGATTTCCAAAGTCAGTTACAAAAAATATAACACAAGAACTTTCTCCCTCTGTTTCTTCCTGATTGCCGCTATCTTGCTGATACTTACATTGATAATGAAGCGAGGCGCCGGTGGAAGAAGTATTTCCATCGGTGGAGTGCTTATTCAAACGTTTTATATTGTAACCATCTGTTTCACAATATATTTGTGTGTATTTTTGGCCCGTCATACCAACAAAGGAAAACAGTTGGATCCTATCCAGTCCTTTTGGGCTCTTTGCTGGCTGTTGGTTTTTGTCGTGCTGATTGCCCTTCGTAATTTCTCCACCTCGGTCATTCTCTTGTTGACGGGCATATCCGTGCTCTTTGTGGCTGGAATCCGGATGAAATATCTGATTGGTACTTTGTTGATTTGCGGCATCTTAGGTGGCTTCTACTATGCTATTGGCCACGCCCGTAACCAAAACAAGGATGTTACGACGCAAGTCAGCGAGGACCGCTCCACAACGATGGATAGCCGCATTCAGTATTGGCTTGATGGCAAATGTGAGGAGAAGGCGTACGGGCGGCAGATGATGTTGTCACAGGCGGCTATCTCCCGCTCTTTCTTCGCCCCGTCGGGACCGGGCAAGGGCTTGATTAAGAAAAATATGGCAGAAGGTGAAAATGACTTTATTTTTGCCTTGATTTGTGAAGAATTTCACTTCTTTACAGGAATGCTCGTTTTTGTCTGTTACGTGATTATATTTTTCCAGTCGCTGTTTGTGGCGCGAAAAGCCAAAGGCCATTTCATCCGCTACTACGCCACTGGAATCGGTGTGCTGATTCTGTTGCAGGCGATGATTCACATTGGTGCGAACACGAGCGCCATTCCCGCTACCGGCCAGACATTGCCGTTGATTAGTCGTGGTAGTGTCTCCCTCTTCTTTACCTGTTTTGCTTTGGGAACGTTGATCAATATGGCTAAGCACGTGCAAGACCAAACAGAAGGAGAGGATGACGATATGCTTGTTTGATTCTCGTCACCCTCTCCTCCAAAAAGACGCTTTGACTGTTATAAAGCGCTGTCTTCCTTTAGTTTGCGTTCAATGATGAGGTCCACGTTGCGCGCGGACTTGCAAAGCCATTCAAAATAGAGTTCGTCGTATTCGTCCGGTGAAATGTGCCAGTTTACATTGGAGTGGCGCAGCCGTTCCATTCGGTTGGAGGTGAGAATGGCGACGGAATTGGAAATGTTGAAACTTTCGGTGAATCCGTACATCGGTATTTTGACGGCGGCGTCGCAAACGGCAACGGCTTCGTCGGAAAGCCCGGTGAGTTCAGTGCCAAAGAAAAAAGCCGTCTTTTCGTCGATGGGCAAATCATCGACAAAGACGCTGTTTTCGGCTGGAAGGGTGGCTACTAATTTGTAACCGTTGGAGTGAAGAAAGTCGGCGCATTTTTTCACGTTGCCCGCCTCATTTTTGTAATTGTGAAGGGTGAGCCACTTGTTGGAACCCATCGAGATGGCATCGTGAATGATGAACTCGTTCTCCTTTTCGATGACGTGTACGTCCTGAACGCCGTAGCATTCGCAGGTTCTCATCACGGCACTGATGTTTTGTGTTTGGAAAAGGTCTTCCAAAACCACGGTGAAGTGGCGCGTACGGTTGGAAAGGACTTCGTTGATGCGTGCGTCGCGCTCCTCCGTTACAAAGGTGCGTAAGTAAGGTATGAGTTCTCTTTTTTTCTCCAATGGGATTCGCTCCCATATTCTGTTTTCTGTCGTTTCTTCTTGATTCTTGTTGTGAAGATACTTTCCCATAGGTGATTGTTTTTCATAAAAAAAGCCCCATTACTGGGGCTTTTTTTTCTAAAATATTGTATTTTAGAGGTTGCCCAATTCTGAACCAGCTTTGAATTTAACGACGTTCTTTGCGGGAATCATCATTTCTTCTTTGGTTTGCGGGTTACGGCCTTTTCTTTCAGCGCGTTTGCTGACAGAGAATGTACCGAAGCCAACGAGAGAAATCTTATCGCCAGCTTTGAGGGTTTCAGCGGTAACTGCTACATAAGCTTCGAGAGCTTTCTTAGCTTCTACTTTTTGCAAGCCAGCTTTTTCAGCGATGGCATCAATTAATTCTGCTTTGTTCATTTTTAAATAATTTTAAGTGGTTATTATTAACTTTTACCAGCGCAAAAGTAGCAGATATTTTGATATTTACAAGGTTTTTCGTTCATTTTTTTCAAAAAAAACGAAAAAAAATCTTTAAAAAATATAAAGTATTGATAATTAGATAATTGAAAATATTAATAGACTTTCAAAAAATAGTTGTCGGGGTGAAATCCTCTCAAAAACAGCTCAATATCCAACCTCGATTTGCCAGGGAACTGAATATTTTTGACAAGAATTGCTCCATTACTTGTTGAAATAGTGAAAGTTTTGGAAGACTGGATGGTGATGGTTCCGGGTTCTAAATGCGTGCTTTCAGACGAAATGATTTGGGCTTCAAATATTTTGATGATTTCTTCGCGCCCGTCTTTTGTTTGGATGTGTGTGCACGCGCCCGGGTAGGGTGCAAGCCCTCTGATTTTGTTAAAAATCTGTTGACTGGAAAGTGTCCAATCAATCAGGGTGTCTTCTTTGAAAATCTTGGGTGCCGGTTTGAGTTGGTCGGCCGGAATGGCTGGCTGCGGATGGGTTGTGACGGTGCCGTCCGCAATGCTTGCCAAGGTTTTCACCGCGAGTTCGGCTCCTTTTGCCATCAATTCGTCATAAAGTTCTCCGGTTGTTTCATCGGGGCGAATGGGAACCTCGATGGCATCGATAATGTCCCCTGTATCAATCTGTTTGTCAAGGAAGAAAGTAGTGACTCCGGTTTTTGTTTCTCCGTTCATCACGGCGTGGTGAATGGGGGCGGCGCCACGATAATTGGGCAGCAGCGATGCGTGAACGTTGAATGTTCCACAACGGGGCATTGTGAACACCACTTCCGGGAGCATTCGGAAAGCGACCACGACGAACACGTCGGCATTGATTTCGCGCAACTGTTCTACAAACGGCTCTGCTTTGAGTTTTTCGGGTTGTAAAACGCGGAGGTTATTTTCAGTAGCATAAACCTTTACAGCGGATGGAGTGAGTTTGAGGCCTCGTCCGGAGGGCTTGTCGGGAGTTGTAACCACGGCGGCAACTTCGTGTCCGGCTTTACAAATTGCATCCAATGTGGCCACCGCAAAATCCGGCGTGCCCATAAAAACTATCTTCATTTTTGCTGTGTGTTGAAGGTTGAAAAAGAAATGGTTATCGCTTAACGACGGTTGTGCATTTCGCGTTGCGTCTGTAACATTTGCAGGCAGGAGGCCGCCGCTTCAACGCCCTTGTTTCCGTGCTTGCCGCCCGAACGATCTTCCGCCTGTTCTGCCGTGTTGCAGGTCAGTACGCCGAAAATAACGGGAACGGTGTATTCAATGCCCACTTTGGCAATTCCGTTAGCTACAGCGTTGGAAATAAATTCAAAATGGCGGGTTTCTCCTTGAATGATGCAGCCGAGGCATACAACGGCGTCGATTTCTTCGTTGGCATCCAGTAGCATTGCTGCTGCGGACGGGAGTTCGAAACTGCCGGGGACGTGAAAGGTCAGAATGTTTTTTGGGGAAACGCCGCCTTCCAAAAGTGTTTCCATCGCCCCTTTTTCAAGGGCAGAGGTGACTTGTTCGTTCCACATACTGACAATAATGCCAATTTTACAATTGGCATTATTGGAGTTTTTTAATATGGAAATATCAGAAAGATTCTCTTTTTTCTTCATTATTTGCCGGCTTTGATTTTGGCACGTTCAAGATATTTGGAAACGCCCATTTCGGTAAATCTTTCGTAGTAGTTGTCTTCAACATATTGATAATTGTTGTAAGCTTCTTCCCAGTTGCCTTCGCGTTCGAAAAGCATACCTAATTTGAAGGAAGCGACAGGAGCAACCAAATCGGTATGTCCCTTGATGGCGTGTTTGTAATATTTCTTTGCGTTTTCAACATCGCCTTGCTCGTCGTACAAGTCAGCAATCAACATTTGTGCAGAATACCAAACGTAATCGTCATTCTTTTTGTATTTCAACAACATTTCAAGAGCTTCGTCCGTGTTGTGTTGTTGAACATAACACAATGCTGCATAATATTTTGCGGTATTAGCGGCTTTGGTGCTGCTATAATCGTCAATGATGGTAAGGAAACCGTCGTTTTCTTCATCGCCTTCCAATGCGGTAGCAAATGAAAGAGAGTCGCCGGTGCTCAAACCGATGGCGTATTGTTCAATAGGAGCGAGGATGGCTTCAGCTGCCTTTTGGTTCTTGGGAACGATGACGAATTTATAAATTGCAATAATCAGTACGGCGACAACGAGGATGCCGATGAGTACACCGTAAATTACTTTTTCATTTTTTTTGTAAAAAGCAATCCATTTTTTTTCACTTACCTGACCTTCGATTTCTTGCTTAGCGCCTAATTTTTCAGTATTTGCCATTTTTTTACGTATTAAATTTTAAGGCCGCAAATTTACATTGTTTTTTCAATAAATCAACAATCGTTTTTGAATTTATTTGCAGGCGTAGTTTCGGTGTGACTTTCCATCGTTCGCGTTGTGATTTTTAGTATGTTTGCGCCTCATTTTTTTCGATGAAAACGCACTATACGATTCCGATTTTTATTCCTGAAAGGGCTTGTCCGTTTCGCTGCATCTATTGTAATCAATATCATATTACAAATTGTTCTCAAACCATTGATAAAGAAGATATTGAAAATACCATTCAGGCTTATTTGAAAACGTTTCCAGAACAATCGGAGAAAAAAGTCGCTTTTTTTGGTGGAACTTTCACGGGAATGTCCATTGATGAGCAGAATCACTATTTGGATGTGGTGCTTCCTTATATTGAAAGAGGACTTGTGAAGGAGGTGCAGTTATCGACGCGTCCGGACTACATCACTCCGGAAATTTTGGAGAACCTGCGTCGGCACGGCGTTGGAACGGTAGAGTTGGGCGCACAGTCTTTGGACGAGGAGGTGCTTCGTCATTCCGGACGCGGACATACGGTGGCGTGTGTGGAGCGGGCGGCTTCGTTGGTGCGCGACTATGGATTCCAACTCGGTTTGCAGATGATGGTCGGTCTTCCTTTCGATACCAAGCAGCGGACGATGGCTACGGCACAGAAAATCATTGACTTGGGAGCAGAATGCACGCGCATTTATCCCACCCTCGTGGTGCGTGATACGCCGCTGGCACGTCTGTACGAGTCGGGACGTTACGAACCGCTCTCCATTGAAACGGCGGTGGATTGGAGTTTGGCGGCGCTGGATCTTTTTGAGTCGGCGGGAGTTACGGTACTTCGCGTCGGACTTCATCCATCGGAAGGATTGCGCGACGGGAGTCAGCTTTTAGCTGGCCCGTTCCACATCTCTTTCAAGGAACTCGTCCTGACGGAACGGTGGCGTCGTCGTCTGGAAAAGCTTGCCGATGAAACGTCCGGAGAACATTTTGAGGTGGCAGTCCCGTCCGAAGAAATCAATTACGCGGTCGGTTATGGCGGCGCCAATCGTAAAATGTTGCAGCAAAGATTCAAAACCGTCCGGATTTATGGACTGAGAAACTAAGAAACTAAGAAACGAAGAAACTGAGAAACGAAGGAACTGAGAAACGAAGGAACGGAAGGGGCAGTGCGGGGTGAGCACGCTGCACTACAGGATGGGGTGACGAAGCGTGTGGGTAGAGGAAGGTTGTCCGCTGGATAAGCCCTGAAAGGGCTGCACCTCAGTAACCCCGTACAAGCCCGACAGGGCGCAGTGCGGGGTGCGTTAGGGATTGAAGCACATTTACGAGCGCGAAGCGCGAAGTTAGTGCTGAAAGCCCGACGGCGACCAACGGGAGCCGGAACGCCCAAAAAAAGTAGAAAGTAAGAAGTAGGAAGTAAGAAGTAAGAAGTAAGAAGTATGAAGTAGGAAGTATGAAGTAGGAAGTAGGAAGTATGAAGAGGGGAGTATGAAGAGGGGTGATACTAAGGAACTGAGAAACGAAGGAACGGAAGGGGCAGTGCGGTGACAGTTTTTATTAGTAGTAATCATTGGGAAATGCGCGCAAAAAATTGTTAAAAGTTCGTTATTGGAGCATTTTCTTCGATGCATTGTAGTACTTTTGCCGCTGCCAAAGAAGAGGGTCAGCAACGTGCTATGAACAAAATGAAACGGGCTCAATCTGATGTGGATGTAAATGCTGCGGTGCAAACGGCGTTGTTGGGTTAGGTGCCAGTGTGTTAATGGTGGAGGCCGCCAAGAAAATGGCATTGGCACGCTTGGTCCGTTTCGCGGGAGCGCCGGTGATAGGGGCCGTGGCTTTGGCGGTGGCCATTCTTCCGGAACGTTCGGCGGATTCGGCGGCGGTGCCAAGTGGTAGGGATTTTCTTACACAGAAAAGATTTTTCCCGTCCACAGTTGGTTGAGGAAATAGGTGGCGGGCATTATTTCCACGCCGTTCATCAAGCGGGGATTAGGATCGAGTGAGACTGCAATAAGCCGTGCGCCAGCGTGCTCTTCCTTAAATGCTTTCAATCCGTGCAAATGTCGTGATTGCACTTCTTTAGTCCCCTTTATTTCAATGGCGACTTCCGCATCTCCTAACACAGCATCGACCTCGTATCCGTTGTATGTATGCCAATAGGACAAAGCGTTTTGCATTCTGCTATATCCCATAAATGCAATTAATTCTTGAATAATCAAATGTTCAAATGCGTGTCCGAAGCTGTCTGTCCCTGGCTGCATCATCCGTCTCCCTAATAGATAGTTGGGAATGGATACGTCAAAAAAATAGAATTTTGGTGACTGGCGAATTTTCCTTTTGACAGTCTTTGTGTAAGCAGGGAGCATATATCCTATTAAGGTTTCTTCCAAAATAGAAAAATACTCTTTTGCTGTCTTGGCATCTACGCCGCAGTCCGTAGCAATATTGTTATAATTGACCATTTCTCCGTCTGTAAGTGCGGCGGCTTCAAGAAAACGATTGAATGTGGAGAGATTTCGAACTAATGATTCCGCTTTGATTTCCTCTTTCAGATAGATGGAAACGTATGCTTGCAACAGTTCCCAATAATTTTTTTCATTGGCAAGATAATGACGCGGGAGCATACCCTGGTTGACTGCTTTAACTATGTCAAAATCAGGAATTTCATTGCTGATAAAAGGATAAAGTGTTTGTAGCAATGCACGGCCTCCGAGCAAATTCACCCCACCACGGCGCAATTTTCGTGCACTTGAACCGCTAAGAATAAAACGATGCCCTTTGCGAACCATCAGCCACTGAACTTCGTTGAGAAGCTCTGGCAAATTTTGTATTTCATCAATGATGACTAAGGATCCGGGTTCAAGCATTTCAAGGTCTTGTCTTAGCAATGATGGATTGCGTTGCAAGCGTTCAAAAGTGTTGTTCTCTAACAAATCGTAAAATGTTGCGTTAGGAAAGAGTTCCAACAGCAAAGTGGATTTTCCTGTCTGCCTTGCGCCAAAAAGAAAATAGCTCTCATTCAGAAAGTTGTCATTTGTTAGATGCCTTTTTATCATAGTGTATTTTTGTTTGCAAAAATAGTAAAAAATGGAATGCAACTCCAGTTTTTATTGAAATTTATGGAGTATAACTCCGTTTTTTATTGAAATTTATGGAGTGAAACTCCTTTTCCTGTTTTCCGCACATTTTTT
>DCHI01000010.1:16753-29270 GCA_002314795.1 Bacteroidales bacterium UBA1756 | reverse complement strand
GCTCCCTCCATCCGCATAATGACCGCTGGTGGAACAACCATAATAAAGACGCTATGCCTCTTACACACAGATACAAACTCTTACATCCCTTGTTTGATGAGAAATTTTGGAGGTCGCAAATATAGTCTGAAAATCAATATGTTAACGTATTATTGCAAAAAAGTGCCAAAGTCAGGAAAAGTAATCAAGGTAAAATAGTTATTGATAATTTTGACACGAAAAAAGAGAACGAACCTTTTTCGTTCTCTTTTTTTATGGCGATAAAATGATGAAAATTGTACTTATCCCCTCTTTTTCACGACCAAGGGCGTCGTTTCAATTGTGTTGCTTTTGTGCAATTCGCGGTCAACAATGTAGCAACTGAATTTGATGGTGTCGTATTGTGTCGTAAGGTCAAAACTGTTGATGGGTAAGTCGATGTATAAGTCGCCCTCAATCGATTCTGGCACATTGTTGCTTAATCGCGGAATGCGTTGGTTAAAGGTTATCCCTTCAAATTCAATGAGTTGGAAATCCCCGTCAATTTTTTTATAATAATTGATGAAGTAGTTGTAATAATATTCGGAGGCGGTGTCAAAGGGCTCGTAAATATCATCTACGTTCAGCCCGATGTCACCGTCTCCGTCTTGAAAATGAATGGTAAGCGTTGCCTTGTTGTCAATACCGGACCCGTCATCAATTTTTTCCAAACTGATGAACGAAATGGCGGGCTCGACGGGAAACTTCTCCTCCCGCTTGCAACCGACCATTACAAGGGCCAGCACAATCAATAAAGCAAACTTCCTCACCTTATAAACTTTAAGAACTTTATGAACTTTACAAACTTTCCAAACTCCTAAAGCTCTTCCATCACAACATCCACATTCTTAATGAATTCGCGTGAGTCAGCCATCAGTTTGTACATAATGGTGTCGTTTTCTACGAAAGGAACGTGGCGACGATATTGTTCGATGAAATCTTCAATAAATTCGGAGGACTTCAGTGGGCGACGGAACTCAAGGGCTTGTGCGGCATTGAGCAACTCGATAGCCAAAATCTTTTCAACGTTTTCGACAACGCGGAATGCTTTCGTAGCTGCATTGGCGCCCATACTGACGTGGTCTTCCTGACCCTGTGATGATTCAATAGAGTCAGAGGATGACGGCATCGTGAACGTCTTGTTTTGGTTGACGATAGAGGCTGCCGTATACTGTGGAATCATAAAGCCAGAGTTGAGACCAGGATTCTTAACGAGGAAGGAAGGAAGTTCCCGTTTGCCACCAATAAGCTGGTAAATTCTTCTTTCAGAGATATTGCCAAGTTCTGACATAGCCAATGAAAGAAAATCCAAAACGAGGGCTAATGGTTGGCCGTGGAAATTACCCGCTGAAATGATGAGGTCTTCGTCTGGGAAAACGGTTGGATTATCCGTTACGGAGTTGATTTCCGTTTCTACGACGCTGGTGATGTGAGAAAGAGAATCTTTCGTCGCTCCGTGAACCTGCGGCATACAGCGGAAGGAGTACGGATCCTGAACGTGTTTCTTCGGACGAGAAATGATTTCTGAACCAGTCAAAAGACTGTTGATGTGTGTAGCCGTCAGAATTTGTCCAACGTGAGGACGGACGAAATGAACGGAAAGGTTGAACGGCTCAATACGGCCATCGAATGCTTCCAATGAAATGGCACCGATGATGTCAGCTAACCAGGACAATTTTCTGGATTTGAGGAGCAACCAAACGGCGTAGGAGCTCATAAACTGCGTGCCGTTCAAGAGAGCCAAACCCTCTTTGGATTGGAGCGTAATCGGTTTCCAGCCAAATTTTTCGTTGATTTCGGCTGCGGGATATTTTTTGTTGTGATAATAAACTTCGCCTTCGTTCAGCAAGGGGAGACACAAATGTGCTAAAGGGGCAAGGTCCCCGGATGCTCCGAGTGAACCTTGTTGATAGACAACGGGATAGACTCCCTTGTTAAAAAATTCAATCAGTCGTTCAATCGTTTCCAATTGCACGCCGGAGTGTCCGTATGACAAGGACTGAATTTTCATCAAAAGCATCAGACGGACGATTTCCTGGGGAACTTCGTCGCCAATACCGCAAGCGTGGGATTTGACGAGGTTGCTTTGCAGGGTGGAAAGGTCGGCTTTGGATACGGAAGTGTTGCAAAGGGAACCGAAACCGGTGGTGACACCGTAAACCGGGACATTGCTCTTTTCCATTTTTTCGTCCAAATATTGACGACATTTTAATACAGCTTCTTTCGCTTCTTCTGAAAGAACGAGTTTCGCTTTTGATTTGATGATTTTTTCAATTTTGTCTAAATCCAAAAATTGAGAAGAAATGCTATGAGTTTTCATTATTATATGATATTGATTTAGTTGATATCGTTGTCTCTTTTGTTACCGATGTAAATAGCTGTAAGTATGGACAAAATAGGAATCCCGGCACCCATTCCGATGAGTAAAAACAAACTACCACCGGGGTAATGCATAATTTTAAAAAGAAGTCCAAAATCCACGAAGATGAAGGTGATTGCTCCTAATGTGCAAATGATTTTTCTCATAACTTTTGTTGGGTTAGGTTTTTTAAACAAATGTATTCTGCCGTAATAACGTCATTGATGATTGCGTCAAGTTCAGTCGCTGCAACGATTTCTAATGAGTGCGAAAAATGATGTTCCTGCCAACTTATTTCTCCACGACTATCTGTGTTTAGGAAATCAAGCTGTAGTTTCATTTTATATTGCTCATTTTTATCAACTAATTGAATAATAGCGTTTTTGTATTCGTCAATTTTCTTTTTAAGGAGGTCGGCACAGCATTCTTGACCTTGGTCATTTTGTCCCAACATAAAATAGGTCGTTTTGTCCCAATTGGTTTTATCTATTAATTTTTCCGAGCAAATATACGGGACCAACGTATCTGATGACTGCTGTTCTCTTCCGTCCACAAAGCAAATCATTTCATAACGAACTTCTTGGATGTAACGAATCGTGTTTTCGGTGAGTCTTTGAAGCTCTCTGGTTTTTTTCAGAGTTTCTTCGTCCATATTGGTACTGTCGGAATAAAAGTCGGCATATTGGTCATCCACTATTTTTCGAATGTTTTCATTCGAGCGATGAACAGCATTACCGGATTGGACGTAACCATACGTGACATCTTTACTAACATTTAATGCTATGCCAAAGGCTGCTGCTATTGAAAAAATAATGATTGCTACTGCAAAAATGATTGTTTGTGTTCTCGGGGTCATAATCTATTAGATGTAGTATTCTGCAATTCTTTTCATTTCAGAACTGACATTGTTGCTTTCATAAAGAATCCCATATATGGTTTCCGAAATGGGAATGTCTGCTTGAAATGTTTTGTTCATTTCGTGAATGCACTTGACGGCGAAATATCCTTCTGCAATCATACTCATTTCAAGTTGCGCCACCCGCACCGAAAGCCCGTGACCAATCATACTTCCGAAGGTCCGGTTTCGACTGAAACGGGAGTAGGACGTTACCAACAGGTCGCCGAGATAGACGGAATCGTCCAGGCAACGTTCGCCCGGAAAAACTTTGCGGACAAAGTTTTTCATTTCGCGAACTCCGTTGGCAATGTAGGCAGCGATGAAGTTGTCTCCGTATCCGAGTCCGCTGTAAATTCCGGCGCCGAGGGCGTATATGTTCTTCATCACGACCGCCAATTCCGCTCCTTTGATGTCCTTGGAGACGGAGGCACGCACGTACCGATTGGTGAACATTTTAGCCACGTCTGCGGCCAATTCTTGATTCTCAGACGCTGCCGTCAAAAACGTGAATTTCTCCTGCGCAATTTCTTCCGCGTGCGAAGGACCGCTAATCATAGCAATATTGTTCATTGGAATTGAAAATTCCGTATGGAGAAAATCGGTGATGAACTGAAGTGTTTCGGGAATGATACCCTTTACCGCTGTGATGATTTTCTTGTGATTCAGTCGGCTCTTTTTAAGGGGTTCCAATGTCTTTTGAAGAAAGGCCGACGGGGTAACAATGATGACGTAGTCGGCTTTGGCGACCACCTGTTTCAGATCGTTGCTGATTTTCACATCCTTTGGGTTGATGAAAGTGGAACTCAAGTACTTAGGGTTGTGCCCATACTTGCTAACGCCTTCAACGATTTCTTCTTCCCGAACCCACCAGTGAATATGTTCTAAGTTGGCCGATAAAATTTTAACGATGGCCGTTGCCCAACTTCCACCTCCAATAACAGCGACACGATATCTCAGTCGGGTTTTCTTTTTGAACGGGGGTAAAATATCTTCCATTAGATTCTGTTCAATTAACATTTTTTAAGCGGGCAAAGATACAACTTAAAGTCTAATCTTTTTTATGAAAATTAAACTTTTTTAAGAACAAAAAGATGTGGGGAAGGAGGGAAGGGAAAGTGCTATTATGATTGCAAATGCCTGTAGCATTTTTCATTTTTATAAAAACGAAAAAAGCAGTGACTTGTTAGCCACTGCTTTTGCGATATGTTCGTTTAATAGATTAACCGAGCTGTACGCGGAAGAAACCAGTACAAGTGAGTTCCTTGTTGGATTGCTTCATAAATTCTTCAACTGACATTTTGCCGTCTCCGTAGTATTCTTGAGCGAGGAGTGTGTTTTCTTTGAAGAATTTTTGCAAACGGCCTTGAGAAATCATTTCGATTTTCTTGGCTTGTTTTTCGAGGTTTGCTTGTGCTTCGGCAGCAGCAGCAACCTTGATTTCACGAGCTTGTTGAGCTTGTTCCGGAGTGAGCCATCCCTTAGCGGTGTTGCTTTCGATGTGTTCATCGGAGTCAACGTGAGCGGGGTTGATGCCGGCTTTGCGGATTGCGTTTTCAACGAATTTAGCGATTTCTTCGGATTTCGTTTTTTCGATGTTAACGGCGAGTTCGCGTTCCTTTACTTCTTGGGAAATGCTGTCAGCGCTCAATGCCATCGGGTTCATAGAGGCAATTTGAAGAGCTACTTCGTGAGCGGTTTCGTCGTTTCCGGTGAGGTTGAAACCAGCGATGCAACCGAGTCTGTTTCCGAGGTGGTTGTATGCGGTTACGTAAGGAGCTTCGAGAACGTGATAAGCGGGGAGCTCGATTTTTTCACCCGTTTTACCAGTCAATTCAACGATGAGGTCGCTAACGACGCGGCCGTCGATGGTGAGGGCCAAGAGTTCTTCGCGGGTAGCGATGTTCTGAGCCATTGCGGTGTCAATGAGTTTTTCGGTCAAAGCAACGAATTCAGCGTTCTTACCAACGAAGTCGGTTTCGCAGCTGAGTACGAGGATGAAACCTTTCGTATTGTCAGCATTGACTTTTGCGATGACGCGGCCTTGGTCAGCAGTACGGTCAGCACGTTTGGCAGCCACTTTTTGACCTTTCTCGCGGAGAATGTCGATAGCTTTTTCAAAGTTGCCTTCAGCTTCTACCAATGCTTTTTTGCAGTCCATCATACCGATGCCGGTAGCTTTTCTCAACTCATTAACTTGAGCAGCAGATATTTTAACTTCCATTTTTTTATAATTACAAGTTATTAAAATTAATTTCTTTTAGAAGTTGCGGATTTGGCGGGACCTCTTTTGATGGTGGGGCGTTTTTTGCGGCCATCTTCTCCTTCTTCGCCTTCGGTATCCTTATCTTCTCTTACGTTGTTTTCTTCTTCAGCGGATTCTTCTTCTAAATCTTCTTCGTTAGCGTTGTCTTTGTCAATTTTTCTTTCGGCTGCGCCTTCAGCGATTGCGTCGCAGACTGCCTTTACAATAACGGAGATGGATTTGGAAGCGTCGTCGTTTGCCGGAATCGGGAAGTCAACGAGGTTCGGGTTGGAGTTGGTATCGACGATAGCGAAGGTGGGGATGTTCAATCTGTGTGCTTCGGCAACGGCGATGTGTTCTTTCAAAATATCAACGATGAAAACAGCTGCAGGAAGTCTTGAAAGGTCAGAAATAGAACCGAGGGTCTTTTCCAATTTAGCTCTTTCACGTTCGATTTGAAGTTTTTCTCTCTTGGAGATGCTTTTCAAGAAATCTTCACTTGACATCATTCTGTCGATGTCGCTCATTTTCTTGACAGCTTTGCGAATGGTGGTGAAGTTGGTAAGCATACCGCCAGGCCAACGTTCGGTTACGTATGGCATACCAACGGCCTTTACTAATTCTGCTACGGTGTCTTTAGCTTGTTTTTTTGTAGCGACGAATAAGATTTTACGGCCTGATTTCGCAATTTGTCTTGCTGCTGCGCAAGCTTCATCGATTTTTTCAATGGTTTTGTGAAGGTCGATGATGTGGATGCCGTTTTTCTCCATAAAAATATAAGGAGCCATTTTGGGATTCCATTTTCTTTTAAGGTGACCAAAGTGGCAACCAGCATCTAATAATTGTTCAAATGTAACTTGTGTCATTTTTTATTTGTTTACGTTCTTAAATTCAATCACTGAGTAGTCCAGCAGGTGAAGTCTCAGCAATTTC
The DNA here is from genome assembly GCA_002314795.1 of Bacteroidales bacterium UBA1756. Classification (GTDB taxonomy): domain Bacteria; phylum Bacteroidota; class Bacteroidia; order Bacteroidales; family WCHB1-69; genus UBA1756. The sequence continues at coordinate 22,820 of DCHI01000010.1, read as the reverse complement.
GATACTAAACTTGATTTTAATTTTCCAATACTAACGTTTACTGAACTGGAATCTCTTACGAGCTTTCGGCTGTCCGGGTTTCTTACGTTCAACCATACGCGGGTCACGTTTGAGAAGGCCTTTGGTCTTCAATGCGGGACGGAGGTCAGGATAGAGTTCCACGATTGCTCTTGCGATAGCGAGGCGAAGTGCTTCAGCTTGGCCGGACATACCGCCGCCATCCAAATTAACCTTGATGTCGTATTGACCTTCAAGTTCTGCAATCTGCAGGGGCTGTGTGACGACATATTGAAGGGTTCCCAATGGGAAATATTCTTTATAGTCGCGCTTATTGATCGTGATGTTGCCGCTGCCTTTCTTCATATAGATTCTGGCAACTGCGGTTTTTCTTCTTCCGATTGTATTAGTAACTTCCATAACTCCTATTTGATTTCGTTGATGTTAATTAATTTGGGTTGTTGACCTTCGTGTGGATGGGTAGGACCAGCATATACATAAAGGTTGCGGTAGAGTTTGTCTCCCAATTTGTTCTTTGGAAGCATACCTCTTACTGCGTGCTCAATGATACCGATAGGGTTCTTTTTGAGCATTTCTCTCGGAGTGCAGAAGCGTTGTCCTCCCGGATATCCCGTGTGGTGCGTATAGACTTTGTCAGTCATCTTCTTGCCCGTGAAACGGATTTTTTCTGCATTGATGACGATGACGTTGTCGCCGCAATCAAAATGAGGTGAGTAGTAAGTTTTCGTCTTGCCGCGCAAAATGCGTGCGATGACGGTGGAAAGGCGACCTACGATGGCGTTTTCTGCATCGATGACAACCCATTCCTTTTTCACGATTTTTTCGTTGGCCGAAATCGTTTTGTAGCTTAATGTGTTCATTTTTTTAATTTGTTTCTTTGTGAAGTGCATCTTCACCTATGCACCTCGATTTTTAAATTCTTTTTATCTTTCTAACAGCAAGATAATAATCGGATTTTCGGGCGGCAAAAGTACAAAAAAAATCCTCCCGTTTTTTCTTTCGAAAGGATTTTTTTGATATTTTTTATGATATACTATAAAGTATTGTAAACCAGTGTGTTATTGTTGATAAATAGTAGCTTAATATCCCAACTTTATAAACTTTATCAACCTTCCAAACTTTATAACCCCTATAGCACAGTTACGATGCCTTTTGTCTGCCTTTTGTACCCGTTCACGTCACGATAGTCCATCCGGTACGTGTACGTGTTGTTGACTCGGAGTTTCCCTTTTTCTTTTCCGTTCCAGTGGAAAAATGGATCTTCCGATTGGAAGACGACTCTTCCCCAACGGTCATAAATGACAATCATAAAATCGCTCATCTGTTTGGCAATGAACTCCGGTATGAAAAATTCGTCGTTCACCCCGTCTTCGTAAGATGGGGTGAAGGCATTCGGAAGATAAAGGTTGAAATCACAAGGTTCAATGTAGATTTGTTCCATCCGTTTGCAGCTTCCGGTGTAAGCAGTCACGATGTAAGTCCCTGGGTGGGTTACTCTTATTTCAGGAGTCGTTTCCCCGCTTGACCAAAAGATGTTCTGGTGGGAGGTCGTGGCCACTAAGAAGGCTTCTCTGTTTTCGCAAAAGTCTTCGGTCAGATTCTCTACCTCAAGATAGTTTTCTACTATTCTTAAGTTAAGATGGATGTTGCTGTCGCATCCGGCAGCTGTCGTCCTGTAAAAATGGTAGTTCCCCGTCTCCGGAGTCCCTTCAGTGAAAGTCGTGTCTCCGGCGCGGTAATAGTAGGGGAGTTGCGTATTGCAAATCGTCAGATCGTCGTTGATTTCATAGTTCCTACCCACTGTTAGACGCAGGGTGATGGTGCTGTCACATCCGTAGATGCTCTGTTCAACGTGCGTGTACGTTCCCGTTTCCGTGAGCGTTTCTCCATAAAATTCTACAGAGCCACCTTCGCAGAAGGAGGTGTCACTGCTGCTCGCAAATACCGGCATAACGGCCAAGTACAGAGTGACGTTGCTGTCGCATCCGCTTGCTGTCTGTTGGCTCACGTTGAGGGTCTCGATGTAGGGCTCGTCCCGTTGTTCCAAATCCGTATGGAAACCGTGGCCAGTGTAGCTGCTCTGGTAGCAGGTGGTGTCGTATAGTTCTATGTTGATGGAGTTGTTAACGGTGACGGTGGTTGTTGCGGTGGCGGTGCAGTTTCCTTCGTTCGTTCCGGTCACCGTGTAGGTCGTTGTCGTTTCAGGACGTACGGTGATGGAGGCCGTCGTGGAACCGGTGTTCCACGTGTATTGATCGGCTCCCGATGCTGTTAAGGTCGCTGGTTGTCCGTTGCAGATGGATACCTCGTTGACCGTAAGGTTGGGCATCGAATGGACGATGAGTTCGCAGGTTGTCGTATTTCCGTAGGCACTTCCGTTCCAAACGCGAACTGAGTACGTGCCGGCTTGAGCCATCGTTACATTGTTGATTGTCAGAACGTTTGTCGTGGTAGTTTGGCTGAAATTGTTGGGTCCGGTCCATTCGTAGTTGACGGCTCCCGATGCTGCCTGCGCCGTGAAGGTGGCCGTTTCTCCTTCGCACACCTCATCTCCGGTAACCGGGGAGGTGATGGTGCAGTCGGTTTCTGCGGTGGAGGAGGCGTCGCTGCTGAAAGTAATGTTGCCGCTGTAGCCGGCCCAGTTGGAAATCAGTACGATGTACCATTGCCCGACCTGGGCATTGCGAATGTGAATCCATTCAGATGGTGACGGAGTAGAGCTGCAATCCACCAACCTTCCTGATGGATTTGGGTTGTACCAGTCTGTAAACCAGTTGTCTCCATAAGTTGTACTGTAATAATTGTAGTCAACATACGTCGGATGGTGGCTGAAATACTGTGGCTCGTAGTAATAGTATGTACTCGGATATTGTGATGCGAGATTGTCGTACAGATAGTTGCTGAGGGAATTGGGATAGTTGGCACACATATTGGCCATATCCGCATCGGTGAATGGCCCCCAGCAAGCGTAATCAATGTCGCCATTGGAGTTGCTGTGTTGTAACAAAATTGTTAGATTTCCTGCCTGACTGATTCGCATTTTGAACCAAGCTGGATTAGGTCCGCCGCTGTATTCATCCAGGCAACCGGTATTATTTAAATAGTAGAGCTCGCTTGCGTAGCCAGACGTTCCAGCGGAGTAGGTGAGCCCGTATGGGTTTTCATTGGTACAGAACGGAGTGGCGGCCATCTGGTTTTGATTGCACAGACAAGTTGCGGCTTGTCCGAATACAGCACCGACGGTTGCTGATATGATTATAAAAATGCTGATTAATTTCTTCATTATTATCGTTTCGGAGGTTCCTTATACAACGATTGTCGCAAAATGTTACCCCGTTCTGTAAACTAATTGTTTTTAACTATTTTTTCAGTCCGGTTCTTATCAGAAGCGCGTCAATTTTAGGTTCCCTCCCTCTGAATCTCACGTAAAGGTCCATCGCCTTTTCTGTTCCTCCTTTTGAAAGAATGTTTTTACGATAGGATTCGGCGACCTCCTTGTTGTAAATGCCTTTTTCTTGGAATAAGGAGAATGCGTCTGCATCCAACACTTCTGCCCATTTGTATCCGTAGTAACCGGCGGCGTATCCGCCAGCAAAAATATGTGAAAACGCGGTGCTGATGCAAGTTCCATCAACTGTCGGCAATAATTCTGTTTTTTTGATGGCTTGGCGTTCTTGTGCTACGATGTCTTTGATTTGAGTTGGATCGGTTGTGTGCCACATCATATCCAACAAGCCGTAGGTGAGTTGGCGGCAGCAAGCATAGGCTGCTTGGAAATTGTCGAAATCTTTGATTTTTTTAATGAGTTCAGCTGGAATGGGTTCGCCTGTTTTATAGTGGAACGCGAACTTGTTCAGGAACTCGCTTTCGGTAGACCAGTTCTCAAGAAGCTGAGAAGGAAGTTCAACGAAGTCGCGGGGAACGCTGGTACCGGCGAGACTGGTGTAGCGAACTTCGGAAAGCATTCCGTGCAAGGAGTGTCCGAATTCGTGCATAAAGGTTCTTACTTCGTCAAAAGTCAGCAAGGATGGCGCGTCTGCCGTACTTGGTGTAAAGTTCATTACGAGAGAAACCAACGGTCTGACATCGTTTCCGTCTTTGTCAAAATGTTGTTCGCGGAATGCGGTCATCCAAGCACCTCCTCTTTTGGAATCTCTCGGATGAAAGTCAAGGTACAGAACGGCGATGAATTGTTCCTCGCGATATACCTCATAAACCTTAACGTCTGGATGGTAAACCTGAATTTTGTCGGTGGGGACGAATTTTAAATTAAACAAATCCGTTGCTAATCCGAACACACCGGTAATGACGTTTTCGAGTTGGAAATAAGGCTTAAGCATTTCATCGTTGACGTTGAACAGAGAAGTCTTGTACTTTTCTGAGTAGTAAGCGAAGTCCCAACGTTGCAGTTGCCCTTTGAAACCTAAACCTTGTGCATATTTTTGCAAATCTTTCATTTCCTTCTGTGCAATGGGCATTGCGTGTTCAAGAAGTTCGTTTTCAAGATTGTAAACGTTCTTGGTGTTTTCAGCCATCCTTTCTTCTAAAACGTAAGCTGCATAGTTGCTGTAACCGAGAAGTTTTGCTGTTGAGTCACGCAGGGTCAGAATTTCGCGGATGGTCTTTTGGTTGTCGTATTCGTTATTGAAAGCGCGGGAGTTGTAATGCATAAACATTTCCTTCCGGAGTTCTCTGTTGTCCGCGTATGTTAGGACGGCGAGGTAGGAGGGCATAGAGAGGTCAAAAAGCCATCCTTCTTTTCCCTTGGCTTTTGCTTTTTCGTGCGCGACGGAGAGAGCTGCGTCCGGAATCCCTGAAAGTTGCGCTTTGTCTGTAATCAGTTTGCTGTAACTGTTTGTTGAATTGAGAACATTCTCGCCAAATTGAAGAGATAAGGTGGAAAGGCGCATACTGTACTCGCGGTATTTTTCCTTGTCGTTTTCCGAAAGTTTTGCACCGGAACGGATAAATGCCTTATAAGTTTTTTCCAGGAGCATTTTTTGTTCTTTGGTCAAATCTCCAGGGTGCTTGTAAACGGCTTCAACTCGGTTGAATAGGGCGGGATCGAGGTAAATCTTGTTGCTGAATTCAGTCAGAGCAGGACTTATCTCTTGTGCCAACTTCTGCATTTCTGGGGACGTATTGGCTTCCAATAAGTTGAAAAAGATGCCTGAGATATCACCCAACAGTTTTCCGGAACGGTCCAATGCAGCGATGGTGTTTTCAAAATTTGGCAGTGTTTTAACAGCTTTTATTCTATAGAGTTCGTCTTCAGCAACTGCGATAGCATATTTGAATGCAGGCATATAGTGTTCCTCTTTGATTTTTTCAAAGGGAGGGGTTTGATAGGGAGTGTCCCAAGTTTCAATCAAAGGATTGTTTGCCGGTTTTTCCATTTTCTGTGCGTTGATGGTTAATGACATAATGATTAATACGGAGGTGATAATTAAATTCTTTTTCATATTATTAAAATAAAGGTTGCAAAGATACGAATATATTATGGATGAAAATGAAAAAAGACGAGGTATATTTCCTCGTCTTTTTTGCAGGGGAAGAGAGATTCGAACTCCCATCAATGGTTTTGGAGACCACTATTCTGCCCTTAAACTATTCCCCTAAAAGAACGGACAAGTCACCTTGTCCGTTCAACTATTTGAAAGCGTTAGATATTAGTCTAAGATTTCAGTTACCTGACCAGCGCCGACTGTACGACCGCCTTCACGGATAGCGAAGTGGAGGTTCATATTGATAGCGATTTCGGAAAGGAGGTTAACCTTAATAGTGACATTATCACCAGGCATTACCATTTCTACGCCATCCGGCAAGTGGATTTCACCAGTAACGTCCGTAGTACGGAAGTAGAACTGAGGACGGTAGTTGTTTTTGAAAGGAGTGTGACGACCACCTTCTTCTTTCTTCAAGATATAAACTTCAGCCTTGAATTCTTTGTGAGGTTTAATGGAACCCGGTTTTGCGATAACCATACCACGACGGATTTCATCTTTGTCGATACCACGGAGGAGAAGACCTACGTTATCACCAGCTTCAC
>DCHI01000010.1:16215-16586 GCA_002314795.1 Bacteroidales bacterium UBA1756 | reverse complement strand
ATACGTCTTCGATAGGCATCAAGAAATCTTTATCCTTATCACGTTTTGGAAGCGGAATCCATTCGTCAACCGTGTGCATCAATTCCATAATGGAAGGAACCCACTTAGCGTCGCCATTCAATCCACCGAGTGCAGAACCGCGGATGATAGGAGTGTTGTCACCATCAAAACCGTTCTTCGTGAGGATTTCACGGATATCCATTTCTACCAAGTCAATCAATTCCGGGTCGTCAACCAAGTCAACCTTGTTCAAGAATACAACCATTCTCGGAACACCTACTTGTTTTGCCAAAAGGATGTGTTCGTGAGTTTGGGGCATTGCACCGTCAGTAGCAGCAACAACCAAGATTGCACCGTCCATCTGAGCAGCA
>DCHI01000010.1:352-16110 GCA_002314795.1 Bacteroidales bacterium UBA1756 | reverse complement strand
GTGTTGATAGTGATACCACGCTCTTTTTCTTCAGGAGCATTATCGATAGAATCGAATGATCTCATTTCTGAAAGACCAGCTTCTGCCAAAACTTTGGTAATAGCTGCAGTCAAGGTAGTTTTACCGTGGTCAACGTGACCGATTGTACCCACATTTACGTGGGGTTTAGTACGTTCGTAATGTTCTTTTGCCATTTTCTATAATTTTAATGCGTTAATAATTCTTTTTTGGCTATACATAAAAAAAGAGAGCTATTGGCGAGAGTTGAACTCGCGACCCCTTCCTTACCAAGGAAGTGCTCTACCACTGAGCTACAACAGCTTTTTTCTCTCAAACGTTCAGCGCATTTCCTCCCGTTTTTTGAGACCGCAAAAATACACTATTTTTTTTATTTGTAACATTATTTCGATTTTTTTTTTGAAAATTATTCAAACTATTGAAAATGTGTGCGTTATTGCTTTATTTCGTGTTCGTTCCCTTCTTTTTTTCAAATCTGTGGACTTATTTCACAATGATTTTTTTCGCCTCATTCCATCCTTCCCCACTTTTTATCCGCACAACGTACGTCCCCTTCGCCCATCTGCTTGTGCTAATCTCTGTTCTTTCTGTTCCGCCGAGCGTCGCCTTTCTTATTCTCTTTCCGTTGATGTCGTAAATCTCAATCTCCACTTTGTCGGAACTTTCGTTAACAATGCAGAGTTTGCCATCGGTTGGGTTGGGAAATAGTTGAATGCTGCTATGGTTGATGGACTCTGACACTTTTTCTGGTGTATAGTGATTTTCATACGCCGCGTAAAAGTCGGGAATCCCGTATCCCTGAAGGGTGTCCGGATGCTGAAACTGATGTCCCGCTTCCCGAATAATTTGCATCATCTCTAAAGAATTGTACTGTGGAAGAGCTTGCCACAGGCAGGCACATAGTCCGGCGAGGCAAGGAGTCGCGTACGATGTCCCGTTGCCAGCCATAATATATATATTGTACGTTTCTTCTTCGTATCTCACGACTTGCGTTACGTAGGTGTCCCACCCGCACGAAGCCGCGTCTGGTTTGACTCTGCCGTCGTAACTTGGTCCGCAGCCGCTGAATGGCGCCGTTACACTGTCGATGTTCACTGCTCCTACGCACAAAATGTCTTCTGCATCGCTGGGCCGCGATATTCTGTGCCATTCGTTACCTCCTTCGTTGCCCGCAGCTACGCACACGATCATTCCCTTGTGCGCTGCTTTGGTTGCCGCTTGCGACGCAATGCTCGTTCTGCCGTCGCAGCTGCTGTACCCTGTGTTGTAAGTGGTGTCATCGAATGTCGTGTATCCTAATGATGCACTGATTACGTCCGCTCCGAGACTGTCGGCGATTTCAAGACCGGCGGCAAGAAAGTCTTCTTCGATGAGTTGCTCGTACGAGGGGTCTTCCGTACGAATGAATACCATATTGGCATTCGGTGCCGTGCCGACTAACGTGTCGTTATCTCCAAAAATGGAGCTCAGAATGATGGAGGCGCAGCTTGTGCCGTGTGAGTGCCCGCGGTAAACGTCGCTCAGCCCGGGCACGAGATTGTACGTGCCGATGATTTGTCCGTTCTCGTACAGCGGTGCAAAACCTTCGTATTTGTCAAACAGCGTCCAACCGGCATCCAACATAGCAATGAGCATTCCTTCGCCTCGGTATCCTTTTTGATGTAGTTTCTGCCCGTTGTGAAGTGCGATTTGTCCGAACCCTTTCCCGTATGACGATGTGTCCGGTGCGTTAAACTCTTCGGTGCTTGCCCATTGCGGTTCAGCAACTTCTCGTTCCAAACGAGCAAAATAGCCGACGGACTTTATGCTATCAACAAATGAAAGACTTTGGATTTCAGATACTTTTGTGGAATCGGGACACCATACTGTTACGGTATTCGTCCATTTTGAATTGGAAAGAATGACGATGGAATTGTCAATGGCTCTGAGTGAGTTCTTGTATTCCGGATTGATGGGAAGGTCTTCTTCTGTGATGGAAATCCCAAAACGAGCGCGTTTGTCTATAGCCCTTTGAGACAAAAAATCGTCCGGACGTTCGATGGAATAGGGACTTCCGGCTTTGTCGTGAAGGTAAATTCTGTAACAGTTTGGACTTTGTGCGGTTGTGGCAGTCAAGATAAAAAGAACTGCTAAAATACTAAGTAAGTGTTTCATCGTGAAAAATCTGAACTTTTAATAACGTGCGTTCTCGTCCTTTATTTTTTAATAAATACAATCTGATTCGTTTTTTTTCGTTTGTTTTTCTACTCTAAAATAAGGTTATAATTTTTTTTCAATGAAGAAAAAAATCGTTTCTGTATTAGTTTTGATAATTATTTGTTTGTCATTTAGTTACGCTCAAAATAAAAAAAGTTCGACTAAAGTCCCCGCCGTTTCGTCGGAAGAGCGGGCTTCGTCCGTCACTTTTGCCAACGGACTGAAAGCTTTCTATTCTCAAGATTTTGCCGGGGCAGAAAAGGAATTCTTGAAAGTGATTGCTTCGCGTCCGAACAACGCTCCCGCCTATTATATGATGGGAAAAGTGAAGTCGGAACAGCGCGATTATGCCGCTTCAGAGTTTTATTTGACGAAGGCCGTCAACCTCGATAAAAAGAATATCTGGTATCTCGTGGCTTTGGCTGATGTCTTGGATGACCAAGGGAATTACGAAAAGTCAGTTCCCGTTTGGAGCAAGATTTGTGCGGCGGAACCTCGCAACGAGTACTATCTTTTCTATTATGCGGACGCCTGTTTTCATACGGGAAATTACAAGCAGGTCATCACCCTTTACGATAAAATGGAACAGGTGGTGGGCGTGAGTGAAGAACTGACTTCGGCTAAGGTGGAGTTGTGGCTTCATTTGGATGACGTGAAAAATGCGGTAGGGGAGTACGACAAACTCATCAAGATGGATCCCAACAATGAGGAGTACTATATTCGTGCTGCTGAAATTTACTTAACGAACCAGATGTCGGAAAAGGCAATGCCCTATTTTGAAAAAATGTTGAAAATAAACCCGAATAATCCTGAGGCACAGTTTGTTATGGCTTCCTATTATGAGCAAAAAGGGGATGCTTCGGCTGCGTTTTCTTCTTGGCTTGTCTCTTTTAAAAGTCCGGATATCCCGCTTGACCGCAAGCTTCCCGTAATGCGCCGCTATTTGGCATCTCTTGCCACGTCGGCTCCAACGAAGGAACAATATGAATTGTCGGCGGCGTTGACCGAAGCGCATCCGGAGTCCGTTGAAGGGTGGGCTGCATTGGGTTCCTTAAGTCTGAAGGAAAAGAAATACGCGGCTGCGGCTAATTATTTCGAGAAAGCGATTGCCATCGATTTGTCTCAATATGCCTTGTGGCAGGACTATCTGTACTGTTTGGCTCAGTCTCGTGAATACGACAAAATCATCTCGAAAGAAGCTGATATTCTTGAATTGTTTCCTACTAACTCTATGATTTATTTCACTTTCGGAGTGGCCTATTTAAATACGAGTCGTGCTGAAAAATCGCTTTCTTATTTTGAAAAAGCGATTGAGTATAGTTACGATAATGCGGAGAAAAAACGTATTTACGGTATGATGGCCAATGCATACCACGAACTTGGCAATGCGTCCAAGGAGGCGGAGTTCCGAGCAAAGGCAGAACGGTAACGTTTACAGTTTCATTTTCTTGTCGATTTCATCGATGTCGCTACGCATCTTTTTGTCTGTCTCATACAGGTCGTTAATGACACGGCAGGCGTGAAGAACGGTGGCGTGGTCTTTGTTTCCGCAGTTTAACCCGATGGTGTTCAAAGGCAATTTGGTGTATTTTTTTGCAAAATACATACAGATTTGACGTGGTTGCGCCACTTCGCGACGGCGGGTCGTGCTGTTGATAGTGTCAACGGGGATGTGGAAAAAGTCGGAAACAATTTTTTGAATGTATTCGATGGAAATCTCTTTTGCCGTGCTACGTACGTACTTGTCAATCATATCTTTGGCAAGGTCGATGGTGATTTCCTTGTGATTGATGGACGATTGGGCGAGTATGGCAATCATTGCGCCTTCAAGTTCGCGGACGTTGGACGTTACGCGCAGGGCAATGTATTCAACGACTTCAGGCGGGAATTCGATTCCGTTGTTCTCCAGCTTCTTGTTCAAAATGGCGATTCTCGTTTCCAAATCCGGAGCCGTGAGTTCCGTTACCAGACTCCATTTGAAACGGGCAAGTACGCGAGGCTCAAAACCGGCAATTTCGGCTGGCGATTTGTCCGCCGTAATGATAATCTGTTTTTTTCTTTGATGCAAATGATTGAAAATGTGGAAGAAAACTTCCTGCGTTTTTTCTTTTCCAGCCAAAAACTGAATATCATCAATGATAAGGACATCAACGTGCTGGTAGAAATTGAGAAAGTCGTTCCGGTTGTTGCTGTTGGTCGATTCAGTATATTGTTGGACAAAAAGATCTGAATTGACGTAGATAACGGTGGTGTCTGGACGTTGCGCCTTGATTTCCAAACCAATAGCGTGTGCGAGGTGAGTCTTTCCCAATCCTGTTCCCGAATAGATGAAGAAAGGATTGTAGGGCGTTGTGCCTGGGGCTGCCTGTGCAATCATCTTTCCGGCCAAACGTGCGAATTGGTTGCATTCTCCTTCAATATAATTGTCAAAGTTCAGTGTCTCAACTAGATTGCTGGGAACGTTTCTCATTCTCAACCCAGGAATGATGTCGGGATTTGGTAAGTTCCCCTGTTCCTCGTAAGGGTTGTTGATCATCTTCTGCGGCGGATTCTGAGTCTGAATGGGCGGATTGGCTGGCAACGTGATGGTGATGTTCTCCTTCTTGTTGGGTTGTTCACCCATCGTGATGGTGTACATCAACTTTCCATTGGCTCCAATCTCTTTTTTTACCACGGTCTTGAGGAGACGTTGTGCGTTCTTTTCAAGCCATTCGTAAAAGGAATAAGCAGGCAATCCGATGGTTAAGATATTTTCTTTCAATGATATGGGCTTGATAGGAGCGAACCACTGCTCGTATAGTTCGTCAGGAATATTGTCCCTTATGAATGCTAAGCATTTTTGCCAGATTTCCTCGTGTTCTTTGACCGTTTTAGTTCCCATTTCCGCGTAAAATAGATGATGAAAAAAATAAGTACTTAAAAAAGAGACGCTTAATTATGTAAGCTGTCTCCTTTTTTAACGGTGCAAAAGTGAACAAAAAAAGTTGAAAAAAAAAATGTTTCTTCCCTTGATTTTTAAAAATAATCGTATATAGAAAAATGGGGGCTTGAAGCTATTTGGCCAATTTTTCTTTTTAATGATTTTTTTAATTTCTTGATTTAAAGCTTTTTTTGATTTATGATTGCGCCGACATAAGGTACGCTTTGATAAAATCGTCCAAATCACCGTCCATAACGGCATTGACGTTGGACGTTTCGCACTGCGTCCGTAAGTCTTTCACCATTTTGTACGGATGCATAACGTAACTCCTGATTTGTGAGCCCCACTCAATTCTTTTTTTGCTACTTTCGATTTCATTGAGTTTCTCACGTTTCTTCTCCAACTCGATTTGGTACAGTTGTGATTTCAACATCTGTAGTGCCTTTTCTCGGTTTTGCTGCTGGAATCTCGTTTCTTGACATTCGATGACAATTCCCGTTGGCGCGTGGTGCAAGCGAACTGCCGTTTCCACCTTGTTGACATTCTGTCCGCCGGGGCCGCTGCTTCGGTAGGTGTCCCACGTCAAATCCGCCGGATTGATTTCGATATTGATTTCGTCATTGATGATGGGGTAAGCGTAAACGGAGGCGAATGACGTGTGGCGTCGGTTCGCCGAGTCGAACGGAGAAAGACGAACCAAGCGGTGAACCCCGCTTTCGCTTTTTAAGTACCCGTAGCCATATCGTCCGTCTAATTCCAACGTCGCCGATTTGATTCCGGCAACATCGCCCTCCTGCCGGTCTATGATCTTGATCGCATAGTTGTTGCGTTCGCCCCAACGTATGTACATTCGGAGCAGCATCTCCGCCCAGTCGCAACTTTCTGTGCCACCGGCGCCCGAATTGATCGTGAGAATGACGTTCAAAACATCTTCCTCATTCCGCATCATATTGCGAAACTCTAATGTCTCAATGGCTTTGAGCGCTGCCGCGTAGCAAACCTCGACGTCCGCTTCCGTGGCTTCCCCGTCGTTGAAAAAGTCATTGGTAACCACCAACTCGTCGAATTTTTCTTCCGTTTTTTCAAAGTCCGTTATCCACGATTTGATAAGACTTATTCCTTTGAAGATTTTTTCGGCCTCTTTGGCGTCGTCCCAAAAGTCGTCGCGCTGGGTGACCTTCTCCCGTTCTTCTACTTCTTTTCTTTTTTCTTCAATGTCAAAGACACCTCCTTAGCTCACTGAGTCTCGTTGATAAGTCTTTGATTCCTTCACTGATAATCATCTTTGAATCTTTTTAATTGTTTATAGTTTGATTGATATTGCTTTCGTAATTTCGTCCGTCTGGTATCCTTTTCGAATAAGATATTGGAATAATTTTTGTTTGTCTGGTTCTGAATGTTCTGACTTCCAACGTTCTATGAGATATTCAAGATTCTTATAGTACGTTTCTTCATCAATCTCCGACATTTTTTCTGTAATAATGGAAGAAGCAATCCCTTTGAGTCGAAGTTCGTAGTTGAGACGCGTGCGTCCCCAGCGTTTCTGGTTTACTTTTCCTCGGATAAAACTTTCTGCAAAGCGCTCGTCATCAACGTACTTTTCTTCAATGAGTTCCTGTAGGAGATGCTCCCTTTCGGGAATAGGGATAAGCAACTGAGCCATTTTCCGTCGAACCTCCGTTTCACTCCGGTCTTGGTACTCACAGAACTTTCTGACTTTGTCGGCAAGTGTCATCACGTCTTATTTTTCTATGATGATTTTTTTCGTAATCCAACGTTGGCCATTCAAAATCTTTACAAAGTAGAGCCCATTGGAAAAACATTCCGTACTGATGTCGGTTTGTGACACAGATCCTTCTTCCACGAAAATTTCTTGTCCCATCGCGTTGATGATAACAATTTTTTGAATGGGAAATTCTGCCTGAACAGTGAATTGGTTCCGCGCCGGGTTCGGATAAATATGAATCGTGTTTTGAATGTCAGCTTCTTGAATGTCTGTGACGCAGGTTTGAGCAGAAAGTCCGCTTTCTCCAACAATGCAGTTGGCGGAAACGGTGTAGCAAGCCGCTGCCCCGCCCACATTTTCATCAAGATAGGAAGGATTCGGAATGTATTCAGCAAGGATGACATCGTTCTTGTAAATGTTGTAACTCAGCCCGTTAGTAGTGCCGGTCCAGGTAAGCAAAGTCCCTTCCGGGCTGGAAGTAGCGGTGAGATTGCTTGGAACGGCGCTGCAAGAAATGCCGCAGGCCGGTGTTCCCGAAGTGAAGCAACCCGCTACCGGAGTGCCGGTGGACGTGTAGATGGTGTTGCCAAGACTATTCTTGATGCTAAAGGAGATATCTTGGTCGTAACTTCCTGATACAAAGTAATAATCAATGTTAGCAGCTTCGCAAGTGTAGATGCGGGCGGTGTCGCAACTGCCATCTTCTAAGGTTGCTTCGGCAAAGACGCTGGTTCCGTGCTTGAGCTGGATTTTTGCACCTTCCCAGCCGTTTCCGTAACTGTCGTTCATAATAATGTCAACGAAACAGTTGCACGGCAGCGTGGTAAATTCGCCCGATACCCAGTCACCGGTTCCCTCGTTTCCGCAGTTAGGCCGTACATAATAATAATAGGTGGTTCCGCCTTGGAGGTAGTTGATGGAAAAATGGTTCTCTCCAATGGTTTGGTCAATGACATTGGCAGGAAAATCCAGGTTCGGAAGAGTGTGGTCGGCAATCTTGATGTCCCATTGCGCCGTCGTTTCATTCGGATCAATCCAATCGAGGGTCGCGGAATTGCCTGTGATGGCATCGACCGTAAGGTGAATGGCCGGCCAGCAGTTCGTTGACATCATAAACGTGACTTCGTCCAAAAGATAGTAGTTGGCATCAATAATTCCGTGGTGACGGAATGCGATTCGATTTCCGCTTCCTGCCAGTGTTGCGGAGGTAAGAGAAACGTGGTGATATTCCCAAGTACCATCGGCGGCGACTTCAATCGTATCGATGCTTTCGAAAGTGGCAAAGTCATTCGGATTGCTCATCACACCGACCTCAAATGTTCCGGCGTATTGCGAGCCTATCTTTTGAATGAAGAAGGTGACGGCCAAGTTGCGGACATCTTCGCTGAGAACAGGGGAAATGGTGTAGGTGAAACCACCTGAAGGCGTGCAGATTAGCAGACTGTGGTCGCCCTCAGAGGCATCCATATCCGTTGCCGATGGCGTGACACAGGTTTGGCCCTCGTGAAAATATTGTCCTAATTCGGGTTGGCCTTGTCTCACCCAGCAGGTCGGAAAGGCATTGGAACAAGTTCCATAATTTTCAAATGATTCTTTATAGGGGAAATTTAAAATGTTGCCGCAAGTAGTTGTAAATGTCATTGGCTGAGTCCATTCGCTGCAATTATTGGGGGAGCATTGTGACTGAACATACACGTAATAGGTTGTGGTTGGATTGAGTCCCGTGGCCTGATAGGTGGTCGAAGTGACGTGAACGGGTGTCGCATACGTAAAATCCGTGACAGGCGTTTCTGAAAGGATAAGATTCCAACTCTGTGCCGTCCCGATTTCAGTCCAGGTGATGGTGGCGTTATTTCCTGCCACATTGTTGGCGGTCACGTTCGTCGGTTTGAAACAGCCGTTGGACGCGCGGAAGGTCGGTTCATCCAGGTAGCAGTTTCCGCCACCACCACCGGTTTGAAACAAGAATCCGACGTAGACCCGCGTATGATTTCCGGCTTCGGGAATGATGACGTCATATTCCTGCCAGCCGGACTGGGTAGCGTCGTACCGGCGAATAAGTCCTTGGGTGGAATTCTGCCACGTTTGCCCGTCAAAGGAATATTGGATTTGGACGCCATCGTTCAAAACCGTCGGGCTCCCTTGATCGTGGTGCCACTGGAAATTGACGTCCAGGGCCGAAGTCCCAGTCGTGTTCAACGGTAATGAAATAAGCCGTGACTGCCAGTTGTTTCCGTTAGTGGAGCTGCTCCATTGTGCCATTGCACTTCCGGATGCGGGCTGACAGGTGGGATTGCTTCCTGATGAAACAAAGGTTACATTGGCTGTTCCTACGATGCGTTCACGATTCCAACAACTTGGTAACTGATTAAGAGTAAATGATTCGGTTGTAGGAAGTGTCGTAGAACTGCAAAGCGTTGTGAATGAGGTGGATGCCCACTCACTGTATTCTCCGCTGCAAACGGATTGAACGTAAAAGTAGTAGGTGGTATTGGCAGTGAGCGATGTCGCGTTGTAGGTTTGTGAATTGATGACGAACGGAGTCTGTGTACTGAAATTGGTGATGGGAGTGGTTGAAATCAAACCGCGCCATTGAACTGCACTTCCCGCTTCCTCCCAAGTGATGGTTGCCGAATGGTCTTGTACGTTGGAGGTTTCAACATCTTCGGGTCTGAGACAGTTGGGAATGCGGCTTACCGTAACATTGTCGATGTAAATGCGGTTGCTTCCAGTATTGAAAAGTCCGATGTATTGGCCATCTCCTGTATATGAGCCGAACTGTATTTCCCTGCTGTAAAATGTGTTAGCAGTTGCAAAGGTGATGGTGTCAATGGGCGTAATCATTTCCCAGTCTTCATAGTCTTCAATGATGCATACGATACATTGGCAATTGGTACTGTTCGTCTGCACGTCGAGGTTGATTCTCAACGTGCTGAGTTCTTCAGCAAAAGTGGGGAGTGCAACTTTGGCATATCCGTTCAGTAGAAGAACGTTCTGGTGTGCCAGGTTCAGGTTTGAAATATAGGAATTCCCTCTTTGTGTCCAGCAGTTGGGAAATGTTGAGGTTGAAGCGGTATAACTATCGAAATTTTCGGAGTGCGGAATCGGTTTGTCGGCGCACTGGGTTGTGAAAACACCATCTATCCATTCGCTGTTTCCGGATGTTCCACAGTTGGATTGTATGTAATAATAATACGTTGTTTCCGGTGAAAGTCCGGTGGCTTCGTACGTAATGTACTCGTACCCTGTGACGGTAGCTGTTGCTGCCACTGTTGACGGATCGGCTAAGGCAGTAGGTGAAATGACAATGTTCCAACTTGTGTTTCCGTCCGCATCTTCAATGTAGATGGTTGCAGACTGTGAGGTGATGCCGTATGCCTCTGTGTAAGATGGTGGAAAACAGTTCTGTGCAAAGGTTTCCACGGTGAATGTGGACATCGTCAAAGCGATGAACGTAAAAAGGGTAAAGACTATTTTTTTCATAAAAATGGATTGATTGCAATGTTAAAAATAAGGAGCGCAAAATTACACTATTTTTTTTATCCGTGAGCTATTTTTATGGAAAATGAAAGTACATTTGCGGGCTGGTTTATCCGTGCAAATGTTTTTTTTTAACTATTTAATTCATTGTGTCCTATGGGAGATTTCTTTCGTATGTCTAAAGGAGAATTCGTCGGAACGGTAATCCTACTTTTTATTATTCTGGCTCTGATGGCCGCCGTACTGCTTTATCATCAGTCTCCGCCACCACCAACCGACCTTTCCGACTTTGTCAGTGAGGTGACCGCTTTTGAAAAACGACAGCGCACCTACGCAGATTCTGTAGCCCAAGAGCGTGCCTCGCGCGACTCCGCCTACCGAAACCGCTATGCTTCGCGGTATGATTATTCAAAAAATTACCGCCACTATGATACGACTTCGCGCTCCGTCCGCTATCCGTATGATACAACCCGTCTTCGCCCGATTCAGAAAAAAGAGTCTTATCGTATCCAAAAAGTCGATCTCAATTTATGCGATACCTCTGACATTACGCGTGTTCCGCAATTTGGGAGCAAACGTGCCCTGAAAATTGTGGAATATCGTGACAAGTTGGGCGGGTTCCACTCCTTTGAGCAACTTCGTGAAATTTATATTCTTCAAAATATAGATTTGGAGTATTGTCAAAAATATTTTATCATCAATCCAAATCATATTAAAAAAATTGAAGTAAATAAGTTGTCCTACAAGGAGTTGAAGTCCCATCCCTATTTTGATGCTTATTTGGCTAAAACCATTGTCAACTATAGAAATGCAAATGGAAAAATCCATAGCATCGCCGAGTTTCAGAAAGTCACCCACGCCTATCAGGAACTGATGGACAAACTTTCACCTTATTTGTCCTTTGATTAAAAGTCGCTCCCTTTTTCGTAATTTTGCACTCCGATTTTTTAAGATATGATGATAGAGAAAAAAGTTCAAGAAAGTTCCGCATTTATACGTAATCTTGTTTCCGCGACGCCGGCTGCAGCTGTTATTTTGGGTTCCGGCTTGGGCGAACTGACGAAGTCAATGGAAATTACAACGAGATTGTCGTATAAGGATATTCCTCACTTTCCGGTATCTACGGTCGCCGGTCATCAGGGCGAAATGGTTTTCGGGAAGTTGAACGGCACGGAGGTTTGTGTGCTGAATGGCCGAAAACATTACTACGAAGGCGTCCCGATGGCCGAAACAGTCTTTCCCGTTTATGTCCTTAAAGAGTTGGGAATCAGAACGATTATTTTGTCCAATGCTGCGGGGGGATTGAATCCGTCTTTTCAAGTAGGTGACTTGATGCTGATGACCGACCATATCAGTTTCTTCTTCGATACGCCGTTGCAGAAAACTGCGGGCGTTGAACCGCAAATGGCCTTTTCAGAATTGTACTCGCGTCGTCTGGCCTCCTTGGCGAAAAGGAAAGCCGCGGAAATGCACATACCGCTTCAGCACGGAACCTATCTCGCTCACTCCGGCCCTTACTATGGTACAGCGGCCGAAAGCCGTATGCAGGCGCGGATGGGTGGTGATGCCGTCGGAATGTCCACTATCCCGGAAGCGATTGCCGCTCGTTCGTTGCAAATGGAAATTCTCTCTTTTTCAGTTATTACCGACCTCGCTTACGATGGCGTGGATGAGCATCCTACCCACGAGAAAGTCCTTGAAGCAGCACAAAAGGCCGGCATCTCTCTCGTTAAACTTGTTCGGGAACTTGCTCCTGAAATATAATGAAATCACAAGATTCTATCTTGTTCTGTCATCCTGATGTTTTTGAAAAAGAAGCGTTCGCAAAAATGTCTCCTCTTTTTGAACGAGGAATAAAGTACTGGCAACTTATATATATACAATTATAATATGATGTTTTTGAAATTAAAAAGAATTTCTACTTTTTTACTCCTTCTGGGGCTTGTTCTGCTCTTTTTACAAAGTTGCCGATCCAAGGATGAAAGCAAAACTTCTGAAAAGTCGTCACGGAGTGTAATCACTTCTACGTTGACGGAAATTTCTCCGGAGGACATTACATTTGAAGAACTTTTCCAAACCGTTGATACCAATGTCTATTACGTCGGAAAAGTGGTTTCTTCTGAAAAAGAGGAAGATTGGTCGGAAGAATTCGTTTTGTCTGTCACCCAGCTTGAAAAAAAGAAATTCTCTTGTAAAGTTTGCGATGTCAGCAATATAAAACAGTGCGTGGTTACTCCTTTCGATATGAATGGAATCATCAAAAAAAACAGATGTACGATTTCCATTGATGGGAAGAGAATGGTCATCAAAAAAATACGTTTAGCCAAAACGGATTCAATCATTCAAGGCGATTTTCTGATTGATAAAAAGAATTATGTCGTTACGATGACGAAGTACGAAACTCAGGCCTTTCGGGAACATAAGAACCGATATGCCGATTCTCTGTTCTCCATTAAAGTGATTAAAGATGTGAAGTTCGGTGAAGCGATGGGCTATTGGACAAGCAAGGTTGTTGGGAAAGCGAACTACTTGAATGTCATTGCGAAGGGACTTTCCGAATCTGCCAAACAGAAGAAATTGAACCTGTTGATGGATGTGTATCTTCCCGAAAATGACGATATGAAATACCGTCCACTGATTATGTTCATTCACGGAGGCGCTTTTTATGTGGGTGACAAAGCGGAGGCACCTTTGGTGAAATGGTGCGAGTACTTTGCCTCACGCGGTTATGTTGTCGCCTCCATCAATTACCGGATGGGCTTCCACTTTAATAGGAAGTCCATTGAACGTTGCGGCTACTGTGCCCTTCAGGATGCTCACGCGGCGATGCGTTTCCTCGTCTCAAAAAATGAGGAGTACGGCATCGATCCGAATTATATTTTCGTTTCAGGAAGCAGTGCCGGCTCTATCACCGCATTGAACCTGACTTTTATGCGGGAGGATACTCGACCGGCTTCCACGTATGCTTACGGTTCTCATAAGGATTTGGGGTGCATCGCAACAAGTGGCAATGACATTGAACAGACGTTCCGCATCCGTGCCATTTCTAATATGTGGGGCGCCGTTCCTGATTTGGATTTGCTGAATGCTGCCAAAACAGACATCATCTCTTTTCACGGCGATGCCGACCGTCTGGTTCCGTACGATTCCGGAATCCCTTTTTCGGACCTGAAAGTAAAAATCGGCGGAATCCTTTTTGGTAAGTTGTATGGCTCGGCTTCCATTCACCGAAAAGCAAAGCAACTGGGCTACCGAAGCGAATTTTATACTTTCCAAGGTGCCGGCCACGCACCGCAGATTGATAAGAAGGGAAATCTTACCAAAGAGTTCTATTTTATTCAGGAGCATCTTGCAGATTTTTTATACCAGGAGTTTGTGCCCGAAATCTTCTCTATTTCCCATAAAGGCGGTTCCTCGCAGTGGTTTTCTCTTCCCAAAGCGGATTATGAAGACATCTCTTGGCGCGTGGATGGCGGTTTTATCCTGGAAACAAAGGAAAACAGTGCACGCGTCGTCTTCATCTCGGGCGAAAAATCTTCCCTCAACGCTTCCGTTTTGTTCAAAAACGGGGCGGCACTGGTCGTCTCTTATTCGCAAAACTAAGCTGACGGCTGTTTTTTATTCGGAAAAATCTTGTAATTTTGCAGCTGTTTTTTGAAAAGACGAATTTATTTAAAATTTTAATATAAATCATTGATATAATGGCAAGTAGAAGAAAAGAATTGTTTCCAAACGTCACTGATGAACAGTGGAATGATTGGACTTGGCAGGTTAAAAACCGCATTGAAACGCTCGATCAGTTAAAACAATACGTGAGCTTAACCCCCGAAGAGGAAGATGGTGTGAACAAAACGTTACAAACGTTGCGTATGGCCATCACTCCTTATTATCTCAGTTTAATCGATCCCAACGACCCCTATTGCCCGATTCGTCGTCAGGCCATCCCGACGGCTGCTGAGGTTCACCAGTCAGCCGCTGACCTTTTGGACCCGCTGCACGAGGATGAAGATTCCCCGGTTCCCGGACTTACTCATCGTTATCCGGACAGAGTCTTGTTACTCATCACCGACCAGTGCTCTATGTACTGCCGTCATTGTACGCGCCGCCGTTTTGCCGGTCAGCACGACTGCCAAATGCCGCAGGACCGTATTCAGAAGGCCATCGATTACATCGCCCGCACGCCCCAAGTCCGCGACGTACTCCTTTCCGGCGGTGACGCACTGATGGTGAACGACACCGTTTTGGAATCAATCATCCAGCGTCTTCGTGCCATCCCGCACGTTGAAATCATCCGCCTCGGTACCCGTACGCCGGTCGTTTGCCCGCAGCGTATCACCGACAATCTCTGCAATATGTTGAAAAAGTACCATCCAATCTGGGTGAATACGCACTTCAACCACCCAAACGAAATCACTCCCGAATCAACGGAAGCTTGTGCCAAGCTGGCTAATGCCGGTATCCCTCTCGGAAACCAGTCCGTTCTGCTTCGTGGTGTCAATGACTGCGTTCACGTTATGAAGACGTTGGTCCAGGGACTCGTCAAAATCCGCGTTCGTCCATACTACATTTATCAATGTGACCTTTCTATGGGTTTGGAACATTTCCGCACGCCCGTTTCCAAAGGAATCGAAATCATTGAAAACCTTCGCGGCCACACTTCCGGCTATGCCGTTCCCACGTTCGTCGTTGACGCTCCTGGTGGCGGCGGCAAAACTCCGGTTATGCCGAATTACGTTATCTCCCAAAGTCCTAACAAAGTGATTTTGCGTAACTTCGAAGGCGTCATCACTACTTATACCGAACCGGTGGATTATAAGGAAGAGTGCCATTGCGAAAAATGTCAGCAAAATCCGCACGCAGAAGGCGTCGCTTCCTTGCTCCGCGGAGAACATCTTTCTCTCGAACCGCAGGATCTGGAACGTAAAAAACGTCATACAAAATAGTCGTTTTCTAATTCAACTATAGTAGGAGGTGCAAGTCGCCTCCTTTTTTTGTGCCCATACGTACAGACGTTTCCTGAAACGTCTCTCCATATATATAAACGTCTCTCCATATATATATATGTCGCCTTCACACACGCGCCGCACCGTCCCTTGTAGGAGCTCCACATTGTGACGTTCCTACAGACTCCCTATACATCGCGGACTTCGTCCTTGTACGGGGTTAGTGAGGTGCAGCCTCTCCGAGGCTGACGGGGCTTCAGCTGCCCGGCGGAGGGCCTTCGTCTCTTCGTCCCTTCGTCCTGTAGTGCGGCGTTCGCCTCCCCGCACTGCGACTTCGTCCTTGTACGGGGTTACTGAGATGCAGCCTCTCCGAGGCTGGCGGGGCTTCAGCTGCCCGGCGGGGGCCTTCGTTCCTTCATTTCTTCGTTCCTTCGTTCCTTCGTTCCTTCGTTCCCCGCTTCCTACTTCCTACTTC
>DCHI01000010.1:0-147 GCA_002314795.1 Bacteroidales bacterium UBA1756 | reverse complement strand
CGCGGCGGAGCCAATTGCGCGGCAAGTCCCTCCGCCGCCATTCCGAGCCCGACGCCGCGTGCCGCGCGATTGCGCCAAAAATTCCGAAAAACTCCGAAAACGGGCGTCCGAAAGGGTGCAAAAAGCGAAAAAAAACCGCGGAAAACG
>DCHI01000073.1:37194-43170 GCA_002314795.1 Bacteroidales bacterium UBA1756 | reverse complement strand
TTGTTTGATGAGAAATTTTGGGGGGTCGCAAATATAGTCTGAAAATCAATATGTTAACGTATTATCGCAAAAAAGTGTCAAAGTCAGGAAAAATAACCACTTTTCGCTATACTTAACGACATACGATAGCGGAATCAAGTATTCTTCGCAACCATACGGGATACCAAAGATTATGACGTGCACCTTCTTATCCCGCGTAAAGCAGATATTAGAGGTGGCAGGGATTGAGCAAAACCAACTAATTTTGCCGCGTCAAACGGTAGCTGCTTGCTCCGTTTTACTGTAACAGTATGAGCCGTTTTTTACACTGAAACGTGGCGAAGGGGCTGGTTTAGAAATCAATGACATCCTCGTTATTTTCTCAGATGGCCAAACATTTCCGTCTCCACCAATTCGCAGATGATGTGGCCTATCAGAATGTGAGACTCTTGAATGCGCGGCGTGTCTTTGGACGGAACATTGAGCAAAACATCAGAAAAATCCTTCATAATTCCTCCGGTTTCTCCGGTCAGTGATACAACGGAAATCCCCATCTCCTTGCATACTTCGTATGCCTTGACAATGTTTTTGCTATTTCCGGAAGTTGAAATGCCAACGAGTACGTCGCCTTTTTTACCTGTGCCGCGGATAAGGCGGGAAAAAATCAAATCGTAGCCGTAGTCGTTGCCAACGGCGGTGAGGTAGGAAGTGTTGCAATGGAGTGCTTCGGCATTGAGCGGAGGCCGGTCAAAGTAAAAGCGTCCGGAGAGTTCTGCGGCCAAGTGCTGTGCGTCGGCAGCGCTTCCCCCATTCCCGCAGAAGTGGATTTTCCCGCCGTTACGAAGAGATTCCACCAAAAGTCGGGCTGTATCGGCAATCCTGTTTTGGAAAACGGAGTCTTCCAGAATCTGTTTCTTGGTCTCTATGGATTGTTGAATGGATTCAATAATTCTATTCACAGGCGCTGGTTTTAAGAATCACGTTGGTAAGGTTATTCCAAGCGTATTTGGATTTTTCAGTGATGACGTTTTGTGAAAAAGTGGTCTCCCTATCGTTTGCGAAGTAGTCGAAAAGGGCATCTGCAATTTGTTGCGCATCAGGTTCAACTACGTATCCGATTTTCCCGTTCGGGACAATTTCCGGAAGGCCTCCGACATTGGTTACCAACATTGGCTTTTCAAAATGGAAAGCGATTTGTGTCACCCCACTTTGAGTAGCTGTCTTGTAGGGCTGTGCCACGATATCGCAGGCGTTGAAATAATTCCCTACCTCGCTGTCAGGAATGTAGTCCGTGCGGAGTACCAGCTGGTCTCGAATCCCCAGTCGGTCAATTTGGTTCTGATACGACTCTTCGTTGCCATAGAATTCCCCGGCAATCAAGAGCTTGACATTCAATGCTTTCAGCCGTTCATCCGCAAATGCGTTGATGAGCAAGTCCAGCCCTTTGTATTCTCGAATAAAACCAAAGAAAAGGACATAGTGAACATCTTTATCTAACTGCAGTTTTTGTTTTGCTACCGCCTTGTCCTCAATTCTTCCGTAGTGGTCATAAATGGGATGTGGCGAAAATGCTTTCGGTTTGTTTCTTTTGTCGATGGTTGCAATGTCATCCACGACGGATTTAGAAAGGGCAACAAATCCGTCCATCTGCCGAACAAAATAACCTGGAAGTAATTTGTCTATAATTGATTTCTCGTGAGGTATCATATTGTGTACCAACGAGAAAACTTTCGTTTCCTTTTTGTCTATTTGCTTTGCTATTGTCCCCATACAAGGAGCCATAAAGGACATCCAATAGCAGAAAATCACCAAATCCGGACATTTTTTCTTGATTTCTTTCCCAACCTTTATCCAATTGAAAGGATTACACGAATTGATTTTTCTAAAAATTGTCAAGCCGCTGTGGTCGGGTTCGGTAGAGTATTGCGTTTTCCCTGGAAATAAAAAACCGGGATATTGCAGTGTGAATGTATATACTTCTACGTTGTGTCCTTCGCGTACAAATTCCTGTGCCAAACGTTCATTAAAAGCAGCCAATCCGCCTCGATAAGGATATGCTGTTCCTACGATAATAATCTTCATTTTCAAATAATTAGTTAAACGCTCGCTCGGTTTTTTTAGCCCGCAAAAGTACGAAATTTTTCTACATATCTTCCAAACTTAAGGCGCGGTATTCAATGTCGTAAGGTGACAAATCTTTGCATAAAAAAGCTGCCTTCTGTTGCAGTTGTTTCAAGTTGATATTCTCCTTTTTTCTTTTAATCTCTGCAACAACTCCCTTGTGTGTCAGCTCATTAAGCGCAATCATATCAATTTCGTGTTCTCCCTTTTTATCCCAAAAACCTCCGATTGATGTAAATTCTTTTGTTTCAATGTATTGCATTTTAAAATAGCTCTCCAATGTTTTTCCGGAAAAGGTGGGATAATCTCTGATGATGAGTGATTTTAATTGCTCGTAGGCCCCTACTTCAATGAAGTGCGCGTATTTATAGATGAAGCGGAACCAGAATCGTAACGGACAGTCGTCAATTTCATATTTGACATTTTTGGTCTCACTTTTGGAAAAAAGAGGCGTGCGTTTTCGAATAAGGCCGAAATCGTGTTCCAAACGTGTTATGTGCCCTGAGATTTCCCGCTGCAGTATTCCTTCGATGGTTGGCCGGCTGTTAATTCCATTTGCAATGCAGGAAAGTATGGAAAAGTAGGTGGCGTAATCTTTCCCGAACTCTTCAATCAGCAAGGTTTTCCCTTCTGTGAAAAATAGCGAGTTCGGCTGTACCAGATAATCTACCATTGTACTGAAAGTCAATGCGTTATTTTCTAATAGTAATTCAACGTACTTAGGAATTCCTCCAGTAAAAGCATAAAGGGCCAGCAAATCCTCGTTCGTGTATTCCGGCGAATAATCGGATAAAATCTCCTTTAAAACAGAAGGCGAAAAGGGATTTAAAAGAATACGATTGTTCGCCCGTCCGAATAGTGGTTCTTTGCTGTCTTCAAATATTTTGTGCATCAAAGAATAGATGGATCCACACAAGAGCAAATTGATTCGACTTTCATCCTTGTACAAATCCCAAAGTCTCTGAATATCACCATACACTGAAGAATTTACGGAAATGAATTCTTGAAATTCATCAATTATCAGGTTGAAAGGATTCTGTTTGGAATGTTCCAGCAATATTTGAAATAAGGTTGCAAAATGCGTTATTTCTCCATAAATGGGAATCGCCAATTTTTCGCGTATTTCGTCAATGTAGTCGGCGCAAAGTAGCGTTTCTGATTTCCGTGTGACAAAAAAATATAGCGTCGGATCCGATTTTGTCGCCTCCAAGAGCAGCTTCGTCTTTCCAATACGCCGCCTTCCCATCACAAACGTCATTTGCGCATTGTTTAGGGATTTATTTCTAATTTCCTTTAAATTAGATAGTTCGGATTGTCTATTATAAAATTTCATCGTTCTTTTGTTAGTTCCGAAACGGACAGTTCCGAAATGACCATTTCGGAACTGCAAAAGTACTATTTTTTTATTGTAGATTTAATTGATTCTCTGATTTTTTTGAGTGTCAAAGTCAGGAGAAGTAGGAGGTAGGAAGTAGGAAGTAGGAAGTAGGAAGTAAGAAGTAGGAAACTATCTCTTGACAATTACAGCCCGCAGTACGGAGTTGCGGCCATTCTTCCTCCCGTCTCCGGAAACCGCTTCGACAAAGTAGGTGCCGGCAGGAAATTTCTGTATCGAAACCCGCACTGTCCCTCCGCCATTGATCGGCTCCTGATGTACCCGCTCGCCCACACTGTTGTATATGTTGAGCACGTATTTCCCGTTTTCGGCTTGCGGAAGCTCAATGTTTATCATATCGGAAGTCGGGTTCGGATAAACCTGCAAGGTACTTGTAATCTGTTGGTTGCTGATGTTGGACGGCTCCTCCGCATACTGGTACCAGAAATCCAAACGGTCGTAAACCACCGTCTCAACCGTCTGGCGAATGTTCGCGGCAGTGGCGGAATCCAACGTCATTGCATTACTGATGCATTCCGGTGATTTTTTGAACAGGATGGTGTAGAAGGTGACGGCGGCGGCATACGTTCCTGCCACCGACGGGTGACTTTCATCGGAGCTGTAAAGTTCGATTTCCGGATGGTTGTCGCGGAGAACGTGCCAGACGCGACCTACTGGTGAAACAACGGCTTCGTTGCGTTCGCCCATCATCATATAGCGATGGTAAAGCAAGCTGTCCATCCCGTTGTGGGTACAAATAGGAGGGTAGGCGGCGCAGTTGCTGGCATCTCCGTTCTTTCGTCCCCACGTCATATAAAAGACGATGCCCGCGTCCGGAGAAGTGGCGCGAATGCTTTCACAAAGCTGTTGTGCGTAAGGGAAGCATTGACTTTCCACTTGCCCGATTGGGAAAGCGGGATTCTGGCTCTGCTCCTGCAAAATGACGTTGTCCCAGCCGCCCGCGTTGATGTAATTCATCGTGGTGGAGTTGCTCAAATGACTACTGAACGTGCAGCCGCCCGGGGTACTTTGCGAGTAATTCAGCGTGTCGCCGCAGCCTAAGGCTAACGTTTTCAGCATATTGGGAAGGTCGTTGACGTAGGTGTAACTGTTTCCGATGAAAAGAACTTTTTTGGTGGTTTGTGCGCCGGCAGTCAGCGTGAGTGCCGCAAGCAGGAGGGGGATGATTTTTTTCATAATGAAATGTTTTATTTGAATATTTATTTTAATTGTTCTGAAGCCAGCGGGCTAAAAACAGGTCATAAACTCGGTAAGTTCCGTCCTCGTGGGTTATAAAGTCTTTTTCTAAAAGACCTTTAACCGCCGCTTGAACGGAGCTTGCGGAAGACAGACTGTATTTTTTTATGAAGTTCCCAGAAGTAATTGCGTGTGCTTGCCCCTCTTTGGCCAATGCCGTCAAAACGTTTTTTTGCTTTTCCGGGAGTCGGAACATCATTTCCTTGAAGCTATATTCTTGTGTATTAATGATATAATGAATTGTATCGGGAATACTGTCCCCAAAACAGGTTGTGCCTACCGGTGTTTGTGCAAATAGCGTATTGAAAATTTTCTGAGAATACCACGTTATTCCATTGCTAAAAGCATAAACGTTTTCGGTCACATCGTCGGCAAGTTGCTTGCCCGCATCGGCAAAATGTTTTTTTGCAAATTCATCGTATTTTGTTTGATTGATGGCCTCAAGATGCATAATGGAAACGCTTTGAAAAAATGGTCTTGCCGCGCTGATGAACATTTGGCTCATCGTGTGACGCTGGCTCCCCGAAAAAATAAACTGAGTATTGTGACTCTGTTGGATGTAGGTTCGGAGTGTCGCTTCCATATTGGTTTCTGGATAATTGGCAATCTGTTGAAACTCATCAATGGCGACTATGCAAGGTTTTTCTGCACTGTTGAGGTATTTGAAAATTTCGTCTAAAGTATTGTTACTCTGTTTGATGTCGCCTACTTGAAGTGTAAAGGACACCTCCCCGGATGGCGAAAAGGTGATTCCCGCTTGGAGCGTGCGGACACAATCCCAAAACTTTTTTACTGCTGTAAGTCCGTGGGGAGAAAGGCGTTCGACGATTTCGCGTCCCAATTTCATTACCAATTCTGCTAATGTTTTGGTATCGTAGATATCAATAAAAAAAGTGTAGTAGTCGGCTTGTATGTCAGGTTGTTGAAAAAAATGATGGATAAGACCGCTTTTCCCCATTCGACGAGTGGCGATAAGTGCGACGTTGTTCCCGTTGGAAATCTCATCACGTAGTCGTTGTGTTTCAGAACATCGGTCGCAAAAGTACAGGTCTCCTTCGTAACCGCTGATAATGAAAGGGTTAGTAATTTTTTTCATTTTATTATTTTATAATAATTATCTTTATGTAATGGCGGGCAAAAGTAGGAAAAAATGTGAATCTAACCCATAAAAAAACCTCTCCGAAGAGAGGTTTTTATGATTATTTGCGTTCGTCTCTGCGAGGACCGTGGCCGCCTTCGCGACG
>DCHI01000073.1:0-37153 GCA_002314795.1 Bacteroidales bacterium UBA1756 | reverse complement strand
GCCGCCTTCGCGACGCGGTGGACGTGGACGCTGTTCGGGTTCTTTGTAACCTTCCGGTTTTTCTTCCAAAACGCGGTGTGAGAGACGCATCTTGCCTTTGTCGTCAATTTCGATGAGTTTCACTTGGACGTGGTCGCCAACGTGAAGAACTTCTTCTACGGTTTCAAGACGTTTCCAGCAAATTTCAGAAATGTGGAGAAGTCCGTCCGTGCCAGGAATGATTTCGACAAATGCACCGAATGGCTGGATGGTCTTTACGACGCCATCATAAACCTCGCCCACTTCAGGAACCGTGGTGATGAGTTTGATGCGTGCGACAGCTGCATTGATGTCGTCAACATTGGCTGCGGCGATGTCGATGATACCGAATTCGCCAACTTCTTCAATATTGATGGTCGTGTTGGTTTCACGTTGCATTTCTTGAATAACCTTGCCGCCTTGTCCGATGACTGCGCCGATAAATTCGCGCGGAATCTGCATTTGGACGATGCGGGGAACGAAGGGTCTGTAGTCTTCGCGGGGTTCCGGAATGGCTTCGTGCATTTTTCCCAAAATATGCATACGACCTTTGCGTGCTTGTTCGAGTGCTTCAGCCATCGTTTCGGAGGAAAGTCCGTTGACCTTGATGTCCATTTGGCAAGCGGTGATACCGTCGGCGGTACCGCAAACCTTGAAGTCCATATCACCGAGGTGGTCTTCGTCACCGAGGATATCGGTAAGGATAGCGTAGCGGTCGTTAGGGTTGACTGCATCAGTGATGAGACCCATTGCTACACCTGCCACAGGCTTCTTGATCTTCACACCNNCGAGGTGGTCTTCGTCACCGAGGATGTCGGACAAAATAGCATAATTGCCAGTTTTTTCATCGGTAATCAATCCCATAGCGATACCGGAAACCGGTTTTTTCATCTTGACACCGCAATCGTAGAGGGCCAATGTTCCGGCGCAAACCGTTGCCATTGAGGAACTTCCATTGGATTCCAAAATGTCGGAAACCAAACGAACGGTATAGGGGAAGCTCGGGTCGTCGAACGGAATCATCGGTTTCAACGCTCTGTGAGCGAGGTTGCCGTGACCGATTTCGCGACGGCCGGTGCTGCGGATGGGCTTCACTTCACCAACGGAGAACGGAGGGAAGTTGTAGTGAAGAATGAAACGGCTGCTGCCTTCTACGATGGCGCCGTCGATGGTCTGTTCGTCCAATTTCGTACCGAGCGTGCAGGACATCAGAGACTGTGTCTCACCGCGGGTGAAGACGGCGGAACCGTGGGCTGCCGGAAGGTAGCCGGTTTCAATCCAGATGGGACGGATTTGGTCGAGCTGACGACCGTCTAAACGGACGCGTTCGTTCAAAATCATATTACGCATTGCGTGGTATTGAACGTCGTGGTAGTAACGTGCCACCATATATTTCTTTTCATCGCGTTCTTCTTCCGGAATGGATTCCATAAATTCTTCCAAAATCTGGTCGAAAGCGTCGTTGCGTTCGTGTTTGCCCATAAAGGATTTGGCAATGGCGTAAACTTTGTCGTAAGTTTCGCGGTTGACACGTTCGCGGAGTTCTTCGTCGTTGGTTTCGTGGCAGTATTCACGTTTCGGATTTGCTTTTTCAACCTGAGCAGCCAAATCCAACTGTGCCTGGCACTGTACTTTGATAGCGGCGTGAGCGGCGTTCAAAGCTTCAACCATATCGGCTTCTGAAATTTCGTTCATTTCACCTTCCACCATCATAATGTTGTCAATGGTAGCAGCGACGATCATATCGATGTCGGAGTTTTCCATTTCTTCAACGGTGGGGTTGATGACCATTTGGCCATTGACGCGGCCGACGCGGACTTCGGAGATGGGGCCGTTCCACGGAATGTTGGAAACGGCGAGTGCTGCGGAAGCGGCGAGGCCTGCAAATGCGTCAGGAAGGTTGTTGCGGTCACCGGAAATCAAAGTGACAAGTACTTGGGTTTCTGCGTGAAAATTATCCGGGAACAATGGGCGGAGGGCGCGGTCCACGAGACGGGCGATAAGGATTTCATATTCGGAAGGTCTGCCTTCACGTTTGAAGAAACCGCCGGGGAAACGACCTACAGCGCCATATTTTTCTTGGTATTCAACCTGCAAGGGCATAAAGTCGGTGTTTTCGACTGCGTCTTTCTTGCAGCAAACGGTAGCGAGCAACATCGTGTCGCCCATTCTGACCACGGCTGAACCATCAGCTTGCTTGGCCAAAATACCGGTTTCGATGGTAACTTCTCTGCCATCGGGAAGAGCAAAAGTCTGTCTTGCTCCTACTGGCTTATTATTTTCTGCCATAATGAATTCTGTTTTAAGATTTTAAACAATCTCACCGTGCGGGGAAATGGATCCACAGCTATGATTGTCGTGTAATTGTGAAATTGATAATTCAAAAAAAGGCAATTTCGAGAATTGCCTTTTTTTGAAGCGGGTGAGATTATTTTCTCAAACCAAGTTTCTTGATGATTGCTCTGTATCTCTCGATGTCTTGTTCTTTCAAGTAAGCGAGCATTTTTCTTCTCTTACCAACGAGGGTCATCAAAGAACGCTTGGTGTTTAAATCTTTGTGATTTTCTTTCACGTGTTCGGTCAGATGCTTGATTCTGAACGTGAAAAGAGCGATTTGGCTTTCCGGTGAACCAGTGTCAGTAGAGGAAGCGCCATTTTGTGTGAAGATGTCCTTTTTAACGTCTGATGTTAAGTACATAATTTTCTTTTCTTTAATTTATTTTCTTTCGTCTAATTTTTCGGGCTGCAAAAGTACAATTTTTTTTATTAAGTTATTACTGCTTAATCCATTTTTTTGAAAAATGTTGAAACCGTTGGCCGTGCTCGTTTTTGAGGTTTTTTCAGTACGCGATTTTCTCTTTTTTCATTTATCAAAAAAAAATCTTTTGATGATTCCTGCAGATGAAACTCTATTTTGTCGCAATTTCGATGACCTTGTCAACGGCGGATTGGATCCCTTCGCAGTTCTTTCCCCCCGCTTGCGCCAATGAGGGCTGCCCGCCGCCGCCGCCTTGAATGAGGGCCGCGGCTTCACGTACCAATTTGCCGGCTTGCAAACCTTGAGCAACCAAGTCGTCGGAAAGTGCTACGGTCAAGTTCGGTTTGCCGCCATCGGTCGTGCCAAAAACAATGAGCAGTTTCTCGCCCGTCGTACGCAGCTGATAAGCAATCTGTTTCAAACTGTCCGCATCCATTCCCATCACGCCGGAAATGACGTTGACACCGTTCACATTCTGAACTTTCTCTTTCAGCGTGTTCGTCATCGTGGCAATCTTTTCCTGCTTGAAAGATTCCAACGCTTTCTTCATAGCGGCGTTCTCAGCAGCCAAGCGGCTGACGGACTGTTCCACGTTGTCGGTGTTGAGTTGGGTTTTCAAGTTGTCGTGGATGGTAATGAAATTGTTGACGTACTCTTCCGCATATTTGCCGGTGATGGCTTCGATACGGCGGACTCCAGCGGCAATGGCTCCTTCGGACACGATTTTCACCAAACCGATGTTACCGGTTGCCGATGTGTGCGTTCCGCCACAGAACTCGATGGAATCACCGAACTGAATGACGCGGACTTTGTCACCATATTTTTCTCCGAAAAGTGCCATCGCGCCTAACTTCTTAGCTTCTTCAATCGGAACGGCACG
Organism: Bacteroidales bacterium UBA1756; assembly: GCA_002314795.1. Taxonomy (GTDB): domain Bacteria; phylum Bacteroidota; class Bacteroidia; order Bacteroidales; family WCHB1-69; genus UBA1756. The sequence goes on along the minus strand of DCHI01000073.1, from coordinate 33,497 downwards.
GCGTTCATTCAAAGGCAAGTTCTTGCGAACCAAGTCGTTGACGATTTTTTCCACCTGCTTGATTTCTTCCTCACTCATTTTTGAAAAATGAGAAAAGTCGAAACGAAGACGGTCGGGAGCTACGAGTGAGCCCTTTTGTTCGACGTGAGTTCCGAGCGTGCGGCGCAATGCAAAGTGAATCAAGTGCGTGGCTGAGTGGTTGTTTTGTGTGGTCTGTCTCAAGTCTTCGTCGACGACCGCCGTAAAAGTGGCTGTCAGATTTTCGGGAAGCGTGCTGGCAATGTGAACCGACAAATTGTTCTCCTTGATGGTATTGTCGATTTTGATTTTTTCATTGATGTTCTGTAAGTAACCGCTGTCGCCCAATTGGCCGCCCGATTCCGCATAAAATGGGGTTTTGTCCAAAACAATTTGGAACAAGCTTTTCCCTTTGGTTTTGATCTTTCTGTATTTCAAAATCTTGCACTCGCACGTCAGTGTGTCGTAACCGACAAATTCCGTGGGATGAATGTCGGAAGAAAGTTCCACCCAGTCTTCGGTTTCAACGGCGGCGGCAGCACGTGAACGTGCCTTCTGCTCGGCGAGCCCTTTTTGAAAACCTTCCATATCAACATCCAAACCTTTTTCGGAAGCTAAAAGCTGCGTCAAGTCGATGGGAAAACCGTACGTGTCGAAAAGCTCAAAAGCAAAGTCACCGGCAATCGTTTTCCCAGAAAGTTTGGAGCAGTAGTTCTCGAACTTGATGATGCCGGACTCCAATGTTTTCAGGAAGGAGGCCTCTTCTTCCAAAATCACTTTTTCAATAAGGTTTTGTTGTGCTTTGAGTTCCGGGAATTGACCGCCCATTTGTTCCACGAGATTTTTCACCAACGTGTTGATGAACGGCTGGTTGAATCCGAGGAAGGTATAACCGTAGCGGATGGCGCGGCGCAAGATTCGACGAATGACGTAGCCGGCGCCGGTGTTAGACGGAAGTTGCCCGTCGGCGATGGCGAAACTGACGGCACGAAGGTGGTCGGCAATGACTCGCAGCGCGATGTCGGTTTCCCGATTCTTACCATATTCTTTATTAGAAAGCTGAGCCAACTTCTGAATCAGCGGCTGGAACACGTCAGTATCATAGTTGGATTTTTTCCCTTGAACGGCCATACAGAGTCGTTCGAAGCCCATACCGGTGTCCACGTGTTTGGCTGCCAAAGGAACCAACTCACTGGATGCCAGACGGTTGAACTGCATAAAGACGAGGTTCCATATTTCAATGACTAACGGATTGTCCTTGTTGATTAATTCAAGGGCATCCACCTTTTTGCGTTCTTCGTCATCGCGGAGGTCGATGTGGATTTCAGAGCAGGGGCCGCACGGACCGGTGTCGCCCATTTCCCAGAAATTGTCTTTCTTGTTTCCATAAATGATTCGGTTGGCCGGCAAAAAGCGCATCCAAAGTTCCTTCGCTTCCTCGTCAGCGGCGGTGTGGTCTTTTTCATCCCCGCCAAAAACCGTGGCATACAGGCGATCCTTGTCCAATTTGACTACTTCTGTCAAAAACTCCCAAGCGTAAGCGATGGCGTCGGCTTTGAAGTAATCGCCGAAGGACCAGTTGCCCAGCATTTCAAACATCGTGTGGTGGTAGGTGTCTTTCCCTACTTCTTCCAAATCGTTGTGCTTTCCGGAGACGCGGAGGCACTTTTGGGAATCGGCTGCGCGTGGAAACTTCGGCGGCGTATTTCCTAAAAAGATGTCTTTGAACTGGTTCATCCCCGCATTGGTGAACATAAGCGTGGGGTCGTTTTTGATGACCATAGGCGCCGACGGAACGATTGCGTGTTCTTTGCTGGCAAAAAAGTCAAGGAATGATTTGCGTATTTCGTTGCTATTCATTTATTTATAATTTTTTTTTATTTTCTAAAAGAAGCGGCAAAAGTACGAATTTAGTTTGTAAAGTTCGTAAGGTTTGTAAAGTTTATAATTGGGTTGACTGACATCATTTTCGTGCGGTTCCCGTGCCTTGACATATATATAAATATGTATGGAATAAAAAAAGGCCCTTGATTTTTTCAAAGGCCTTCCTGTTCTGAATTATATTTTGAATTAGTCTTCATAAACGTGCTCATTGCCACGGTAAGTGATTTTATAACTGTATGCGCTCAGAATTTCGGCTTCCACGTTCAGGTTGTCGTATTCGGCTCTATAGGCGGTGATGGACACTTTCCCTTTTTTGGGTGTGAACGATGAATTGGGAGATTGCCGCATAGGTTCTGTTATCGTATAGGTTGTGCGGGTGTCATTGGTGCTATAGACCGAATAGCAGTATTGTCCGTTTCCCGTCAGCTCGTAGCTGCATTTGTTCAGCTTGGTCGGTTCCACGCCGGTCGGTAGGGTGATATTCCATTCGGCGGAATTCAAATTGTAGGCAGTGCTGTCCATCGTGATGTCCCAGCTGCTAATCCCGGCATACTTGATGTGGAAGACGTACTGGTTTCCTTCCTCGAAAAATGTCGGACAAACCAATTCGCTATCGTCGGGCGTATAATTATAGTTGCAACGGCGAATGGACCAGTCGGCGTCGCTGTCGTGCAGGGAGCGGTTGTCGGTTTCAATTCTGTACAAAAGGGAGCCGAACTTGTAAAGTTCGTAAATCCCGTTTTCAGTTTTTGACATATTGGCACCATCGAAAAACATATTTTCAATGTATTCCTTCGTGTTCTCGTCTCCAATCTTGTCTGCCTCAATCCAGGTATTGCAGGCGAAAACAAAAGCAGCATCGTCAATGATGCAGCTGGTGGCATATTTCCAAGACCGGTACATATTGTCTCCGGTTCCTGTAGTGTCGTTCAATTCGTCGTACTTGCTGCATCCGCAAAATAAAAGGGAAAGGATGGCTATGGTAAATAGGGTTCTTTTCATCGTATTTCTTTTTTGAAAATGGGGTGTTTAAATTTATTTTGTCTTTTTAGGGTTGAAATGGTAACCGAAGCCGGCTTGCACAAGGCCGTGGGTGCCAACGCCTAATTCTGCAAACCCGTACCAATGTTCTCCACCCGCCTTAACTCCGATGAGATTCAACTCGCCAGCAAAGGAGAAATAGTGCAAATCACGGGAACGTTCTACTGATTCCAAGTAGGTGTCACCTTTGCTAACGGTTCCAAAGTAACAACCCAAACCGATTGAAAAACCGGAGTAGAGCGTTACGTGCGTTTTATTAAGCCACGAAAAACGGAAAGTCGGTGTGATGCCGATATAGTGAAAATTGCTATTGAGCATCGTCTGTTTCGTTACACGGTCAACCCAACGATCGTAACTTCCTCCGTATGTGCAAGTTCCTCCAAACCAGAACCACTTTTTGAAACGATACTCATAGCCAAAGTTGAAGTTTGGGGTATATAAATTATTGATGTGTACGTAATCTGATGTGAACCAGTCAGTTGTCGTATAGTCCTTGGAAACCCAGCCAAATGTTTCAAAGATGGAGTAGAATACTCTACTAACGAAATTGTCTGCACTGTAGGCGTCGTTGAATGTTGTTAGCAACGGGTCTCCAATGCTGAGGTGAACATCGTGCCGAGGCATCGTCTGTTCCCACGAGAGTGAGTCTGTCTGTGCCCGCAACGGAGTACAAAAAAAGACAACCGCAAGAACGGCTACCGCCACGAAAAGGTGGCGTTTCGTAAAAATGGAATTTCTTTTCATTATTAACTAATTTGTTTTTTTTGAAGCGGCAAAAGTAATACATTTTCCCCTAAAGTGTAGCTTCTACAAAAGTTTTCAAAAAAAAAATAGATATTGAAAAAGTCTGTATCTTTGCGCCTTATTTTTTGAGTATGAGTATTTTTACTAAAGCTAAAGTGCAGCAGGCGTCCCAAGCCCTGAAAAATGCTCGGAGAATTGCTATCGTTTCGCACTTTAATCCCGATGGTGATGCCGTCGGATCTTCGTTAGCTCTCTATCATTTCTTTAAAAATTCCGGCTACGACGTTACTGCTGTTTTGGCGAATCCGTTTCCGCAATTCCTTTCGTGGATGCCTCTTAGCAACGAAATCGTCATTTCTGATTTTGAAAAAGAACGCGCTTTCGATGCCCTCCTTAACGCTGACGTCCTTTTCGTCGTGGATATGAACGCGCCTCATCGTAGCGGCGTCGTTTTGGAAGCCCCCATCCGTGACAGTCGCGCCTTCAAAATTTTAATCGACCATCACATTCTCCCCGATATCGATTGCAATGTGATGTTTTCTACCCCGAAAACTACTTCCACGTGCGAGTTGGTCTATCAGTTTATTGATAAGATTTCTGGGAAAGAGGATAAAATGACGAAGGAGATTGCCTCCTGCATTTTTGTGGGAATGATAACCGACACGGGCTCTTTAAGTTACGCCTGCAATTCCCCACTTACTTACTCCATTATCAGTAAGTTGATGAAGAAAGGTGTCGATGCGGAACATATTCACCGCTGCATATATGACAACTACGAGGTGAGCCGTTTCAAATTGCTCGGCCTTTGTCTCTCTCAGCGTCTCAGTTTGATATGGAATTGTTCGACTTCTTATATGTATTTGACAAAGAAGGATTTGGCTGATAATGATTACAAAATTGGCGATACGGAAGGTTTTGTCAATTACGGTCTCTCTTTGAAGGGAATCCAGTTTACCGCTTTCTTTACTGAGCGTGACAACCGGATTCGTATTTCGTTCCGTTCCAAAGGGAATTTTGATGTAAGTAGTTTCGCTCGTGAACATTTCAATGGCGGCGGGCACAAGAACGCTTCTGCGGCCTATTACAACGGGACATTAGAGGACGCCATCGCCTTTTTTAGAGAAAAAGTAGCTCTGTATCAGAATGTTTTGGATCCTAAAAATTTTGAATAATTGAAAAACAAGATTCTATATTTAGTCTTGGCTTCGTTGCTCCTTGCTTTTTCTTGCCAGAAAAAAAAGCCAACGGGCATCGTGCATATTCAACAGTCAGATAAACAGGAACGTGAAGATCCGTACGTGCAATGGAATCAGGCCAGCGTGGAACGTGAAGAGGAGGATATTGACTTCTTTTTGCAACGTTACGGATGGCAAATGGAAGAGACAGGAACCGGCTTGCGTTTTTGTTCTGTGAAAGAAGGCGCGGGTGATTTTCCTCATACAGAGGATGTTGTGACGCTACGCTACGCTACGATTTTGCTGACGGGCGACACCATCTACTCTTCCGACCGCGACGGACTGAAAAAATTCAAAGTCGATAAGACGGATGAGATGCAAGGTTTGAACGAGGCCGTCAAGAAAATGCGGAAGGGCGGTAAAGCTCGGTTGATTATTCCATCGTTTTTGGGTTACGGCGTTGCCGGTGATGGAAACCGCGTTCGTGGGAAAATGAGTCTCGCTATGTATATAGAATTAGTTGATATTCAAAGAAATAGCGATTAGTATAACAATTTTTATAGTAGATTTATGAAGTCTTTTTACTCGCTGGTACTTAGTGTGCTCGTTGTGTCGGTTCTGTTTTCTTTTTCAAGTTGCAATAATCCCGAATACGCGAGCCCGAAACCGAAGGGATATTTCCGTATCGACCTTCCTCCGCATCAGTATCAAAAATTGGATACGGCCCTGCTTCCTTTCACGTTCGATTATTCCAAGTCAGCGGAATTTTCGGCAAAGGATACAGCCGGTAGTATTTGGATTCATCTCACTTATCCTCAGCAGCACGCGGCGTTGGAAATGACCTATCTTCCGGTTCACAACGATTTACGTCAGTTGATGATTAACGATGAAAAATTTGTGGAATTCCATTTTCAAAAGGCGGATGATGTGATTGACTCATACGTCCGTGATGAGGACGAGCGTCTTTTTGGAAAGATTTTCGACATCAAAGGCAAAGATGTCGCTTGCCCGCTTCAGTTTTGGCTTACCGACAGCACCGACCACTACCTTCGTGCTTCTCTCTATTTTAATTTTGCTCCGAATAACGACTCTTTGCAGCCCGTCATCGATTATATTCGTGAAGATGTAATGCAGTTGGTCAATTCTTTCAAATGGAAAAATAAAAATGCAGAAATTGATTCCCTCCAAGAAATTAACAATACTGATAATTAGTATTTTAGTGGCGATTGCAGTCGCAGTCGCTCTCTTTTTTCTCCTTCGTCCTTCGAACGGATCCGATGATGGCAATACCCGCAAGGACGAGGTGACGGACAACCGCGCCGCCCGCAAGAAAATTGACGAGATTGCGGCGAACCTCAATGTCTCCGTTCTTCGGTATGATGACGATCTGTTTGCCATCGACCGCAAACAGATTCCGAACGAACTGCGCCGCCTGACAAAAAAATATCCGCTTTTCATTGATTCATCTGCTTGGCACAATGAACGTTATATCCTTCAGATTTCTGAATTTTTGAAAGATCCGTACATCAGGGAAATTCACCAGGATGTGGATAAAACTTTTCCCAATATGACGAAGGAGGAGCAAGAGTTGAAGGCGGCTCTTTGCATCTATAAATACTATTTCGAAGAAGCATCGATTCCCACTTTTTACGGTGTCGTCGCCGGAATTGATCCATCCGCTCCATTCGTTCTTTATGCTGGTAATGAGGTGATTATCAACTTGGATTGGTATCTTGGGAAAGATTACAAATATTATCAGGACTACCGTATTCCCAAGTATATTCGGGAAGAATGTGACAAAAAGTATATCCCGTTGGACTGTTTCCGTCGTGCGATTGCTTACCGTCACCTTCCGCGTAAAACGCCCATCACGCTGTTGGATTATATGATAGAAGAGGGAAAAATCGTCTATTTCACCGAATTGATGTTCCCTGAAGTTGCGGTAGCCGACATCATTGGCTATGGTCAAGATAAGTTCGCGTGGGCTGAAAAATACCAAGCTGACGTCTGGAACTATTTGATTGAAAATGATTTGGTGTTTTCAAAAGATGAAGACCCGATTCGCCGTTTGGTCCAGGAAGCTCCATTTTCCAATCCTTTTAAAGATTCTCCAGGCCGTATTGGCGCCTTTATCGGTTGGCAGATTATTATTAACTATATGGAAAAACATCCCGAAGTTTCCCTAAAACAGTTGATGATGGAGGAAAATAGTAGGAAGATTTTAGACCAATCTGGGTATAAACCATTGAAATAGAGGAAGAAAAAAAGTTATTAACAACACTTGAAAATCGCTATCGTGTTGTAGTATCTTTGCGGCGTTCATTTATTAAATTTAACTAATAAAACCACCAAAGTATGTCTGGAGTAAACAAAGTAATCCTTATTGGAAATTTGGGAAAGAGTCCCGAAACGAAAGCGTTTGAAAATGGAACGAAGAAGGCCAATTTTACGTTAGCCACCACGGAGTTCTACAAAGACAAGGATGGAAGCCGCAAGGAGTTGACGGAATGGCACAACATTGTTTGTTGGCGTTCTATGGCTGATTTCGCCGAAAAGTATTTGACAAAGGGCCGCAAAGTCTATGTGGAAGGGAAATTGCACACCCGAACCTGGGATGATGACAAGGGAAAGCATTATATCACAGAGATATATGCAAGTACCATCACCCTGCTTGACAAGGTTGAGGCAAAACCGACGGAACAGAAGATTGGCTCGGCAGCACAAGAACCCTATACGGAGTCAGCTACTGACGAAGGACCTTTCCCGTTTTAGTCATTCTCTTTCCGAAGAGCCATTTCCATTTTTCTCATTGCTTCCCGTAGGAACGATAGAGTAGAAGTCGGAATGGTATCGAAACTGCTGAAGGAACAAATGTTTGAGAGAGCCACTTTATCGGAGTCGCTAAGGGCTTGACAACATTTTTGATTTGTTAAAAAGAATTTTAGGTTATTATTAAGCGCCTGTATATCAGTGCTGCTTCTCTCTTTCTGTTCCTTTTTGAGAAACTGTAGAATGCGAAGTCCATCTGCCTTTTCGTGAAAGGCGCGGCGAAACTGAACTGCGTCTTTCACGTTACGGCGAATGGAACTCCAAAGGTCTGTCTGCTTGAACTGCTGTTGAAGGAAAGACAAAAATTCGGATTCCAAGTCGTGTTCGTAAAGTTCGTCTATACGCTTGTAGGTCTCGTGAATCTTTTGAAAGAGTGGAAAAGGATAAATGGGATAGCTGTCCCATTCACCGGCGGCTCCTTTGAGCATCGCAGGCCCGGTTCCAAAGATGACGCGGTCCGAGTATCGTGCCGCCGGATATACGGGAAATTCGTTCCAACTTCCGACGGCTCCCATCTTCGTCAGTTTCTGCAACAGGTAGAAGTCTTCTCCGCTTTTGGCCGGTGTGATGCCACCAATCTTGCGTAGCGCAGACGCTCGCACCACAATGGCACTCCCTATGGCAGTAAATGAGTAAGGACTTTCGATAAGTAGCATATTGAGGGCAAAACTCCTCATATAGATTTCGTATCGGAGAATGGCACGGTCGGCAACATCGTCTCCCGTGAGCCGGTGAAAGTAAGGTACGGACAATGCTTTCCAGTTGGGATGACGGGCGAAGTTCTGTGTTAGACTATCTAAATAGAGTGAACCGAATTGTGTATCAGCATCCATACTCACGACGAGGTCGTTGTCGTCAGCGACGGAGAGAATGTGTTCAAAGAGTTTCTTGCGAGCCCACCCGACGCCGTAGTCCTTGCCTTTCCATCCGCGGCCTTTCGAGGAATAATCCAATAGGGTGATAGGAAAGTTGGGATAATTTCCCAACAGGTGGAGTAGGGAAGCGTTGTGTTCGCAAATGGTGCGGCGCTGCGGGTCATCCCACCATTCGTCGGGCTGATTGACGCACACATAGACGGAGTATGGAAGCTCGTGTGGCAAAGAAGATGTTGCCTGCTGGCATTTGTCCGTCGCATTCTGGTGTGGCTGTAAGGAACAATCCGTTGGTGTCAATCCGGGAAATTTGGATGTCGCAATAGCGTCCAATGTCAAGGGAAGAAAGTCCATTTCGTCCAAAGCCGGAATGGCAATGTGAAGGTGCGGTGACTGTATGCCCGTTCCCCTTTTCTTCTTGGAAAAATGATGTGTGGCTGAGAACATATTGCTCCGTTACTTTCCTGCTCTTTTCAGCACGATTAAAACAGTGTATATCAAAATCTTGATATCCATTGGTAACGACATATTCTCGATATAAAGGATGTCCCACTTGAGACGTTCCACCATCTCGTCAACGTTTTCGGCATAGCCGTACTTGACTTGCCCCCAGGACGTGATTCCAGGACGGATGCGGAATAATAGACGGTAGTGCGGCGCCCTTTTGACAATCTGGTCAATGTAAAATTGTCGCTCCGGACGCGGTCCAACTAACGACATATCACCTTTTAGCACATTGATGAATTGCGGCGTCTCGTCCAATCGGGTCTTTCTCATAAACTTCCCGAAACGGGTGATGCGTGGGTCATTCGTGCTCGACAGCTGTGGACTTCCGGCTTCCGCATTCTGTATCATAGACCGAAACTTGATGATTTGGAAGGGCTTCCCTTTATATCCGATTCGCTCTTGTTTGTAAAAGATGGGGCCTTTCGAAGACGCTTTCACCACAATGGCTAACAGCACGTAAACCGGTAAAAGGAGAATGACGGCAATGGCTGAGAAAAAGAGGTCGCAGAATCTTTTGACGTGTTTCTGCCAGTCCGGAAGCGCGTCCGGAGAAATCGAAATCAACGGCTCGTGCAGAATGGAAGACACCTTGACTGTTCCCATAAGGTAGTCTTGCATCTGAGGAATGATTTTTAAGTTGATTTCAAGATCCATAATCGTTGTGATGATGGTCTCGACATATTTCCGGCTGCCGTTCTGTAGCGCGATGATGAGTTCGGAAACGTCTTGTTCTTTAACCACTTTCAATAAGTCGTCCAACGTCCCTAAGCAAGGAAGTTCGCCGGTCAGCAGATCCTCTTCGTCGTTCCCGACAACAATGTAGCCGATGATGCTGTTTCCCGTGACGGGGGAGTGCGAAGTGAAATTCTGATAGGAGTTGAGTGCTAACGGCCCGCTTCCGATGATGAGTGTGTTGAAACTGATGGCCCCGCTCCGAATCTTATTGATTGTGGAAGTCGTGATGCAAACTTTGGGAAGATACGATAGCAGAAACTGTAATGAAAAAAGAACCACGTAGTAAAGAAGGTAGTCGTTGTAATCGTTGATGGCATCATCCAAGATGAAGGCGAAGAAAAAGATTAACGTTCCGATGAACGTGATGAGCAACGTCGTCCCAATTTCCTTGAGGCGCGATTTCTGCAAAACTCTGTTGTATGCTCCAGAAATGGCGTGTAGAAACACCCAGTATAATGGCGATGCCGCCATTCCGACGTAGAACTTGTAGTCGTTGAGAATGGCGCTTTGAAAATTCGTGAAGACGGAGTGGTCAACGTTGTATTTTCGGAAAATAAAAAAACAGCCCCACGTGACAATCGCTGCCACCACGTCAAATGATATGTAAAGAATGGTTAGTTTTTTCTTGTTCCTCATCGGTGTTAACGATAGATGACTTTGATGTTGTCAAACGAGAAATTCATCGGGGTTTCGTCACTGCGTCCACCGGAAAAATAGACTCGGTATGCACTGACGTTTGTCTGGTTCCTTAAGACGCTCTGTGTCAAGTTGACATAAATCTTTTTCCACTTTGGATCTGCATTCAGCACGACCAAAGGTTCGTCGCTGGTGACGGTCGTAGTGGTCTTGTCAATGAGCATCCCGACGTAAATTTGCGCTCCTTCTACGTCGCATTTGTAGTCCAATTCAAGAAAAACGTAACTCGGGACAAAGTCAAAATGTAAATTCTCAGAAATGACATTAAAGTCTTCAATAGAGTCTTTTAAAGAAATAACACCGATTTTATTGGCCGGGTTTTGTGGGTCGCGAATGTGTTCGAAATTCACACCGTCCGCTGTCTCGCTATGGAACCAACTGTTATAATCCTTTTCAAAATTTTCAAGGAGGTTTAATTTAATGGTGGAATAGTATTTGACGGGAATGTTTGTTACTGGAATGATTTTTCCTGCTTCCAAGTGCATCTTCCTCGTGCATCCATCTGTAAATGGGTAACGAGGACGGCTGGTGGAGACTCCGTTCATTTTCACGCCCGGAAAAATCTGAACGTTCGCACTATCTTTTGAAAAGATGGGAATTTTGCACGGGAGCTCCCACGTTCCCCGATCCTTCCCATCCACATAGACCCACGCATCGTGAAATTTCTGCGATGCAATACATTCCAATTCCGCTTGGTCATAACCGGTTGCAAATTCTTCATTGAAATTGGTCATATCAATATAGAATGCAGTAGTGTCAATATAGATATAGGTAGCGGTCAAGTCTGTCTTTTTACAACTGCCGAACAAAATTCCTATGATGAGGATGCAAAAAAAAGGTACTGTTTTTTTCATTTTAACGTAACGATGTTTTCTTGACTTTATTTTGTGTTTCAATCGGTTCCGTTGTAACAAGCGTGTCATTAACAACGAAACTGGTATCTACTTCCGCCTTGATAATGATGGCGATGGGCTTGTTATCAACCATCAGCGATTTGATGGGCTGGATGCTGTCTCCCCATTCCGTTCTGAGTTTTTGAGGCGGAATCCGGTCGATGAAGGAGATGAAGTAGTCCCATCGCACGGAGTCCCGATTTGAAAATTCTGTATGGAAAACGTGAATGCGGTTGGTGTCTTTTCGGAAAAAGAAGGGACAAACTTCTCCTCCGTCCGTAGCGATTTCGATACGGGGAAGCGTGTCGTCCGCATAACGTTCGTCATTTTTTTGAATGTGCGTCAGAAGCCATCGGCACGCCCGACGGTTCACACTTTCGTTCTCATCAATAACATATTTTCCGAAAACGTTGTGCAGACCGCCCGCTAACTCGTTGTAATAGACTCCGGTACAGGGTTGGTTGAACAAGACGTGACGCAAGGGTAGAAAACTGAGTAGAAAAATTCCTCCAACAATGACACTATTGGTATAACGATCATCCACTCGACTGATGAAACCGTTGAATCCTGCAGCGGCCGCCATCACTAACAACGGATAAACCATCAGATAGATGCACCAGCCGTCGCCGACAGAACTGCCGGTCCCGTATAATGACCACAATGGATAAAGTGCCGCACAATAAAGCAGCAACGCGCCTATGATGCGTGTCTCTTTGACGATGGTTCGAATGAAGAAAAGGTGGACAAAGAACCCGATGATGATGACCAACGGAATGGTAATCTGCATCTTTTTGATGAGAAAGGATAGTCCGAGCGTGTCAGATGAGGTCATCGTGCCCTCCCAAAGGAATTGCGAAGTGGGAAGCGCCGCTGTCGATTTGACGACGGAATTGGACAAGCCGACATTGGATATTTTCAGAAAATGCAACGGACTTAAAAAATCAGCAATATAGACAACAACGATAGTTCCGACGACGATGCCAACTAATTTCGCAAGGTTGATTCCATATTCTGACGTGATGATTTTTCGAACGGGATTGGAAAGGATGTAGGCAAGAATGGCGAATATGAAAAAGTAGTGCAGAAGGACGAATCCCGCCGTGTGGACGGACACGGCCAAAAAGGTGGTGACGGCTATCATAATCAGTCGCCGCCATTTAACGATTGGCAACTCGGATAGAAAAAGAAATATTTCGTAAGTGCCTAATAAATAAAAGAATGCGAATGAAATGTCGGTAATGTTACCGAACGATTGAGACAGAAAACGGGGCGATATGAAAAGCAGTATGGAACCGAAAAAGGCGGCTCGCCAATTCAAAATCTTCATTAAAAACCCACCCGCCAATAGAATGATTCCCCAGGCAAAGAGTGCGCCAATGAAGTGACGAAGCTGGTATGGATTGCCGATGTGAAGCCATTTTCCGATGCAATAGCAGAGGAAATCCATCGAGGGGAAGTTCTCATTCTGATTCATAAAAATATCAGAGGGTGTTTCCCCTGAGGCCAGTTGTTCGTAGAGTTGCTCCGACAACTGCTGCTGACAGAATTCTTTGTCGGATACGCCAACGTCTAACGACATAACGGGAAGTGCGACCAAAAGCACTAACGTTAAAATGTAAAAGAGGTATTTGTAAATGTCGTCTTTCCCCTTGATGGTAAAGGAGAAAAAATCCTTTCGAAACTCTTTCAGTCGTTTGCCTTTGATTTTCTCTTCCGACATACGAATGGCAAGCACATCCTGTTCATAGACGGGAGACGTATAGCGTATTTTAAATATGAGTTGATTGATATGATCTTTGATGTACTTGCTTGGGTTCACGATTCTTCTAATGAAATGGGCTGCAAATGTACGCAAAAAGTGGCTTTGCGAAATCTTTTGCCATAAAAAAACCGCAACCAAAGGGCTGCGGTTTAACTATTTATTTTAGTGTGGATTAGTTTTCAGCTGCGGCAGCGGCACGTTCCAAATCTTCTTTAACAAGTTGTTCGTCAATGAAGATACGACCGCAAGCTTCGCAAACGATGATTTTCTTGTGAAGACGAATGTCCAACTGGCGCTGAGGTGGAATCATACTGAAACAACCACCACAAGCATCACGGCTAATCTGAACGATGGCCAAACCATTGCGGGCATTTTTGCGAATGCGTTCAAATGCCGTAAGAAGACGCGGTTCGATTTTAGCTTTGAGGACATCGGCCTTGCCCAAAAGTTCGGCTTCCTTCTCTTCGTGTTCAGCAATCAAGCCGTCAAGTTCGCTTTTCTTTTGGGATAAGATTTCACTTTTTTCCTTCATCTCGCTTTCCAAAGCTTTGATCTCTTCGGTCTTGATTTCGGCAGCGGCTTGAACCTTTGAAATTTTCTTTTCGGAATTTTGAATTTCAACCGTTTGATATTCAATTTCTTTTGACAAAGATTCGTATTCTCTGTTGTTGCGAACGTTGTTTTGCTGTTCTTCGTAACGGCTGATGAGCGCTTTGGATTCTTGAATCTTGGCGTTTTCAATTTCTTCACGCTCCTTCATCTCGTTAAGTTCTTCTTGGAACTTGCTGATTCGGGTTCTCTTTCCTTCAATATCGTCTTCCAAATTGCGAACTTCGTTCGGAAGCTCACCGCGTTCAATGCGGATTTTGTCAATCTCTGAATAGATACATTGTAAGTGATAAAGTGACAGCAATTTGTAGGCGATGCTGTTTTCTTCTGGGGCGGGAGCGAGCTTGCGGACTTCTGCATTTTCAGCGCCGGCTTCCGTCATAGCGGTGGCAACTCCTTGATTTTCGGAAACTCCTTGTTCTTCTTTTACTTTTTTCTTTGCCATATTGATATTTCTAATGTCTTGATTTTTAATACTATATAATGCTAATTTGCATCTTTTCTGTTTCACACAATGAAACGGCAAAGGTATTAAAATTTTCTTTTATTTCGTTATAAATAATTTCTTTTATAAATTGTTCGCTTTCAAAGTGCCCGATGTCAGCGATGAGCATTCTTCCCTCCGCACTGTGAAAGTCGTGGTATTTGACGTCGCCGGTTACATATACGTCCGCTTTTGCCGCCATTGCTTGCCCGATGAAGGAACTACCTCCTCCGCCTAAAACGGCAATGCGTTGCACCTTCCGATGTGCGTCTCCGTAATAACGAAGCATCGTCAGTCCGAATACCTGTTTGAGATTCTGGAAAAATGCTTCTGCGTCCATCGGCTCTGGAAGTTCACCAATGCGTCCTAATCCGACTTTATTATTCTGATTGTCAAGTTGGTAAATGTCAAACACCGGTTCTTCATACGGGTGTGATTGATAAAGTGCTTCTACAACTTTTTTTTGAAGATGATTCGGAAAAACCATCTCGATACGTTCTTCCGCCACCGTTTCCGTTTCCCCGGGCTTTCCGATATACGGGTTGGCATCTTGCAACGGACGGAAAGTCCCTGTTCCTTCCAAGGTGTAGGCACAATGATCATAGTTGCCGATATGTCCGCAGCCCGCTTCAAAAAGTGCGTTGCGAACCTCTTCCGCCTGCGCTTTCGGTACAAAGACGGACAACTTTTTCATCCCTCCGGGAATAGGGGAGAGCACGCTGACATTCTGCAAATGGAGTTTCGCCGCAAACGTGTCGTTCACGCCACCGACGGCACTATCTAAATTGGTGTGCATAGAATAAAGTACCATCTTGTTTTCCAATGCTTTACACAGAATTTTCCCAACCCGATGAGTCGGTTCTATTTTGCATATTCCGCGACGAAGCATCAGCGGATGGTGCGAAATAACGAGGTTCGCTTTCTTGCGTACGGCCTCGTCAATGGTGGCTTCCGACATTTCAAAACAGACAACTACGCCCGTAATTTCCTGTTCCTTGTCGCCGCACTGTACGCCGCAATTGTCAAAATCTTCTTGATATTCTAACGGATATTTTTTTTCTAAAAAAGATAATACTTCACTGATTCTCATCTGCAACTTTCTGTTTTATAAATGTTTAAAGTGCATAATTGAGGATGATGGCCAAGATTCCGGCTGCGACGCAATAGACTGCGAACCACACCAATTTTCCTTTTTTAACGATGTTGATCATCCATTTGCAAGCCAGACAGCCCGTTACAAATGCCGCAATGAAACCGATGGCTATGTTCATCGGGGAAATCCCGTTCATCGCTTGCGAAAAGCCGACTTCCAAAATCTCTTTGATGTCTAACAGTGCTTCTCCTAAAATGGGAGGAATGACCATCAAAAAGGAAAATTGAGCCAACTTTTCTTTCTTGTTCCCAAGCAAAAGTCCCGTGGCAATGGTCGTTCCGGAGCGAGAAAGTCCCGGAAGAACGGCGATGGCTTGTCCGATTCCGATAATGAATGCGTGCCATCCGCTGAGGTTTTCTCTTTGTCGAGGTTTGGCAAAGTATGAAAAAGTCAGTAATGCTGCTGTTACTAACAGCATTATGCCCACGATGAGGAGGCCGGATCCGAAGATTTCTTCCACCGTATCTTTAAAGAAGAAACCGACAATCCCGACCGGAATCATTGAAATCAAAATATTGATGGCGTAGTGCGTCCCATCGTTGAGATTTTGATAGGAGTTCCACGATTGTTTTGAAAACAAATCTTTTAGAATCCATACAATCTCTTTCCAAAGGATGACCAAGGTGCTGCAGACCGTGGCGATGTGAACCGCGACGGTGAAAGTGAGATTCTCTTCGCCGGAAAGGCCGAAAAGGTTGGAAAGAATGGTCAGGTGCCCGCTGCTGCTTACGGGAAGAAATTCAGTAAGCCCTTGGATGATTCCCAAAATGATAGCTTGAAACCACTCCATATATTATTCGGCTTTGGGCTCTGGAGTTTCCTTGCTTTCCGCCTTTCGGCAGGGATGATACATAATGGCAAAAATCTCTGCCACTAATCCTAAGAGAATAAGGATTGGAGCAACGACAAGACGGCGTGTGTCGAAGATGGCTTCGCTGAATTGATTCGGGTCTTCGGAAGCGCCTCCAGACAGTGCGATGTAGCCGGCGAACAGAATGATGGCACCGACTCCCATCAGAATGTAATTCATCTTTCTAAAAAGTGGAGGTCTTTGGGCCGTAGTTTTGGGCTTTCTTCCGTATTGTGCGGTTTTGTTTTCTGTTTTTGTTGAAATGATTTGTGCCATAATATTATAGGTATAAACGATCTGAATTTATTTTAATGTACTTGTTGACGAACAAATGAGCAGCAACCATCGTGAAAAGGATGCTGAAAAGGAAAAGTCCTCCCAAAATGATGGCGATTTCGCGGGTATAGGAGAGGTCGATGACCTCCGGAAGGATTGAGTAACCGCCCCACAATGCTGCCCCAACCAATACGACGGCAATCAGGCCGGCCCAGGTGCCTTGGACGAACCCTTTGATAACAAATGGCTTGCGGACGAACCGGCGCGTCGCCCCGATGAGAAGCATACTGCGGATGTTGAAGCGTTGGGCATAGATGTTGAGTCGCAAGGAGTTGGCTATCAGTAACAAAGAGATGAACATAAAGGCGGCGCAAATGCCGAGGGCCACCCATTGGGCTTTTCTGAAGTTGCCTTGAATGAGTTCCACAATGTATTCAGGATATTCAACATCCTGCACGTATTTATTCTCCTTGATGGTTTTGATGACGGATGCAAGTGAGTCGGGATTCCCCGTGTAGTCCTTGTTGAGCGTCAGGATGATGGATGCGTTGATGGGGTTCGGGATGACTTCCTCGTAATTGTTCCCGATGACGCGCTTGGCTTCCGCCGAATTGTCGGCACGAGACGAAACGCGGGAGGTTGCAACGAAAGGTTGGAGTTTGAGAGTTTGCTCGTAAGCAATGATGTCCGCTTCTTTTACGCCGGCCTCTTCGGAATAGAAAAGCACCTCCATTTCCATCTTGTTGGAAAGGTTGTTGATGAACCGGGTGGAAAAGAAGGCCAAAAAGAGTAGCGTGCCTACGAAGAACATCGTCAGGGCGATGCTGAGGACGGAGCCGACAGCGGAGGCGGCAAGACGTGCCCGCGTAATTTTATCTATTGATTCAGGATACTTGCTCATTTACAGTATTTTTTGTTTGAAAAAAATAGGCCGCAAAAGTACATCAATTTTGCGAAAGTTTATGACCTATTTTTGAAAATGTTAAGTGTACTATATTAAGTTCGTATGGAGACGGATGATAAATTCCCGTTTAAAAATTCACAAATCTATGTTCATATTTGAAAAAAATGTTGTAGTTTTGCCCGCTTTTTTGTAAATCAATAAAATAGTAATAATCAAATAATTAAAACAAAACAATGAAAGTTTACCAGACACAAGACATTAGAAACATTGCCCTCATCGGTGGTAACCGTACCGGCAAGACCACTTTGGCCGAAACGATGGCCTTCCACGGCGGCGTTATCAGCAGACGTGGTACCGTTGAAGATAAAAACACTCTCTCCGACTATCGTGAAGTAGAATTGGAAAGACAACAGTCCATCCAATCTTCTGTTTTATATAGTGAGTTTGAAAATACCAAATTCAATATGATTGACTGCCCTGGCTTCGATGATTTCGTTGGCGAAGTTATTGGTGCTTTGAGAGTTGCTGATACCGCTGTGATGGTTATCAATGCTCAAAACGGTGTCGATGTCGGTGCTGAAAGCCAATGGCGTTGGACGAAGAAAATGAACAAGCCCGTCGTTTTCGCTATCAATCAACTTGATCACGAAAAAGCAAACTTCGACGAAACTGTCCGTGAACTGAAACACAATTTCGGTGGCTCCGTTCTTCCGTTGCAATACCCGGTCAATGCAGGTGTCGGTTTTGATTCCGTTATCGACCTTCTCCAAAAGAAACTTTTGAAATTCCCCGTCGGCGGCGGTAAAATGATTGTTGAAGAAATCCCCGCTTCCGAAGCTGACAAAGCAGAAGAAATGCACGCCGCTATCATCGAAGCTGCTGCTGAAAACGATGAAACTTTGATGGACAAATTCTTCGAAGAAGGTACCCTTTCAGAAGAAGAAATGATGCGCGGTTTGAAACTCGGTGTCATCAACCGTGGTACGTTCCCGGTTGTTTGCATCGCTGCTAAAACCGACCAGGGTGTCGACCGCCTCCTCCAGATTATCAAGGGCAACTGTCCCACTCCTGCTGAAGTAGCTCCTGCCAAAGCTACCAATGGCGAAGATATCGTCTGTGACGCTGCTGGCAATACCGTTGCTTACGTTTGGAAAACCGCCGTTGAACAACACCTCGGTGATGTGGCTTATATGAAAATCTATTCCGGTGAAATGACCGAGGCTATCGACCTCCTCAACACCAATACCGCTACCAAGGAAAGAGTTTCCCAAATCATTTGCTTTGCCGGTCAAAAACGTGAGAACGTTGAAAAAGCTTGCGCTGGTGATATCGTCGCTACCATTAAGCTCAAAGGTACGGGCGCTTCCCAAACCCTCGTCAAGAGCGGTGACGTTCAAGTTGAAAAGACGGCTTATCCCGATCCGAAGTTCCGTACGGCTGTCCGCGCAAAGAACAGCTCCGACGAAGAAAAGTTGGGCGCGCTCCTCAATACCATCCGTAAGAGTGACCTCACCTTCTTGATGGAACAATCCAAGGAATTAAAGCAAACCATCATCTCCGGTCAAGGTGAACAACACCTCAACATCGTTAAGTGGATGATTGAAAAGCAGAACAAGATTGAAATCGAATACTACGCTCCTAAGATTCCTTATCGTGAAACCATCACGAAGGCTTCCGAAGCTATGTATCGTCACAAAAAACAATCCGGTGGTTCCGGTCAGTTCGGTGAAGTTCATATGCTTATCGAACCCTATTTCGACGGTATGCCGAACCAACAAAAATATCCGATCCGTGCTACTGAAAGCTACGACCTTCCGTGGGGCGGTAAACTCATCTATAACAACTGTATCGTTGGTGGTGCCATCGACGCACGCTTTATGCCCGCTATCCTCAAGGGTATTATGGAAAAGATGGAAGAAGGTCCTCTGACCGGTTCCTACGCCCGTGATATCGTTGTCAATATTTATGATGGTAAAATGCACCCGGTTGACTCCAACGAATTGGCATTCAAATTGGCTGGCCGTAACGCATTCAAAGACGCTTTCAAAAAAGCTAACCCGAAGATTTTGGAACCGATTTACGATGTAGAAGTTTTCGTTCCTTCTGACAGAATGGGTGATGTGATGACCGACCTCCAAGGCCGTCGTGGTGTTGTGATGGGTATGGACAGCGAAGGCGAATTCCAGAACATCCGCGCTAAAGTTCCGTTGGCAGAAATGAACAAGTATTCTACCACGTTGAGCTCCATTACTTCAGGCCGTGCTTCTTACGAAATGCACTTTGCTGAATATCAACAAGTTCCTACTGATGTTCAGGCCGCAGTTATTCAAAAGTACGAAGAAGAAAACAAAGACGAAGAATAATCCATTTACTTGTGCATCACTCGTTTCTTCAACGGGTGATGCGCTTGTTTTTTTATTATCACCTATTTATTAATCAAAATTATTATTAAAAATGAAATCAGTATCTATTAGCGGTTCTCTCAGAGAGAACGTAGGGAAAAGAGACGCAAAAGCTCAGCGTGCAGCTGGTATGATTCCGTGCGTATTGTACGGTGGCGAAAAACAGTATCAGTTCGTTGTCGCAAAGAGTGAATTCAAGAACCTCATATACACTCCCGAAGTCCGTTACGCAGTCATCAACATTGATGGTAAGGAAATTACAGCTATCCTTCAGGATGCTCAATTCCACGCTATCACCGATGAACTCCTTCACGTTGACTTTTTGGAAGTTGTTGATGGCAAGCCCATCACTATCGGTCTTCCGCTCGTCATCGCCGGTACGTCTCCTGGTGTCCTCCGCGGTGGTAAGCTCGTTAAGAAAGTTCGTAAATTGAAAGTTCGCGGTTTGTTGCAAAACCTTCCTGAAGTCGTTACTGCTGACATCTCAGGTTTGGATATCGACAACACTCTGAAAGTTAACGAATTGCATATTGATAACGTCGAATTCGTTGAAAACCCGAACTCAGTTATCGTTGCAGTCCTCTCTACCAGAAATGTTGAGGCCGCTCCAACAGAAGCATAATTTGAAATTCTCACTTATGGAAAAGGAGGCAAGAAATTGTCTCCTTTTTTTGTGCACGAAATGAAACGGTTGGTGGAAGAAAGGGCCGTTTATCAAGCAAATAAACTGTTGATGTCAGCCGATAAGAAAGTCTCAACGGAGATTCCACCACTGCCGACAACTAATGTTTGAGAGAAAGGATATTGTTTTTGAAATAGGTGGAGTCCTTCATTATCTGCGCGGCGACCGCTTTTAACTTCCAACGCTAACAATTCGTCTTCGCGTTCAACAATAAAATCTACTTCCTGCCCACTATCGTTTCTCCAATAATATACGTTATAACCGTATTCCTCGGCATAATTGGCAATATACGCCCCGATAGCAGATTCAACCCATCTGCCCCATCTCTTTCGGTCTTTTAATTCAGCCAAGAAGCCCTTGCCTTTATAAGCAGACATCAAGGCCGTATTAAATACTTGATATTTGGGAACGGATTGGTATTTGCGCGCCTCGTCACGAGCAAATTTATGAAATCCACATAGCAAATGAGCTTCTCCAAGAGTATTCAAATAATTAGCCAAAGTGGATGTGTTGCCTGCGTCATTTAACTGCCCGAGAATTTTGTTGAAAGAGAGCAATTCGCCACTATAGCTGCATCCCAGCTCGAACAATTGACGTAGCAAGGCTGGTTTCAAAATGGATTTGGTAAGCAAGACATCCTTTTCTATGGCGGGAGCTACGATGGCATTTCGTACGTAACTGCGCCATCGGTTTTCGTTCCCAACGAGTGCAGCAGCACCGGGATAGCCACCGAAATAAATAAATTGTTCAATTGAAAACCCGAATGCCTCTTTCATTTCATCATACGACCAGTGAGGCATTCTAATTAACTCGAATCTGCCAGCAAGGCTTTCCTTCAAGCCGTCGCGAAGCATCAATCTGCTACTCCCGAGAAGCACGACTTTAATGTTGATGCCATTCCTCGTATCTGCATCCCACTCACGTTTCACAATTTCACTCCATCGCAAAATTTTGTGTATTTCATCAATAATTAAGACGTGTACCTCTTGATGTAGCATACGCATTTCCACTCTGACTGCATTCCAGCAGTCAGCTATCCATTCGGAATCACCTGCCTCTACACCATCAGCCGTATAGGATGAGACAGGACTTGTCATCCGTTCTGCCAGTTGCCCAATAAGAGTAGTTTTTCCCACCTGACGAGGTCCCGCCAGTACCTGTATAAAGCGTCTGGGTTCAGATATTCTGCTTTCAAGAATTTGCATTTGCTTCCTAACTATCATATATTAAATCTATTAGTTATAAGAAATTCTCAATTTAATTATGGAAAATTCTCAATTTGATTATGGAAAATTCTCAATCTTTGGGGTGCAAAAGTACAAAAAAACATTAAGTCCGAAGTGCACGAAATGAAACGGTTGGTGGAAGAAAGGGGATGATCCTTTTAAATATTTAAAAGGAAATCACATACATTCATTATGTATATTCCATTGTCTAATCGATAAGCTGGAAAAATGTCATTGGTTAGAATCATTTTTTTGAAAGAGTCGTCGATCAAGTATAAGGAACGTTGCTCTTGCTCAAGTTTTTCGGTGTCGGGAATGGAAAAGGCGCTTTGAACATAGAGTCGGTCATTGTCCTTATTGCAGACAAAATCCACCTCAAGTGTATTTCTCACGGTAATTCCATCCGCATTTTTTGAATAGCGTTCAAGTGTTCCGATATCTACACTGTAGCCGCTACAAACCAAGTGGTTGAAAATGATATTTTCCATCTCGTGAGTCGGTTCCAATTGCCTGAAATCCAATGCGGAATTGCGCAACCCAATATCTGAAAAATAATACTTACAAGGTGTGTCAATATATTTTTTGCCTTTAATGTCGTAACGGATGCTCTTTTTCATCAAAAAAGAATCCTCAAAGTATCCGATATATTGCTTTATTGTCCAGGAATTCAAGGCAATGTTCTTTTTGCTCTTGAAAGTATTCGACAGCTTTGTGGGATTTGTAAAATATTTCCGTGTATATACACAATTTTATTTTGCAAAAATACACAAAAAAATATTTCTGCCAAATTTTTACAAAACCGCTTGTAGTAAAAAAAAGGTAAGTATGAAAATATTCTTGATGGGTATGTAGTCCAATTACGTATGAAACTTGCTTTTTATGAAATCCACCGGATACCAATAACAAAAAAAGAGTTCCGACATTCGCCGGAACTCTTTGTATCAATGGGCTTGTAGCGGACTATTTCCAACCGCCACCTAATGCCCGATAAAGTTCAACGCGGGATTTTGCATTTTGCAAACGGACATCGACGAGATTTAATGATGCCGTCAACTCGTTATCCGCTGCGTACAACAAATCCAAATAGGAAGCGTAGCCGCTTTTCAGCATCTCTTCGGAGCTGCCAACGGCCTTGTCCAATTGTATAACCTGCTGCCTTTGGTACTTGATGGATTCTTTGGTCTGTTGGTACGAAGAGATGGCGTCTGAAACCTCTTTTTGTGCCGTTAACATCGACTTCTTGAAATTCAGAGCCGCCTGATATTTCGTTTCAGCCGCAACATTCCGGGCCGTTCTCAACTGTCTGCCATTGAAAATAGGTGCGGTAATACCGGCAAGGAGTTGGCCGATGAAAGAACCGGGCCAAGCGAACCAACCAGCTAAATTGCCACCGCCAATTCCAACATTGCCGGAAATGACCAAGGACGGATACATAGCTGCACGGGCCACATTCCACTGTTCGTGTGCGGCAATCAATTCATATTCAGCAGCCATCACGTCGGGACGGTTGGCCAAAAGTTGTGCCGGGACACCGACGTTCAGCAAATCGGACTGGCTGTCGGCGTAGGTCAACAGTGTAGAGCGTTGAATTTCCGTAGGAACGCCGCCCAAGAGGAGCCAGATAACATTTTCTGTAGCCGCAATCTGCATCTTGATCTGAGGAATGCTCCCCATTACATAATAATATTGTGCCGCTGCTTGGTTAACCGCAATGTCGGTACTTTGTCCGGCATCCTTGAGAGCGGTAACAACATCCTGTGTATTGCGGCGCGTTAAAGCGGAAGCTTCATAAATGGCTAACATTGCGTCCAAGGCCTGAAGCGTGTAGTAGGCAGATGCAACAGAAGCCACGACCTCGGTTTTGACGGCATTGTAGTATGCCTCCGACTGTTTGAGACGTGCGGCCTGTGCCCGTTTGGCAGAAGCGAGCTTTCCCCACAAGTCGATTTCCCAGGAGGCCTGTGTCGTTGAAAGTGTCTGAGCCAAAACAGAATAGGAAGCCGAAGCAATTAGATTTCCATTGGAGCCGGGAGCTCCGGAAACGCCAAAACTGCCTCCAAGTCCAATCGTCGGATAGAAGGCGGCCTTCGCCTGCTTGAGGTATTCTTGAGCAGCACGAATGTTGCTTTCGGCGGCGCGGACATCCAGGTTGCTGTCCAAAGCCACTTTGATGAGCGCCACGAGGTTGGGATCGGAATAGTATTCCTGCCAATTCACAGAAGCAAAGCTTGTCGTATCGGATGCTTCCACACCACGATACGTAGCATTGGTGGCGACTACGTCCGGACGGACATATTTCTTGGCGACGCAACCTTGGAAAGCCACGGCGATTCCCACCAATCCAATTAAGATATATACTCTATTTTTCATCATCATACAATATTTAATAAACTACTTATTCTTACGAACCTTTTCCTGCAATCCTTGGAAAATGATGAACATAATCGGGACAAACATCAAGGCCAAGATGGTGGAGATAAGGAAGCCACCCGCAGCGGACAAACCGATGGAGAAGTTTCCGGCAGCACCCGCACCACTTGACAAACAGAGCGGCAGCATACCGAAAATGAAAGCGAACGAGGTCATCAAAATCGGGCGTAAACGGTCGTGAGCTGCATCCAAGGCGGCCTTCGTCAAATCTTCGCCCGCCTCTCGTCGCTGTTTCGCAAATTCCACAATCAAGATAGCATTCTTTGCCAACAAACCTAACAACATAATCAAGGCGATTTGAACGTAAATGTTGGCGGGGAGCCCGACGATGTTGACGGAAGTGTAAACACCAAACACACCCAACAAAAGACTCAGAATGACGGATAACGGCAGGATGTAGCTTTCGTACAATGCGGAAAGAATCAGGTAGACGAGGATGAAGCTCAACCCGAAGACGATGCCTTGTTGTCCGCCGGATTCCACTTCGTCACGCGTCATTCCGGAGTATTCGTATTTGAAACCATTGTCAAGAGTCTCTTTGGCAACCTTGTCAATGAGTGCCATCACTTCACCGGAGCTGGCTCCATTGCCAGCGGTGACCGTAATGGTGGATGTCGGGAACATATTGTAACGTTTGATCAATTCGGAACCAAAAACACGTTTCATACTTACCAACGTGTTCATCGGAACCATATCTCCTTGGTTGTTTTTAACCGTCATACGCCCCAAAGATTCCACGTCGCCGCGGCTGTTCGGAATGGCTTGTACCATTACACGATAGAATTTTGTGAAACGGGTGAAGTCACCGGAAACGGCACCTCCGTAATAGGTTTGGATTGCTGAGAAGACATCGGCAACGCTGACGCCCATCATTTTGCACTTGTTGACGTCAACGACCATTTCGTATTGCGGGAAATTGACGGTAAAGCTGGAGGATGCGAATCCCACTTCCGGATGTTCCTGCAAAGCCGCTACTAACCGATTGCCTTGCTCGTACAACTTGCTCAGGTCATCACTTCCCGTTTGGTCCAACAACTGCATTTCGATACCGTCCGAAGCACCGTAACCCAAGATGGTCGGAGGAAGGAAGAAGATGATGTTCGCATCGCGGCTGACGTCTTTTACACTGGCCACCATTCGTTGGTAAATTTCCAAAATGGATGTCGTGTCTCGTTCTTCCCAGGGGACTAATTGAATAATCCCCATACCGTAAGAGCCACCATAGGCACCTGAAATGAGTCCCGTTCCTGCGACATCGACACGTGTCTGGATTTCCGGAATTTGAGCCAGCAGGGAGTCAACCTCTTTCAGAACGGCTTCCGTACGTTCGGTCGTGGTCCCTTCCGGCATCATAACGTCATAATAGACAACTCCTTGGTCTTCCGTTGGAACGAAAGCGGTAGGAGTGATTTTCATCAAGAAAACGGCTGCTACAAGAAAGCCAACGAACACCAACATCGTAATCACTTTGCGTTTGGCAAGCTTTGAAAGGACACCGACATATTTGTCGGTAAGTTTCCCGAAGGCAGCATTGAAAGCGATACCGAAACGTTGCAGCAAGGATTTCTTTTCCCCTTCTGCCTCCCGTTTGATAAAAATGACACACAAGGCAGGGCTCAATGTCAAGGCATTGACAGCAGAAATGACAACGGAGACGGCCAAGGTGGTACAGAACTGTTGATAGAAGACGCCCGATGCACCGCTCATAAAGGAGGCCGGCAGGAAGGTTGCCAAGAAAACCAACGTGATGGAGAGAACGGCGCCGGTAATTTCACGCATAGCGCCCTTCGTTGCGTCCAAAGTGCTAATATCGGACGATTTCTCCAATTTCGCATACACCGCCTCCACCACCACAATGGCATCATCCACGACAATACCGATGGACAATACCAATGCGAACAAAGTCAGCAAATTGATGGTGAACCCGAACAGTTTCAAGAAGATGAAAGTACCGATGATAGCTACCAAAGCTGAGATGGCAGGAATGACAGTCGATTTTACGTTCTGCAAGAACACCAAAACGACAATGAATACGAGGATGAAAGCTTCAATCAAAGTCTTGACGACTTCGTGGATGGAGGCATCCAAGAAGGCTTGGCTATCCATAACCAATTCGTATTTGATTCCTTCGGGGAAGGAACTTTGCATCTCTTTCAGCTGTCTTTTGACTTCCGTACAAATTTCCTGTGAGTTGGAACCTTTCATTTGGTTGATGGCCATAACGACACCGGGCTTTCCGTCTGCGTAGGCCACCACGTCGTAATTTTGCGCACCAAATTCGATTTTGGCAACGTCTTTCAGACGAAGGATTTCACCGTTTTCACTCACACGAAGGATGATGTTTTCAAACTCTTCCGGCTTGGACAAACGACCTTTGTACTTGATGGTATATTGGAAGGCCTTGTCGCTGTTGGTTCCGAATTTACCAGGAGCTACTTCGCAACTTTGTTCGGAAATGGCTGCTTGAACTTCGGCTGGAGTCACTTTGTGCGAGTTCATCAAATCAGGATCAAGCCAAACACGCATCGCGTAATTCTTGGCACCGAAAACCTGAACGTTACCAACACCTTTAATACGTTGAAAAGCTGGCAAGAGGTAGTTGCGGGCGTAGTTCTGAATGAAAGTTTCGTCGTGGTCCGCGTTGTCACTGGACAGGGAAACAACCATCAACATACCGTTCTGCTGTTTCTTGGTTGTGACGCCCATAGAATTGACGACGGCGGGCAAACTGCTGGAAGCCGCAGCTACACGGTTTTGCACATTGACGGCGGCCTGGTCGGGGTCGGTGTCCAAACTGAAATAAATATAGATTTCGGCCATACCATCGTTACGAGCGGAAGAAACCATATAGGTCATTCCTTCTACACCATTGATTTGCTCTTCCAAAGGAGCAATGACGGAGTTCATAACGACATCAGAGTTCGCACCCGGGTAATTCGCGTTGACAACGACGGTCGGAGGGGCGATGTCAGGGTATTGTTGAATGGGCAAGGAGACCAAGCTCACTAAGCCCAAAATAACAATGACAATGGATATTACGGTTGAAAGGACCGGCCTTTCGATAAATTTTTCTAACATAATTCAAATAGAATTTAAATGAGAACTATTCGACAGGATGAATGGTTTGGCCCAATCTCAACTTGCTTACGCCTTCGATGACGATGCGGTCGCCTTCGTCCAACCCTTTTGTGATGATGTATTTGTCACCTTGCACGCCAGCGATTTCAACGGCCTTGTGGGAAATCGTGTTGTCAGATTTGACGACGGCCACCATCGTTTTGTCCAATTGCTCAAATGTCGCGGATTGAGGAATGAGTATGACATTGCTGACAGGAATGGGAACTAAAACGGTCCCGCTCATTCCAGACGGGATCTTGTCGTCAGCATTGGGGAACACGGCTTTGAGCAGGATAGTTCCGGTGTTGGGGTTGACAATCGCGCTACCACGTTGAATGACACCATCTTTTTCATAGACTTCGCCGTTTGCAAGCTGGAACTGAACTTTGGGAAAATCTGCCATATTGATGCCACCTAATTGGTACAACGTTTCTGAAACGGAAAAGTAAGCGACCAAATCACCCGTAGCGGCAATCGTGGTCATCGGGGTCATATCGGAAGTCTTTACCAAGTTGCCTTCGTGGATGTTCACCTTGCTGCAATAGCCGTTGGTGGGCGAAGTGACTTTCGTGTGGGAAAGATTGATGAGCGCTTGTTCCTTCTGAGCTTTGGCGTTGGCTAACTGTCCTTGGGCAGCTTTTACATTGCTTTGTGCCGTCTTGAGTTGGAAATCACTGACAATCCCCTTTTGAACCAAGGGGGTGACTTTCTCGACCTCAAGTTGTGCTGAACTTAGTTGTGCTTCGGCAACGAGGACGGCGGCTTCTGCTGAAACAACGGCCTGACGGTAATCGTCATCATCGATGATGAACATCACTTCGCCTTTGCTGATGTGGGTTCCTTCCTTGATGCATACTTTTTCAAGGTAGCCGCCCACACGAGGAAACACATCAACCATATTGGAACTTTGAGTTACGGCGGCAAAATCAAATTTCATCACACCGCTGTCTTTTTTTACTACGAGCGTTTTGTAATCCAAAGGAGCTGGGGCAGGGGTTTCGTGCTTACAACTGTTGGTCGTAAAGCACAACAATACCAGCGCAAAAAACGCAAAAATCAGGTAGAAATCTTTTTTCATACTTAAAAATATTTGTTATTAAATTAGAAATCAAGTAATTATGAATAATATTATTCTCCTATAAAAAGAGCACAAAGATAAGGAAAAAAGACCACCTTTTTTTATATTTAAAGAATTTTAAATATTACTCGTAAACTATTGAAAATAAATCAGATAGCGAATTGTTAGATTTTTTTTTAGGAATGGTAGTAAAAGCGAAATATATTCAGTACTTTTGCACCTTGAATTTTTAAAGAATGGCATCATTTCAAAAAATATATGACGATATAGAACGCAGATTGAAGGAGAGTGCCATTCAACTCAATGATATTCAACAAGAACTAATAAAACTAAGGGAAGAAAACCAACGCTTGAAGCAGCAATTGCTCAAAGCACGCGAAGAAAAGCAAAAAATATTGACTCAGAGTCTGTTAGCGCAAGAGAATGCTTCCCAACAAGAGAAAAAAGACAATAACGATATAAAAAAGGAAATACAAGAAATCGTGCGGGAGATTGACAATTGCATCGGCATAATGAAAGGTAACTAACAATGGAAGCAGAGGATACAATCCACATTGAAATAGAAATCGTGAAGCAAAAGATTGGTTTGTGGATTAAGAAGGAGCACGAAATATATTACCGCGAAGCCGAGAAGAGAATCAACGATAAGGCACTGAATTTTGCCAACAAATGGGGATATATGAATCCTCAAGACCTACTTTCAAAATTACTCATAGACCTGATGGTCAATTATATAGTAAAAGAAAAAAGGTTAGACGCTTACGAAGATGAGCTGTGCCCCAAGATGGAGCATTTGCTTGAAATGGCAGAAAATATGAATACGGCCGTGGCGAGACTACAAAAAGAGTCTCAAACACAAAACGTTGATTTATAGGTTCTTTGAATATAATTCTACCCGCATACGTTCAGATACGTTTGGTAAACTCAACAGAATAAATTAGAAGGATAGGCTTCCGCTTTTTAGAACCGGCCTTATCGCTTTGCGAGGTGCTCCGCACCCATTGGACTTTCGAGAAAGTGATGCTCCTTCATCGTGTATAATAGGAGTTTATTCAGAACCCTACGGACGTTTGCGGGTTTTTTGTGTTATATACTTAACTGATTGAAACTAAATTAAATATATTATTAACTAATACGATTTTTATGAATACATTATCCATTATTATTGGTATCATCGTCGGCTTGGGCGTAGGCATAGCGTTGTCCTATAGTCTCCTCAAAAAAACGATTACCAAAAACAGCTCAATGGCTCTTACCAATGCGCAAGATGAAGCTAAAGCTATTAAAAAGAAAGCAGAAGAAGATGCCGAACTTCTGAAAAAGGAAAAAATACTCCAAGCAAAAGAAAAGTTCCTCCAACTCAAGGGCGAACACGAAAAAATGGTCAATGAAAAGAACCAACAAATTGCTGCCGGAGAAAATCGAATCAAACAGAAAGAGGCCACGCTCAATCAAAAGCTGGAAGAAGTCAACCGTAAGTCCAACGAAAACAATGCTTTGAAAGAAAAGTTGGACCGCCAAATTGAAGCCAATACGCAAAAGCAAGCCGAATTGGACAAACAAACCTCCATTCAAAAGGCAAAGTTGGAATCCATTGCAGAACTGACTGCCGAACAAGCGAAAGAACAGTTGATTCAACTGATGGAAGACGAGGCCCGCGCCGAAGCAATGGTTACCATCAAGGAAATTGTTGACGAAGCTCAAAATACGGCAGCTCTTGAAGCTAAAAAGTTGGTTATCAAGTCTATTCAAAGAACGGGAGTGGAAACCGCTCTTGAAAACGCCGTCTCCGTTTTCACCATTGAAAACGATGATATCAAGGGCCGCATCATCGGTCGCGAAGGCCGTAACATCCGCGCGTTGGAGAACCTTACCGGCGTGGATGTCATCATTGACGATTCTCCCGACACCATCCTTCTCTCCAGCTTCGATCCTGTTCGCCGCGAAATCGCCCGCCGTTCCTTGGAAAAATTAGTGTCGGATGGCCGTATCCATCCCGCCCGCATCGAAGAAATCGTTGCTAAAACCAAGAAACAAATTGAACAGGAAATCAATGAGACAGGTAAACGTACTTGCATCGACCTCGGCATTCATAATATCAGCCACGAATTGATGAGAATGGTTGGTAAAATGCGCTACCGTTCTTCCTATGGACAGAACCTTTTGCAACACTCCAAGGAAGTGGCGAATTTGTGTGCCACGATGGCTGCTGAACTCGGTCTCAATCCGAAATTGGCAAAACGCGCCGGTCTTTTGCACGATATTGGTAAAGTGCCGGATACGGAACCGGAAATGCCGCACGCACTTTTCGGAGCCCAACTTGCAGAACAGTACAAGGAGAAACCGGAAATTGTCAATGCCATCGGTTCGCACCACGACGAAATGGAAATGAACAACCTTATCTCTCCGCTTGTTCAAGTTTGTGATGCCATCTCAGGCGCACGTCCGGGAGCTCGCCGCGAAGTTGTCGAAGCTTATATGAAACGTTTGAACGACCTTGAAAATCTCGCTCTTTCGTATCCGGGCGTAGTCAAGACGTTTGCTATCCAAGCAGGTCGCGAACTCCGTGTCATTGTTGGCGCTGAAAAAGTTTCGGACGAACAGGCGGATAAAATCTCCTTCGATCTTTCTAAGAAGATTCAAAACGAAATGACCTATCCTGGCCAAATCAAGATAACGGTTATTCGTGAAACTCGTTCGGTCAATTACGCACGATAAAAATCAAACGCTATGGAAGAAAAGAAACCCAAAGGATTCATCGGCAAGATAAAAAGCTACTATAACAAGTGGCTCTATAGTGCCGCTCTCGTCATCATTGCCTGTGCCTACATTTTGTTGCTTTCAGACAGCAACTTTCGTAGACACAAGCAGTTGAATGAGCAGGCAAAGTCGTTGGAGTTCGAAATTGTGAAAGTTGAGAATCAAATTGCCAACTCGTACACCTACGATGAAATCAGTGCGAATCCTCAGCTTTTGGAACAGTATGTTCGTGAGAACCTCAAGATGCAACGTCCAGGGGAGGAGGTCTTCGTGATTGAATATAAAACGGTCGAAGAATGAACATTTTGATTATCAATGGTGTTAATCTCTCCCAATTGGGAACCCGCGAGGTCGACATATACGGGCATACTCGATTTGAGGATTATTTTTCTACGCTTCAGTCGATGTTCCCGGATGTTGCACTAACGTATTTTCAATCGGATAAAGTGGAAGAAATTGTGAAAGCCATTGCCAATGCTCAAGGTTTCGACGGTATTGTTCTCAATCCTGGTGCCTATACGCACACTTCAATTGTGTTGGCCGATGCCATCAAGAGTGTTCGTACAAAGGTGGTTGAGGTTCACATTTCAAACATTTTTGGTCGGGAACAATTTCGGAAACAATCGTTTATTGCACCGGCTTGCTTCGGTTCCATCAGCGGTTTCGGATTAAAAAGTTATGAGCTCGCCATTCGGGCGATTCTACATTAAACCTAAAAATCAAATGAAGTCAAAGGCGCCTGTTTTTTGCTTCAAAAAATAGAAAAAAACACAAAATAAAAGTGAATATGAAAAGATTAGTTTGTTTTACAATGATTGCGCTCCTTTTCGCATCATTCAGTCTTCAAGCACAGGATGCTCCTAAGAAGGAAAAAAAGTCCAAAGCAAAAGTTGCTGAAATCACTTTTGAAAAATTAGAACACGATTACGGCAACATTTACAAAGGTGACAACGGAGAATGTGAATTCGTTTTCAAGAACACAGGAAAAGCGCCTTTGCAAATCACCAATGCCCGTGCATCTTGCGGTTGTACCGTCCCTTCCTGGCCAAGAGATCCGATCGCTCCCGGTAAAAAATCCGTCATCAAGGTGAAATACGACACCAACCGTTTGGGAACAATCAACAAGTCCATCACGGTTACATCCAACGCGGTTAGCAACAGCGTCGTATTGCACATCAAGGGTCAAATCAGTGAAAGACCCGCTGAATCGGTTCCTGAACAACAGGCACCTATGATGAAAGCACAATAATGTTATATGGGCTGTGAACGTAGCAGCCCATATACTTTGAGTTTTTTTAGAAACATAAAACACAATGATTATGAAACGATTACTTTTTCTTGCATTGATAATGATTGTTTCAACGATGGTTTCGGCTCAGACAACCAAGACGGTAAGCTCGTCTAAGACGTCGACCACTACTGCACAGAAGGCCATCACTGGACCAGAAATCTCCTTTGCCAAAAAAACTATCGACTACGGAACTCTGCACGTTGGTGATGTTCGTGTAGTAGAAATGAAGTACACCAACACTGGCAAGAAGCCGCTTTTGTTGGAAAATGTCACCACGAACTGCGATTGCACCGAGGTGGAATGGTCCCGCAAACCGTTAATGCCGGGCAAGTCCGATTCTATCAAAGTGACGTATACGGCCAAGAACCCTGGACTGATCAGCAAATGGGTTACGGTTATGTCCAACGCAGAAACGGATCGTGTGATTCTGAAAACCACCGGAAAGGTTGAATAATTTCTAAAAAGTTCCTAATGTTTTCCAACTTTATAAACCATACAAACTTTAGGAACTTTACAAACGATACAAACTCACTCGGGGCCGTCTGGTTTTGACAGCGTGTATGTGGATTTGTAAGCACGTCGGAGGTTGTGAGATGGTTCCGTTAAAAACTAACTCTCTTAGCCAATAAATGGCAACAATTATTCTTTCGCTGCATAATTGCCGCGAATTCCGGAGCACAGACAAGGTCTGTAGCACTGGATGCTTCCCCGGAAGCCCTGCCGTCCGGCGTTCGGCCAGAAGTATCATAAAGGGATGGATAGCGAGCGTATGCTTCGATACGTGAGCGAAATTCAGAAGATAAGCGCACGGTTGGTTGGTCCCGTACCTGCTATGCGCCGACAAGTAAACGGAGACTAAACGTGTAGAAAGCACTTTTGCAGCAAGTTTGGACGAGGGTTCGACTCCCTCCGGCTCCACAATCCCGTGATTCTTATTGAGTCGCGGGATTTTTTTGTAATTTATCCGAATTCGGGTTATTTGTATTTTTTGACCTATAGGTCAAAATTGCTAAGGCGGCTTGGCTCCGTGGCAAGCTCCACCATAAACAGAAACTCACCATCGCTCCGAGGAACCGAAT
>DCHI01000028.1 GCA_002314795.1 Bacteroidales bacterium UBA1756 | reverse complement strand
TCACGGATTTTTGGTCTGAGTGACACGACTTGAACGTGCGGCCTCTACCACCCCAACTGAGGTGGCAACATCCTCTCGGGTGCTTTGACCGCTTTCGTGGCATCTTGG
The DNA here is from genome assembly GCA_002314795.1 of Bacteroidales bacterium UBA1756. Lineage (GTDB taxonomy): Bacteria > Bacteroidota > Bacteroidia > Bacteroidales > WCHB1-69 > UBA1756. The sequence continues at coordinate 3,280 of DCHI01000028.1, read as the reverse complement.
CTCCACGGCACTTGCTCTTTGGCACTTTCGTGCCCGTATTTCCCACGTGCTCCGACTTTGTCTATGGTAAAACATGTGGTCAAACCCGATTTTCGGGGGCTTTTCGAACCGTTTCAACGGAACGTCGAAAGCCCTCGATTTTTCATTTTCTCTTTGCAATCCGTAAATGGTACGCCTTGTGGTCAACGCCCTTACATTATATATGTCGCCAACCCAGTTCGAATCCGTCTATGACACAAACTGTGGTCAAATCCGCCCCGAGCAAAAAACAAAATCTGCGACGCTAAACAATGAATAAGCGGTTTTCGATAACTCCCCGAACGGTTTCGCTGATTGTACCTCTTCTCTCCGCCGTTGTCAAGTCAAAAGCGACATAAATTTATTGTTGTAAATTAATTACAAACATTGATACGCAAAATAAATTTCAAAACTACTTGACAAATAGAAAATTTTGGTGTATAATCATTACAGCAAAGAAAAACGCCGGATTTGATAGAAATCCGACGTCTGAAAGCATCTTGCGATACTTATCTGTGGTAAGAATAGTATAACACGCTTTGGCGCCGATGTCAAGAGCTTTCTTCTTTGCAAATAAAAATTAGGAGGAAACTTATGGTTTACATTGATGCTGTGCGATACGCAACCAACTGTTATGGCAATAAACTTTACATTTCCCATGTGAAGTGGACAAACGATTTTTCTACTCAGGCATTTAAGACTTGTGATAAGCAATCCATGATTGATTTCATCGAGAAACAACATGGACAAGTTCAAACGAAGTATTATCGCAACGGTAGATGGGTTGTCGGTGAAGATGTTCGTGTTGTGGATGGACAATACCTTCGAACCGATGCCAACAACATCAAAGCAGATAATCTCGAAAATCTGCCCGAATTCTAAGTAATAAAGCCGACACGGGATTCTATCTTACCGTGCCGGTCTATTGAGGAAATATGAAAAAGAAGAAACTACAAGAATTAGCAACTATCAAGTTTTGTACAGTGTCCCCGTCACGGGCGAAAGAGCGAGAAGAGAAAACAAACTGGCTTCCTTGTACTGCCTTTTTGCTCGATAATACGGTAGATTTGTCGCCGACGGTGAACCGCTGGGTTCCCCCGGACGAGCTGTTGATTCGTCCCGGAGACATTGTGGTGAAACGAATCTCCCCAACCTTTGTAAATTATATAGAAGAAATCCCGGACGGCTTCTATGCCGGAAACAACCTCATCTTGATCACCGCTAAGGATGGCACATCGCCGAAATACCTTGCCATGATTCTAAACGAGAAGATTTCCGAAATCGCCGTTGCGACATCTGTCGGTGCGGTGATGAAATCCGTCAGCCGAACTGACCTGGAAGATCTCGAAGTGCCGATGATTCCTTACGAAAAACAATGCGCTGTCGGCGAACTTTGGTATAGTTCTATCGAACTAAAAAAGATGAAGCGAACACTTCTCGACCTGGAAACGAAACAAAACTCAATGAAAATCAAAAAATATCTGAATTCTTTCGGAGGAAAAAACAATGGCTAAGACTACATTTGACGATATCAAACGCGCACTTTGGGCGGGGGCAAATACTTTCCGTGACAACATCGACGCATCCAATTATAAGGATTTCGTTCTTTCCATGTTCTTCGTCAAGTATCTGAGCGATACGTTTGATGAAAAGGCAAAAGAACTTAAAAAAGAATACGAGGGTATTCGTCTGGAACGTCAGATTGCCAATCTTCCTTTCTCTCTGAAACGCGAATTCACCTTTGATTACCTCTTTGAGAACCGTTTTCAGAATGATATCGGTAATAAAATCAGCGAAGCGCTCACAGGTATTGAAAGTTCCAACGCCATACTGAACGGCATTTTCCGCGGTATCGACTTCAATAGTGAAAGCAACCTCGGAAAAAAAGAGCAGAAAAACCCGATTTTGCGCAACCTGCTCGGCGATTTCGTTGATCTCGATTTGCACCCCTCGAATATCGCATGCCAGGATGATGAAGTGCCTGCCGATATCATCGGTGATGCCTACGAGTACATGATCGGCGAGTTTGCCACTATGGCGGGCAAGAAGGCAGGAAGCTTCTTCACCCCGCAACAGGTTTCGGAAATTATGGCACAGATTGTCGCCCCCGAAGAAAATGACCGCGTGTATGACCCCACTTGCGGTTCCGGTTCGCTTTTGATTCGTGCTGCGCGTAAACGTGGTTTTAACAAGGTGCAAATCTACGGTCAAGAACGCAATAGTTCCACCATTTCCATGGCAAAGATGAATATGTTTATTCACGATATTCAGGATGCCAACATTAAATGGGGCGATACTCTCGCTAATCCTCAGCACCTTGACAGCGACGGCAACCTGATGAAGTTTGATTGTATCGTTGCCAATATGCCGTTTAGTTTGGATAAATGGGCATCGGGCTTCAATCCCGGTGGTGAAGTCTCCGTCGATGAAGAGGAAGACGAGAAGAAGAACGGCAAGGGGAAAAAGAAAGAATTTAAGATGGAAGCAGGGCTTGACCGTTGGCATCGCTTTGACATGGGCGTTCCCCCGGCAAGCAAAGGTGACTGGGCATTCCTTATGCACATGATTGCCTCCATGAGTGGAAAGGGCAGAATTGCCGCCGTTGCTCCTCACGGCGTTCTCTTCCGTGGTGCAAGTGAAGGCGCAATCCGCCGTATGGTGATTGACAAGAACCTCATTGACGCCGTCATTGGTCTGCCGGAAAACATCTTCTACGGCACGTCCATTCCTGCTTGTATCATCGTGTTCCGCAAGGGAAAAACCAACAGCGACGTTCTGTTTATCGACGGCTCCAAAGGTTTCAAAAAAGATAAAGCCAAGAACGTTCTTCGTGATGAAGACATTGCGAAAATCGTTGCCACTTATCAGGCATACCGAAATGGTGAAAATGCAGAAATCGAGAAGTACAGTCATGTGGCAACTCTCGATGAAATCGTCGAAAACGAATATAATCTCAACATTCCTCGTTACGTCGATACCTTTGAAGAAGAGGAAATCATTGACATTGATTCGGTTAACGCCGAAATTGCAGAACTGAAAGCAAAAATTGCCGACGTGGAAGCGCAGATGGATAAATACTTAAAGGAGCTTGGATTATGAGCGAAGAAAAGAAGTTGACCATCCGCAACAGTACCGCCGAATTTCTGATTTTCGAAAAGCAATCCGGCGCCGATTCCGTTGAAGTCCGTTACGAAGATGAAACGCTTTGGCTCACACAAAAAATGATGGCCGACTTGTTTGATGTCAGCAACAAAACGGTAAG
>DCHI01000011.1 GCA_002314795.1 Bacteroidales bacterium UBA1756 | reverse complement strand
CTTTAAATAACAATCAGATTTTTGCGAGCAAGTACAAGACAGTGCTTCCGAGCAAGGAACAACTAAAAAAGATTTTAATGGAGAAATAGAATTTTAAACTAACATATTATAAATCAGAGCGTTTGAAGCCATTGCATAATATGAAAGAAAACAATACCATAGTAAAAAATCAAATTGACGAATCGTTTTTTGCAGAAGTAAAGAACATCATCGAACAAGGTCGCCAGCGAGCGTATGCTTCGGTGAGCCACTTGATGATTGACACTTATTGGAAAATTGGCGAAAGAATTGTCTTGCAAGAGCAAAACGGCAAAGAACGCGCTGATTACGGCACTCAACTCATTGCACAACTTTCTGAGGAACTGACACGTGCCTATGGGAAAGGATTCAGCAGAAGAAATCTTCAATATTTCAAATCTTTCTATTTGACGTTCAATGATTTAGAAATTATGCAATCGCGATTGCACAATTTGACTTGGACACACATAATCCAAACCCTTAGGGTAAATGCCCCCGTGGCCATACGCTGGTATCTGTCAACCGCCTCCCAAGAAATGTGGAGTGTGCGCACTCTCGACCGCAATATATCCACACAATATTACGAGCGTCATTTTCAGCAGCCACAAATCGCTGAAAATACAAAAGGGGGCGTTGCTGGAAACAAATTGGAACTCTTGAAAAGTCCGATTGTGGCAGAATTTCTTGGTTTCAAGAAAGATGATAGTTATAGCGAGACAGATCTTGAAAGTGCCATTATCTCTCATTTGCAAGAGTTTATTATGGAGATGGGACGTGGATTTGCATTTATGGGCCGTCAGGAATTGATAAGAACTGCGAATAACGATTATTTCATAGACTTAGTGTTCTATAATGTTGTGCTGAAATGTTATGTGCTTATTGATTTGAAGATTGGAAAAATCACCCATCAAGATGTTGGTCAAATGGATATGTACGTAAAAATGTATGATGACCTGAAACGCACCGAAGGGGATAATCCCACCATTGGCATTGTGCTGTGCAGTGAAACAGATGCAGATATTGCAAAATACTCCATTCTTAAGGGTAATGAGCAATTGTTTGCATCAAAATATAAACTATATTTGCCTTCGGAACAAGAGCTCCGCAGGGAAATAGAGGCTCAAAAAGAATTGTTTAACTTACAAAAAGAATAAAACAAAAAATAGAATTTTAAACTAACATATTATAAATCATAGCGTTTGCTATTTGTTCGAATTACTCTGAAACGTAGGAAATTTCAAAAGTGAATTTCTCCTAATTTCCACACATTTTTTTTGTATGTAAATTATAATTATTTCAATATCAATATTATAGGTTGGATTTTCGCTTATTTTTGGGTGTCCCAATGCAGGAAAGACTATAGGGGCAAAAAATGGAAAACATTTTTTGCCCCTATTTCGAACTTGGAAACTCCATTATTTGAAACCGATAGATTTTCCCTTCGAATCATCCATCTTCTCATTACGACAAAGTCCCTCGATAAATTCGCAGTTCGGACGTTCCCCATTGAGTACCTCTTCCATCACAACCTTACGGACAATGTTGTCGATTTCTCCACCGGACAAATTGAACGATTGGGCCAGTTTGGTGCATTCTTCGTCCGTCAACCATTCCAATTTGTTTTGCCAAATGGCTTTCTTCGCTTCCACCGTGGGTTTGTCGAATCTTACTTTGAAAAGGAAACGACGGTCGAAGGCCGAGTCCAGGTTCTGAATGAGGTTGGTTGTAGCAATGAGAATTCCGTCCAGTTTTTCAATCTCTTCCAAAATGATGTTTTGGATGGCGTTCTCCGTTTGTGCCACATTCGACGAGTTGACGTCTTTTCTTTTGCTGAAAAGGGCATCCGCCTCATTGAAAAGCAGAATGGGGGTCTCTTTCTCGTGTTTGCACAAATCTTTGTAATTCGTAAAAATACGTTTGATGATTTTTTCACTTTCCCCGAACCAGCAGGATTTACTGGCACTGATATCGACGTGAACGATTTTTCTTCCCGTCGCTTTGGCAATTTGCAAGGCGGATTCTGTTTTCCCAGTGCCCGGCTCTCCGTAAAACAACACCGCCACCCCTTTCGGAAGCCCTTTGTCCGAAAGTCGATCCTGCAATTTGTGGAATTGTTCGGGAATGAGATTTTTCTTTAAGAAATCCAGTTCCCCCGCGGTCTTCGTCGTGAAAAACAACTTCTTGTGTTTGATATCATCGGGGATGAGCATATTTTTAGCAGTACGGACATCGCTCTTGGTGAACAGATCAACATCACTACCTAAAAAGATTTGCTTTCCGCGATCCGTGAGGACAACCTCGGCATCGCTATACATTCCCGCCGACTGGAGTTCCATCAGGTCTTCTTTCTGAAGAGGATGCTCATTCTCCATAATAGCACGCGCAATGGGAATCATACATCTCGGACTATCATAAATGTCAGTTAATGTACAATCAACTTCCGTTAGTTGGCCACGAACCGACAGAAAATCGTCACACATCTCGTAAAAGAAAAGACGCTCCTCGAGATGGAGCGGCAACTTGAGGATGGTTTGCACGAACTCCATATCTCTGTTTTCATTTTCGTATCTTTTTACGCGTTCAATGAGTTCGTCCGTGTCAATACTTTCACGAGAGCGCTCCTCAATCCAATCGGAAACTTGCTTGGTAAAAGCATATTTGTCCACAACTTTGTGTTTGATGGTATCCAATGGGAGATTGTCGCTGATGGCGTTAATGACCTTTTCGTCAACGTAGTAAACGGATTCGGAAGAACGGTGTGAATATTCTTTACGAATCAAATTCTTTTCTGCTAAAGTGTTTAATTTGGATTTGAAGACGAAAGCATCAATGGAAGAGATGTCAAAGAAACGAGCGATGTCGTCCAAATCAATACTTCTATTTCCGTTGACGGTAAGCGTAAACAAAGCGACAAACAGAACGGAATCCATCGCCTCGGTTTTCAAATACTCACCCAATTCATTGATTTTCAAAACGACTTGGCTCTTTTCTTCATTCGTGAGATTTTCTTCGCCATTCGGTTCGTTCCCGAACGAAGGGAAGCGTTTGTTCTTTTTCCTTCTTCCGCCTTCAATAAAATCCGGTTGAATAAGATTGAGGATACTGCTGTTAGATTCTTCCAGATTTTTGGAAAGATAGCAAAGGGTTTTGCGTGCGTTAAATTCGGTTTTTTGTACATTTTCATTCATAGGTTTTTGTGTTTTGAATTTCGATGCTGCAAAAATAGTAGCGTGGTACGCCAAACCGTGGCACAGGAATAAAATATTTCCAATTTCAATTTAATTATGAATTAAAATGGCAGAATTAAAAATGACCTATTTTGAATAGAAAGTGGTTTTACCTAAAATAAATGGTCATTTATTTTATAAAAAAAGCATATTATATGATTAAAAATCAATACTTTATTTTTATTTTGTGAAAAGAAATGATATTAAAAAGATGTACCTTTGTTGTTATCATTTATTAAAAAACTATGACAGAAAAAAAAGAGATTGGAGATGCGGGTGAAGAATTGGCCCGCCTCTACCTAATGGAACAAGGGTACACCATTTTGGAACGCAACTGGCAATTTGGACATTTAGAAATTGACATCATTGCACTAAAAGACAACACATTGGCTTTTGTAGAAGTGAAAACACGGGCCAGCGAATCCTTCGGCGAACCGCAAACCGCCGTCAACAAGCAAAAGCAAAAAAACATCATCCGCGCCGCCAATTCGTACATTCTTCGGAACGGCTACACGCACGAAGCACGCTTCGACATCATCTCCATCGTGAAAAATGCCCAGGAAACAAAATTGGAACATCTGCAAGACGCCTACTCCCCCCAATGGTAGCCCACTTCATAAACTTTAAAAACTTTATGAACTTTATAAACTTTATGAACTTTATAAACTTTACAAACCTTATAAACTAAATTCGTACCTTTGCCGCCTTGTTTGGAACAATGGATGTAATAAGCGTTAACGATTTTTCATTAGAACTAAAAAATGATGACGAGTGGAAAAAAATCCTCCACCACGTCTCGTTCAATCTGCCCAAAGGAACCACCATCGGTGTCGTCGGAGAATCCGGCTCTGGCAAGTCGGTGACGGCGTTGTCGCTGATGCGCCTCATTGATTCCAAAATTTCGCGTGTCACCAACGGCAGCATTCTGCTAACGGAAAAAGAAGACGGCGAGCCCATCAACATTGCGACGCTTTCGGAAAAGGAACTGCGGAAAATCCGCGGAGCCAAAATCGCTATGATTTTCCAGGAGCCGATGACCTCTTTGAATCCCGTGCTTCGGTGCGGCGACCAGATTATGGAGGCGCTTCTTCTTCACACATCGCTCACCAAAAAAGAGGCACAGGAACGGGTCATCGAACTTTTCAACGAGGTGATGCTTCCCCGTCCTGAAAAAATCTTCCGTTCCTACCCGCACGAACTTTCCGGAGGGCAGAAACAGCGCGTTATGATTGCGATGGCAATGAGTTGCAACCCCGACGTGCTCATTGCCGACGAACCGACTACGGCCTTGGACGTAACCGTACAAAAAGGGATTTTGGAACTCATCAAACGGCTACAGAAAAAGTACCAGATGAGTGTGATTTTCATCACTCACGATTTGGGCGTAGTGGCACAGATAGCAGACCGCATCATTGTCCTCTACAAAGGCGACATCGTGGAACAAGGGGAAGTAAAAGAGCTGTTTGAAAATCCGAAACATCCCTATACACAAGGACTTTTGGCTTGCCGTCCCTCGATGACGACACGGTTGCGGCGACTTCCCACGGTCAGCAGTTTCATTGAGGCGCACGAACGCGGCGAAGCCAATCCACTTCTCTCGTACGAAGCCATTACCCAAGAGGAACGGACAGCCAAACATCAGCAGCTTTACGGGCAAACGCCGCTCATTCGAATCGAAAACCTCAGCAAACGCTACCCTTTGCGGAAGGAGCACCTTTTCGCCCGCCGCGATTACGTCTACGCTCTAAAAAACATCAACTTAGACATTTACGAAGGGGAAACTTTAGGTTTGGTCGGAGAATCCGGTTGCGGGAAAACCACCTTAGGACGGACGCTTCTCCGTCTGATTGAACCGGATGAAGGCACCATCACGTACGAAGGACGCGACATCACCCATCTTTCGCAACGAGCATTACGTCCTTTGAGAAAAGAGCTGCAAATTATTTTACAAGACCCTTATTCCTCTCTGAATCAGCGGTTAACCGTCGGTGATGCACTTATGGAGCCAATGCAATTTCACCATTTGTTGGCTAACAATGCGGAAAGACGCGACCGCGCCATAGAAATTTTGAAACGGGTCGGATTGAACGAAAGCCACTTCTACCGTTACCCTCACGAATTTTCCGGAGGCCAACGGCAACGCATTTCCATTGCCCGCGCCATCGCCGTCAACCCGCGGTTCATCATTTGCGACGAATCCGTTTCCGCACTGGACGTGTCGGTGCAGGCGCAGGTTCTCAATTTGCTCAATGAACTCAAAGAGGAGTTCCATTTCACCTACATTTTCATTTCACACGATCTTTCCGTAGTAAAATATATGAGCGACCGAATGGCCGTGATGCAACGGGGTGAAATTGTTGAAATGGGCGAAGCCGACAGCATTTACGAAAATCCGCAAACCGAATACACAAGACAACTTATCCATTCCATACCTACCATAAAATGAAGCTACTCAATACATCAAGAAGCATTGTCCGCATATTTTTGGGCGCACTATTCATCTTATCAGCCGTCCTGAAACTGATTTCCATTGACACTTTTGAGGTTTACATTTACAGTTTCCAATTGTGCAGTTTCACGTTGGCCGCTATCGGAGCCCGCTGCCTCATTGCGGCGGAATTCATCATCGGATGCGCCCTCGTGCTCAAAGTACAGTACCGCTGGGCTTGGTGGTTGGCTACTTTAATGACTGTAGGATTCACCTTCTTTCTTGTTTACGTCGTACTTTTTCGAAATGATGCCAACTGTCACTGCTTCGGCGATTTAATTCCGATTGAGCCACTCCATTCCATTTACAAGAATATTGGAATTCTTCTGTTGTTGGGCTTTGCCTACAAGCAAACGCCGAAAAGACTCTCTTTGCGATGGGAGAAAGATGACGAAGGAAAACGCAAGTTCATCAAAGAGATCAAGGAAAAAGATTACACGCCGCGTTTTCAAAAGTGGTTTGCAGGATTAACAGGCGGAACTTGCCTCGTTGTGCTGTTTATCCTTTTTCCGCCCAATGCCGTTTATAGCGCCATTTTTTCAGAAAACAATCTCGTCAACACCACTATTTTTGACAAGGCCTACGCCGATTCTTCTTTCTATTTGAAAATCAATGACGTACAATATATTAAAGAAAAAGATACCGTCGTTTTCAAGAATGACACCACTCGGTTAGACATTGACAAAGGCAAATACGTCATTGCGATTATTTCGTCCGGATGCAAGTATTGCCGGCAAAGTTGCGATTTGGTCAACAACATCTCTGAACGGAATCATCTTGACAAAGGGAAAATCAAGTTTTTAGTGTGGGGAACCGACGAATCGCTTTCGCATTTTATGCGGGTGACAAAAACGTGGGAATACGAATACCGTATGATTTCTCCCTACTTGGCAATTGATATGGTGTATGGCAATTTCCCCACCTTCGCATACGTAGTAGATGGCAAAATTGTTGGTGCTTTCAACTACCGCGGTGTAAGTGAACCCGACATTGTAAAATTCCTCACAGAATAAACGAAACATTATTTTTTTTCAGCGAATTAAACTTTCTTCCAACGTTCACGTCTTACCCCCGTTTTTTTGCAAAAAATGAAAGACATTCTTAACCAGATAAAGAAAAGTGAAGCGTCCGTTCCAGACGGATATTTCGACACACTTTCCGACAAGATAATGGACCGCGTTGCGAAGGAAGAGAAAGTTGAAGAAATTCTTGATTCCTACGCAACGGGGCAATCCGGTTCTGTGCCCGATGGCTATTTTGACCAGTTGCCCAACACAATTATGGAAAGAGTCAGGCAGGAAGAAAGTCACCGAATTGTTTTACGGAAAAGATGGATAACCGTCACCTCTGTTGCTGCCTCCATAGCACTTGTCGTGAGTATTGGCTCTGCCACATTCTTCTCTCCAAAAACGGAGAATCCTGTTGACAATAGGGGAAAGGTGACAGCAAAAGTAGAAACTCCCCTTTCGGACAATTCTCAAAACGAGGTTCTACTTGCAAAAAATACTGAAAATACCATTTCCGTTGAAACCACCGTCTCAACACCTGTTCACAAAAGTCCAAAAGTTTCAAAAAAGGACCAAGATGGCGTCAATTCGGCAGACGAGTTCATAGATAATTACGAATATACTCACCTGGACGTGATGGACTACGAAATCTTGGAGTATTTTTCTGATGACGATTTTATTTCCGAAATGTTGGATTCGTAGGGAGATTTAAAGAAAAAATAACGGAGTGTTTTCCGTGTTCAAAAAATTGTTACTTTTGCACCTCTTTTGCGAATAAGTTTTTTTTCTCAAAAGAGGTCTTTTTTTTATAATTCACATCTAATTATGAGTGCTTTAGAGTATTTAAGTACAAACGCCCCGATTACGAATTATCCTGATTTGCTTGGATGGCATCACAATAATCCGCTCGGGATTCATCCGGTGGCGCAGCTGTTCTTCATCTTGATAGTAGTTGGAGTGATGGCCTATTTCAATTTTCAAATCCGCAAAAGAGGAAAGTCACAGTATTATCCGGTACTCTACTCTTTGTTGGCCGTTTCTTTGGTTTCCATTTTCTACTATTGTTTCCAAAGTTTCGATTCACCGGAGTACCTTGTTCCGTTGTGGAAATACGAATACGTAGGTGCCAGACCGTGCATCGGATGGTTCTGCCATCCGGCAAATGTCGGTTGGTTCTGGACGATTTTCAGTGTCATAGCCCTCGTTTTCGTCATTTACAGTCTCCTGAATGCCGTTATGCAGACGGTGGCTCAAATGTCGGTGGAAGCGAAATTGATTGATGCCAAACCGTGGAAAGAGTGGAAAGCAGGCGTTTACCTCGCACTGGCAGGCGTCGTCATTTGTGGCATTTGCTACTTCCTCGCAGCCGAAGTTAGCGCGTGGTCACTGATTATCTTTGAGGCAGTGATGTTATGCTTTATTATTGGCAAAATGATTATGGACAGCATTCGCTGCAAGAACCCGCTGTGGGGTATCGCCATCGCGCTTGTTTTCTATTTTGGAATCATTGCTTCCATTATGCTTACGATTGAATGTATGCGCGGAACGGTTGCCTTTTTCGTCGCAGTTCTGATTATCTTGTCAAAAGCGAAAGCCAGCAAGAAAAAAGTCAAGACGGAAGCTCCGGCAGAATAGCAAAAAGTTGTAATTTTGCGCGCTTTTTTCAAAGCGACTGCCCTCGTAGTTCAGCTGAATAGAATGTCAGATTCCGGTTCTGAAGATCGTGGGTTTGAATCCCGCCGAGGGCACAAAAAAATCTCGCAGAAATGCGAGATTTTTTTGTATGGGGTTGTAACGGCTATCTCCATTTTCTAACTTCCGCATTGCGGCAACCATTTTCAAAATCCACAATTTACGGAATTAAAATCCACAATTTACGGAATTAAAATCCATAATTTACGGAATTTTATTTTTTTGTGTTTTTGTGTAAATAAAATAAGTACCTTTGCAGCCGATAAATCAACAACTTAGCATTATGACCGAGTTTAATTACAAATCTCGTATAGCAGACGAAATTCTCAGAAGAGAATTGAGATCCTCGGGAGCAGTTTTGGTCGAAGGTCCCAAATGGTGTGGCAAAACCACTACATCAGAACAGCAGGCAAAGAGTGTCAACTACATATCCGATCCCGTCAATCTTAACAAGAATATGATTCTTGCAGAAATGGACATCAACGCTCTTTTGGAAGGAGATAAGCCGAAATTGCTTGATGAGTGGCAAATCATCCCTCAAGTATGGGATGCTGTCCGCTTTGCCGTTGACCACAGCAAAGGCATCGGTCAGTTCATATTAACTGGCTCTGCAGTTCCTCCAGCCATAGACCAGCAAGAAAGAATCCATCATACAGGAACCGGTCGCATTACGAAATTACGGATGAGGCCAATGTCGCTTTGGGAATCAGGAGAAAGCAATGGAGAAGTAAGTCTTCAAAATCTATTCAACAATCCACAAATCCCCATCTGTAGTGAAGCCAATCTTACACTTGAGGACATCGCTTTTCTTATATGCAGAGGAGGATGGCCTATTGCTACAACATTGGAAAAGGAGGACGCCCTTGAAACGGCATTTTCATACTACCAAGCTGTAACGGAAGGGGACATTTCACGTGTTGACGGCATTAACCGAAGTCCGGCTCGTGCGAAACGACTCTTGCGCTCTCTTGCTCGCCATCAGGGGACACAAGTGACTATTGCCGGTATTAAAGCCGATATGTCATCAAATGATACAGCAGCATTAGATGTCGATACAGTATCTTCCTACATCAATGTGTTGAAAAAGATATTTGTCATTGAAGATATGGAGGCGTGGAACCCAAATCTCCGTTCGAAAGCCGCCATCAGATGCAGCGACACAAGGTATTTCGTGGATCCATCCATTGCAACAGCTGCCTTAGGCGCATCTCCAGCCGATCTGCTCAAAGACCTCAACACGATGGGACTATTGTTTGAGACTTTGGCAGTCCGAGACCTCAGGACATACGCTGACGAACTCAACGGGGAAGTCTCCCATTATCGAGACAGCAATGGGCTTGAATGTGATGCCATCATACATTTACGCAATGGACAATATGGTTTGATTGAAATTAAGTTGGGAGGAAAGAATCTGATAGATGATGGCGCGGCAACATTAAACAAGTTCGCATCAACAATTGATACTGAAACAATGAATATGCCTTCTTTCAAGATGATTCTCACTGCCGTCGGCAATTTAGCGTACAAACGTGACGATGGAATCTATGTCGTTCCTATCGGCTGCCTCAAACCATAACCTCCTACTTTCATCCTTTTGCGCCTCAGTTCGTAGGACCGGCACAATGTATCCCTACGGCACTTCTCAATTTTCAGCAACGTCCGCCGGAACATCCAACCAATGGGAATATTCAGGGCCTAACAATCGGACCGCCTTCTCCCACACTTTCGATGGAGTCGTATCGAAAATCAGTTCGGGATGGTAGTCCAAAACCACCCACATCTTGTGCTTGATTTCCCGTTCCAGCTGCCCATCGTCCCAGCCGGCATATCCCAAATAAAAACGATACTTCATATTGACAATCGCACGCTGTTCTATCAACGAAATCAAGATGGGGTCAATGCCGGCGTAAAGCCCCTCACCCAACGAATGGTAGCGCCCACTGCCACAAAAATTGTGCAATGCAATCACTCCCTCCACCGTGACAGGACCTCCAAAATAGAACTTTCCGTCAATGTTCCATTCGGGCATCGTTTTCCGAATGGTCAGATTGGTCCTCTTATTGATTATCACGCCGGCCGTTCCCGGCGACTGATAGTCGGTCAGCAGGACGACGGATCGGTGAAAGTAGGCATCATTGTAAAATGGAACCGAAACGAGCATACACCCCTCCTTCAGGGGATTGTTCGTTTGCTTCACCTTCATAAAATCTTTTTCAAAGTCCATCTTTTCAGTCATTCAAAGGATTATCGTCTGAAACACGTGCTTTTTCTGTCCGAATCAGAACGTGACGTTCTCCGAACAGCGTAGTGGCAAACAATGTCACCTCTCCACCCGAATCCAACTTGAGTTTTTTACGCAAATCGGCCTCTTTTATCGGGAAATTCCGAACCGTTATATTGGCCTTTTTCAAGTCGGAAACGTTTGTCTTCAACTCCGATTTTCCCATTCCAAAAACGGATTTTACTTGGAAAATTCTGCCAAAAAAGTCGGGAACGAGCTGCGAACCCGTGAACAGATGGCTATGCGGATGGAGTTTTTTCAAACCGTAACGGGCGGCCGCGGCATTCATCAGTCCGGCCTTCATCAACGTGGCGTGAGGTTCGTAAAGAAACGTCTCCACCTCATCGGCACAGTCAACGACACCATTCCGTTCCTCGTAGGAAAAAACTTCCCGCTGGACGGCCCCACCGCGCTCAAGATTCACACACGAAACCGTCCGTGGCATTTTCTTTGAAGAAATCATAAGTAAAAGTTCCTTCACTTCGCCGTGAACTGCCACCACATAAATGGCATCAATTTCGGGAAAAGCACGTACAGCCGCAGTCAGGTCGTACATAGGCGACAGTTTGACCAAAATAGTGCCGTAAAGTTCCTTTAAACGCGGCATCCATCGGATAATGTCGGGACTACAGTCTTCCAACAGAAACACTTTGCGGCCCGCATCGCGGCGCGAAGGATCCAAGAAAACGCAGTCGGCCGCAGGCAGTCTGTCCACAGAGCCGTCCGAAGTATGACGCACCTCAACGTTGTTTAACCCCCAAACGCCAAAATTGTGACGCGCCAACGCCACCAACTCCGGTTGCATTTCCATATAGATTACCTTTTGGAAACGGCGGGCGAAGAAACTGCTATCGACGCCCATTCCGCCGGTTGCATCCACCAAGGTAGCGCCCGAAACCAATGAGGATTTGTAGGCCGCCGCAAGTTCCGACGAAGACTGTTCCACCGAAAGAGGCGGGGGAAAAAGCAAATCGAAGTTGCCGTACCACGACGGCAACTTCGATTGCGCTTTTTGCCGTGACTGTATCTGCTGCAACAGCCACTTTTTATCGTAGTTTCCGTACCATCCGTCCTTGGTTGACAAGGAATAAACGTCATCGCAAAGGTGTTTGCGGATGATATCGGCAACTTCCATACTATTCTTCTTGATTATTCGAAGACATCACCTTGAGTTTGAATTCCAACTCCTTGACTTGCGCCTTGGCAGATTCAATCTTCTTAGAAAATTCTGCTTTCAGCAAATCAGCATTCTTTGAATTTTCAAAGAAACCAAGATTGTTTTCCCAGATGGAAATTTCATCCTTGAGCTGAGCAATCTTGTTGGCGAGGAAACGTCTTTCCTTATCGAGAATACGGTCTGAACCGGGGTCTCCGAGAACTTGGTTGGATGAACGATTGGTACGACGGACTTCGTACGCGCTGACTTTCAATTCGGAGAACCGCTTGTTGAGGGCTTCGCGATACGCGTTATGAATACGGTCTTTTTCCTTTCTTGGCACATAGCCGATTTCGGTCCATTCGCGTTGGAATGCGCTCATAGCTTCCAAGTTGGCGTTTTTGTCATCGCCGAATTCACAATCCAAAATACGTTGAATGAGGTCTTCTTTTTTACGAAGGTTTTCAGCTTCACTTTCTTCAACGTTTCCAAAATATTGAGCCTTAGCTTCAAAGAATTTGTCACAAGCGGCGCGGAAACGTTTCCAAAGAGCTTCGGAATGTTTGCGAGAAGTGGTTCCCACCTTTTTCCATTCCTGTTGGAGGCTGATAATGGCATCGGTAGCGGCACGCCAGTCGGTACGATCGGCGATGGCTTCCGCCTGAATAATCAGGTTCAACTTTTGGTTGTAATTATTTTGTTGTTCTTCTTTGACCTTGGAGAAAAATTCCTTTTTCTTTTCAAAGAACTTGTCGAGGGAACCTTTGAAACGATTCCAGATATCTTCGTTCACCTTCGGAGGTGCTGCGCCGAGGGTTTTCCAAACCTTAAGCAACTCGGTAAGTTGGTCGCTTACAGCATTATAATCGTTGGCGTTTTCGCAAGCTTGAGCCGTAAATTCTTCTGCTTTTTCGCACAAAACCACCTTTGCATTATAGTTATTCTGCTGTTCAGCAAACATTTCGTCATAATGTTCGCGACGGCGCTGATTGATTTGGTCGGACGCTGATTTGAAGCGTTCCCAGAGTTCCTCTTTCTTATCGTCTGGAACGGGGCCGATTTCCTTCCACTGTTCGTGAAGGTCTTGCAACATTGAAAATGCCTGGTTGATAGAATCTAAGACCATCAAAGTTTCTGCTTGTTCGCAGAGTTTGATTTTCTGTTCCATATTCTTTTTCAAATCCAAGTATTTGAGTTCCTTATTGATACGAAGGATATCAAAGAATTTTTCTACAAAGAAGTGATAATTTTGCCAAAGGTTATTGGACTCGTTTTGCGGAACAGGACCTACGGTTTTCCATTTTTCCTGAAGGTCTTTGAATTTGTCGTTCAGAACCTTGAGATTGGTTTCATTTTCAACGAGGATGCGCAGTTCTTCAATGATGGCTTTTTTTGCTTCGAGGTTCTGCTGTTTTTCCTTTTCAATATTTTCAAGGAATTTATCCTTATTGCTTTTAAAAATATGCAAAGCGTCGTTGAATTTCAGTTCGATGTCTGAAATTTCGGGCTTGAAATCTTCTTCTTTATTGTTTTCATCGGCAGCAAGGAAGGCCTCTTTTTGAGCTTTTCTATTTTCTTTCAAAATAGCAAGCACGTGGGTACGAAGAACGCCGACGCGGGCTTTGATTTTATTAAAGTCCGGTTCGGGAACAATGCGGCTCATTTCTTCAACGGCCTGTTCCAAGGTAAGGTTCTTGTACTCTTCCTCGATTTGCTCGATGGTTTCCTGCGGTTCTTCCGGAGCGGCTTCCGTTTCGGGAGCGGCAGCGGCTTCTTGATTTTCAATCTCGCTCATCATTTCGGCAACGGTGGCATTGCTTTCGGTTGCTTCGGTTGCTTCGGGAGCGGGAGTCGGTTCTTCGGTCTGTGGGGCAGGTTCCACGACGGCTACCGGCTCTTCGGTGTTCTCGGGAGCTGCTACTTCGGCTTCGGTAGTTTCGGGCTGAGGAGCTGCTTCCGTCATAGTTTCTTGCGCTGCTTCGGACGCACAAGGAGTCGCATCAAGATTCTGATTTTCATCATTTTCCGTGCGGAGAAGATCTTTTTCTTCCATAAAATAAAAGAATTTTAAATGAATAAATGGATGTAAAAAATAGTTGTATTACTTAATATCTTTTTGATAAATGTCGCAATAGACGGATTCGTATTTTTTACGAAGGACGGCACGACGCAGTTTGAGCGTCTGCGAAAGCTCGCCCGTTTGGGGCGTCCACGTATCGGCAACCAACCGGAACTGACGAATCTGCTCGTGTTCCGGAAGTGTCTCATTCAATTTGGAAACCTCGCGTTGAATCCGTTTGATGACATCGGCATTGCCAACCAATTCCTCATTTTCACCATAATGGATTTTATGCTTTGCACACCAAAAATGCAGCGTGTCGAAATTCGGAACAATAATGGCGGCGGCGATTTTTTCATTTTCACCAATCACCATCACTTGTTCAATGAACGGAGACTCTTTCAGACGATTTTCCAAAATCTGAGGAGCGATGTATTTCCCGGTAGAGAGTTTGAAAATCTCCTTCTTCCGATCGGTGATTTTCAAATAGCCGTTTTGAAACGTTCCGATGTCGCCCGTATGGAACCACCCCTCTTCGTCTATCACCGACTTGGTATAGGCCTCGTCCTTGTAGTAACCCTGCATCAAGCAATCGCCCTTCGTAAGGATTTCACCATCTTCCGCCAACTTGAAATCGATGCACGGCATAATAAGTCCGACGGTGCCGGGATGGAGTTCGTTTTTAGCGGGATTATTGACGGCGATAACGGGAGAAGTTTCCGTAAGTCCGTATCCTTCAAAAACGTGAAGTTGAGCAGCGGTAAAAGTACGAATGATTCGTTCTTGGATGGAGGAACCACCGGAGACGATAATCATCGGATTCCCGCCGAGATTTTCGCGCCATTTGGAATAGACCAGCCAATCGGCCAACTGATATTTCTTCCGGTAGAACCAGTTCTTTTTCTCATTATCATAGACTTGCGCGATTTGGAAAGCCCATTGATAAATATACTTTTTCAGTCCTTGCAAATCCTTTCCAGCGGCTTGCAACTTACTGAACATCGTTTCCAACACGCGCGGAACGGCACAGAAGCCCATCGCGTGAATATCTTTCAAATCTTTCGCGATGGTTGCCAAACTATTTGTATAATAAATAGTTCCTCCAAGAATCTGGTACATATAGTTACATACGCGCTCATACACGTGGCTGAGGGGCAAGAAACTCAACACGCACGCGTGGAAGTCGTGCGTATTCATCGCGGAAATCGTCGCAGCATTGATAACCATACTTTTATGACGAAGTTGAACGCCTTTCGGATTTCCCGTGGTGCCAGAAGTATAAATCAATGTGGCAATATCATCGGGAGACGTTTCCTCCTTGATTTGCTGAATGGTCGGCATCCATTTTTCAACCGTTGCACGACCTGTTTCCATAAAAGTATCAAAAGTAGGGAACCCTTCAATGGGGGCAATCGTGAAAATTTTCGGACTGAGAACCAAATCGGGAATGATTGGTTCCACTCTTCTAAAAATCTGCTCCACACCTATGAAGATGAATTTCGCGTCAGAATGATTCAGAATATATTTGTATTCAGGAGCATTCAGCGTAGGATAGACGGGCACGTGAACGCAGCCGGCCATCGTAATACCCATATCCAAGAAGTTCCATTCGGGGCGGTTTTGCATAATGGTGGCAACTTTGTCACCTTTTTGAGCGCCCATTTCCAACAAAGCAGCGGAAATAGCGTAGGCGTGTTCACAATATTCACTTACGGTATATTTTCTCCATTGTCCCGAAGTATCACGGCGAGCAAGTACCTCCTTGTTGCCGTATTTTTCCTTTAAATTGTCAAGGATATCAAAAATTCGCAATAACTTCATAGTGCTAAAATTTTGAGGGCGCAAATATAGAACATTTTATTATTCGTTCTATAAAGAAAGAAACGGTTTAATAATCCACCTTGCTGGCGCAATTCTTCCAGAGTTGGAAGACATTGACGGCTTCCGCACGATTCTCTTGCGTGGAAGGAATTTTACGGTCCTGCGGTTCAATAGCAATTTCGTCATAAATAAACGAATCGTCGAAACCGGCATCAGCTGCATCATTTTGATTGGCAGCAAAATAGATGCGTTCCGGACGCGCCCAATAAATGGCTCCCAAACACATCGGACAGGGTTCGCAACTGGTATAGATTTCGCAACCTGTAAGTTGGAAGGTTTTCAAATTACGGCAGGCATCGCGAATAGCCATCACCTCCGCGTGCGCCGTCGGGTCATTATCTAAAGTGACGTGGTTGCTTCCACGGCCAACGATTTTTCCTTCTTTCACAACGACAGCCCCGAAAGGACCGCCTTTCCCTGTCTCCAAACATTTTTTGGACAGCTCTATGGCTTCCATCATAAATTCTTTCTGATACATAGTTTTCTTAGTTTTCAAAAGGGCGGCAAAGGTACGACTTTCCTTTCAAAGTTGAGCCATAAAAAATAACGAGTTGTTTTCCTGAATTTTATTCGAACTTGATGGCTGAAATGGTCGTGACCTTTTTTGAAACAAAAGAGGCGGGAAGCAACAGAACCAAAAGGCAAATCAGCAAGATGCCGACGTTCACGAAAAGTATGACGGGAATATTGAAACTCACCGGCACGTATGAAACATAATAGGACGTCGGATCCAACTTAACGATATGCAAATACTTTTGCAACAAACAGATTCCAACGCCGAGAACATTTCCAATCAACATTCCCAAAAGCGTAATCCGCAAACCCACGTACATAAAGACATTCCGCACACGCCGTGTCGTCATCCCCAATGCTTTAAGAATGCCGATGGTGGAGGTCTGTTCCAAGATAATAATGAAAAAGGTTGAAATCAGGGTGATGATACATATAAATATAGTAATGCACAGCAAAACCGCGACATTGGTATCAAACAGGTCGGTCCACTGGAAAATGGCCGGATAAAGCTGGCGAATGGTTTCAGCCTTGAGTTGGTAACCGATTCGCTCATTGACAAATGCTCCGACTTCGTCAATTTTGTCGTAGTCGCGAATCAGGATTTCGATTCCGCCCACGAAGTTACTGTCCCAACCGTTGAGTTTCTGCACGTGGCGGTGGGAGGCCAAAATAAACTTGTTGTCATATTCCGGCATTCCGGTTTCATAAAGTCCTTGAAGGACAAACCGGCGCTGCATCGGAGGATTCTGCACGAAATAGGCATAGACTTTGTCACCGATTTCCAACTTCAGTTTTTTTGCCAAAGAAGAAGACATCACGATGCCGTTGGAGAGCGAGTCCGAAGAAAAAGGGAGCGGCGAACCGGCCACCATACTTTCTTGGAAATGGGCCCACGAAAAAGTGGAGTCAATTCCTTTCAGAACCACGCCTTCCACTTGGTCGGCGGTTTTAATGATGGCCACTTTCGTGGAGAAATACTGAAAATTGACAATGTCGGGATTCTTTTTCAAATCCTCCAAAAAGGGTTGATTCTTGTCAAACGGTTTGGGGTCGTACGAGTAATTGAGGTCGTAATTGGAAATACGGATATGGGAGCCCATATCAATGACCTTTTTCTCAATGGCTTGCCGATAGCCGGACGTGACTGAGAGGGCCAAGATAACGATGGTCAGACAGATGGCAATACCTATAATGGAAATACGGACAATTGGACGCGAAGATTGACTATCGTTGGTCCGGAGCAAACGTCTGGAAAGCTGATACTCGACCTTTCCCATCAAAAAGGACTAAAATTTGAAACTATATCCTACACGAATATCAGCGATTCCCCGAATGTACTGTGGATCATAGACACAGAAAAGAACAAGAAAATACATAGAGGAAGCATCCGAAAATTGTTGCTTGTAGCCGGGACCAATCAACACGGTATGCGCTGCCGGACGTCCATTGGAATCGGTAAAAAGAGGCAGCTTGTTATTCGGGAAATAGGAATCTTGCGGAAAACTAAGCAACTCATATTCAGCGTGCACAATCCCGCGTTTGCAAATATAACCTTCCATAAAAGCATTTCCGCCAATGATGTTTTCCGTATATTTGACTCCACCATATTTATAATAACGAAGACGATAACTTGCACCAATACCGATGCACAACCAGTCTGTAGGCAGAACACCGATATGCGGAGAAAGTTGGAAATTTAATTCATTGTTAGAAAGCTGGAACTGCACATTTCCCCCCACCGTAAAGTGCACCTTGCGCTCGGGCTTCCTCGCCATAGTGTCTTGGGATGAAACATTGCTTTTCGTCTGCAAACTGCGAGGCAGCGGAATTGGGGTTTGCGCTGACAAACCTAAAAAACACGATACCAACAAACAAAGAATGACTACTCTTTTCATAAATAAAATTTCCAATAATGTTTTAAATAAATTTTCTTCTAACTACATCACACAAAGCAAGATAAGCCGCTGACGACGTATCCCAGGCGTAATATTTCTTCATAATTTCAATTTCATCAAAAGCGGCTTCCATACTTTGGCAACGATTCAGCTTTTGCACGGCCATACCAAATTCCTCCCCTTTTCCTTTAAATAATTCCCTGATAAACAAGAATTTATCATTGATTGAAATCGCTTTTGCCAAATCTTGGATTTTCCCGTGTTGGAAATTAGTTCCGATGGAATTATCCCCTTTCTGTTCCATCAGCAAATCATTCAATGACTTTTTTGCTGCCGGCTTGGGTGCAACAACGGGTTCGTCAGGAAAGAGGGATGGCTGAGCAGATACCGGCTGCGGTTCTGAAACCGGAATCACAACCTCCTGCTTCGGTTGATTCACCCCAGGTGCCGGAACTGGCTCCGAAACAATATCCACCTGATGATTGGTCAGAAAATCCAAAATGTCATTATTCTCTTCTTGGGATAAAAACAAATCCGTTTTTTCGAGCGCGGGCTCCACAATCGGCGCGACGACCACCGGCTCCGGTTCTACTTTCGGCGCGGGTTTCTCGACCGGTGCGACGACCACCGGCTCCGGCTCTA
>DCHI01000053.1 GCA_002314795.1 Bacteroidales bacterium UBA1756 | reverse complement strand
AAAAAATGTGCGGAAAACAGGAAAATTTACAGCGATAGTTTCATATTAGGCAAGATACTATCAATCATCAACTTGGGGACATCGCAGTTTTTAGCAATTTGTTCCCATCCTGCACAAGTATCACATATTTCATCAATAATCAGTGAAGCATTTCGGACATTGTTACGAGCAGCAAGTTCCAACAAGTCGAAACGAGTGATGTCATCAAAAAATGAGCTCGACCATTTTCTTCGATAAGCGAACTCTCTGCCATATTTATGCCACAAGCTCTCACCAACTTAGCAAACGAAAATTCAAGGCGGCCAAAATTCTCTGTTTCTTTAAATCCGACGGAAGCAGATACACCATCCAATTTGATTATATAATAGTCAAAACCCTCAGGAGCATCAACTTGACCAGATCTAACCTCCCCTGTTTCCTTATTATATGCAATGATTGCCTTGGCTCTTTGTCCACCAGCCGATGTTCCAAGGCGAAGTATTTCTGCTATTGCAGCTTTCCTGTCGTCACTGAAATTGGTCTGAAAACTATCCTTCTCTGACAATGCTTCTTGAGCAACAGAAACAAGACCGTCAAATTCAATTTTCTGCTCGACATTTAAATGACCTTCCAGCGCGGGTTCAAATTCGAGTGCACCCATACAACGCTTTCCCATAAAGCAGAGAGATTCTATCACATTGGAACTCGTTCTACCTGTCAATGAAAGCCACTTATCAAACAACGCACGTCCGTAGGTGTCAGGCAAAGAGTCTGCAAGCATACCAGGAAGACCTCTGAAAGTTTCATAGTTCAATTCACCGAAACTATATATGCGCCCCTTTCGCGTAGGCATAAGAATAGGAGAAGGTTGAATGCCGCTTTCAATAAAGTCCGCATCATACTCAAAACGAGCAACTTCATACCGAGAATTCCAACTCACAAAACCAACAGTTTTGCCAAACATTTTGACTTGTGCGACATCTACCATTCTGATTCTTTCTGCTGACAGTTGTTATTACTTTTGGAAGCACGTTTGCGTTGTTTCGGCTTCCCCGAATGAACCATTTTGAAATATTCATTCGGACTAATTTCTTCTTCCTGCAGCAAAGGAAGGAAAACATCAATCTTCCCCAATATTCGCATCATCCTAAGAAACGACTCAAAGGACTTTATTTCGCCATCCTCCATACGAACAATGGATGACATAGAGACCCCTGATTCGATAGACAAATCCTGACGCGATATATTCTGTTTCAAGCGCAGTTCCTTTAACTTTGCAGAAATTCTCTTTGTTATTTCCACATCAGAAAGCATATACACATTTTCCATTATTTCAAAATTGACATTTAATGGCGCAAAAATAGTAATTATTTATCAATTCTGATATATTACATTAAAATAATTACATATTCTTCCTCCAACATCACAACTCCCCCTCGTCAACCATTCGGCGCACTACCTTGACAACCTTTTCCTCATTATAGAGAGGAGCCAACTTCCAAACCAGCGCTTTTATGTCGGGACAGGTAGAATGCATCCGGCGGACTTGCTCGGAAATCTCTGCGTATTCCTCCTTCGTCACCAACTCATTGGCTTTGCTGAGGCAGATGTCACACTTCCCACAAGCCGTACTCTTCGTCTCTCCGAAATAGGCCAACAGCAGCCGACTTCGACAGATACTCTCGTGCTGCACATAGTTGACCACCGACTGCAATCGCTTTTCTGCCACCTCCTTTCTTTTCGTATAGAAAGAAGTGTCATAAAAGAGGCGCGATTCGTCCACCCGATTCATAGCAAAACATATTTTCGGCAAAGAAGAGGCCGGCTGATAGTCAACCAGGCCGACTCGTGTCAGATAGTGGAGCCGTTCAACGACCTTTTCCGAGGAACATTCGGCACGCCGCGCAATCTCCTTTTCATCAATGATGACGTTCTGGCTGAAAAGACCGCTATACGACCGAAGGAGCAGTTGGATAAAAGGCACCGCACGGGCATAACGCGGGTCGGACTCGTAGGTTTCCAATTCCTGCCGAGTTGCCACAAACATCAGTGTAGCAGGCGAATAACTTCCCTCATCGTAGGAGATAGCCCCCGTTTTTTCAAGAAGACGGATGGCATTGTAAACTTCCAACGGGCTATATTTTCGTTGTAAAGAAAATTCGGTAATGTCAAACGAATAACTTTCATCCTGTCCGCTGTTGATGGCAATTCGGAAAAGGTTACACAAATCCTTATAGACGTGCTGGATAAATTCCAACGGAGGAAAAGAGGTACGGAAATTGCGATAAAGTTCGCGGATGTCGCTCTCATCGTACAGCATAACCGCGATGGACGGCTTTAAGTCACGGCCTCCCCTGCCCGCCTCCTGAAAGTAACCTTCGAGCGTGTCGGGAATGTCGATGTGAATGACGAAACGGACATCGGGTTTATCAATACCCATTCCGAAAGCATTGGTAGATACGATGATACGAGTTTTTCCGTCCATCCACTCCTGTTGCTTGCGGTCACGGGTTTGGCCATCTAAACCGGCGTGGTAGAAATCGGCACTGATTCCCTGGCTGCGTAAAAATTCGGCAGTCTCTTGCGTTTTGCGCCGATTTCGCACATAGACGATGCCCGTTCCGGGATAACGATGGATAATCCGGAGCATTCGTCCATTCTTATCTTGCTCTTTTATAACATAATAGGTAAGATTATCCCGTTTAAAACTCTTTTGAAAAACATTATGTTTTTTGAATTTCAACTTGTCCTGAATATCAATCACCACTTCGGGTGTGGCCGTTGCCGTCAACGCTAAAACAGGGGCTTGCGGGAAAAACTGACGAATTTCCGCAATTTCAAGATACGGTGGACGGAAATCGTAGCCCCATTGGGAAATGCAATGCGCCTCGTCAATGGCAAACATCGTAACGGGCATCCGCTGCAAGTTGAGCCGAAACAAATCCGTTTTAAGACGCTCCGGAGAGACATAAAGAAATCGCATATCCTTATCGAACAAGCAGTTATCAATCGTATTACTGATTTGTTCGTGCGTCATTCCCGAAAAAAGCGCCGCCGCCTTGACGTGCCGTTTTCGCAGATTTTCCACCTGATCTTTCATCAAAGCAATCAACGGGGAGACGACGATGCACAGCCCGCCCAACGCTAAAGCAGGAACCTGAAAACAGATGGACTTCCCGCCACCAGTAGGAAGAAGCGCCATCGTGTCTCGGCCTTCCAAAACCGAAAGTATGATGTCTTCCTGCAACGGACGGAACTGGTCGTAGCCCCAATGTTCCTTTAAAATCCGATGAATCAGTTCTGTTTGGGACATAAAAACCTATTCCTTCGACATTCCCAAGTCCACGCCAGCTTTTCGCATTTGCATATAATAGAGCAAGATGAACGTGACCGTCCACATAATGTCTCCGACTTGCGGCTTAATCAGGCCACCAATCAGGAAACTCAGAATGGCGAAGGAAAGAATCTGCGAAATAACGTAAATGTGGAAACCTTCCTTTCTCAGTTTCAGCATAAAAGCGGCACCGACTACGCTTCCAACGAAGCACAAACCAGCCAGCAAGTACTTCCACGAAGGTACGCCCGCCATAAAAGTCATCACTTGGTTCATTTGCTCAACGACCTCGGTTCCCATTTTTTTGAAAGCATCGCCATAAAGGTTCATAGCTTCGGGGAGCATTCCTTTGGCAAAAGGCATAAGTAAATAGTACAGAGCACTATATCCGGAACCTATAAAAGTGAAAATACACAATACCAATAAAAAACGAGGGCGTTTAGGGGCCTTCTGCATTTGCGTTTCTTGTTCGGGAGACCCGATTTCTTCCATTTCAAATTCTTCCATTGTAAATTATTTTGTAATAAAAATTGGTGGATGCATCAACACGGAACCGCTCGTCTGCACGCATTCCGACAATCCACGCGATACGCTCGTTACAACAAAGCAACCAACAGCTTTGTTTATCGAATCTTGTACTTTTTGAATCTTTGAAAAAGTCACTGAGTTTCTTAGAACCTTTCATTCCCAATGGGACAAAAGAATCACCGGGGCGCCAATGACGCAGCGCCAACGGGAACGTCAATTTTTGAATATCGGCATAAAAGATGTTCGGATTTCGCTCGAATTTCATTGGGGAAACCGCCTCGATTTTTTCAAGAGAAAAACCATTCTGTTCCAATTCCAATTCATTATGAATAAGCATTTCGTCCGTTTCATCAACCATTGTTTTTTCTTTAACGATAAGATAATCACGATCTTTCAACAAACAATGTGTTTCTGAAAAAAAGAGTTTTCCCGATTCTCCGCACCAATCCCGAATCAAGTCGTTCACGACGCCTTTCGTAAAACCAAACTTTTTCAAAAATTCGTAAAGCAGCAATTCTCTGTCGGGATGGTTTCCTATTTTTGGAATGGAGATCCGCCATTCATCCCCGTTTTGCGAGGTCATTTCCTTCTCAAAAAAAGAGATTTGACGTTGATAAAACTCATTTTGCTGACGGAAATGCTCGATATTTTTGGCAAAGGTGGAAATGACTTCCGGGTTGATTTCGGCTAATTTAGGAAGCACCCCGTGACGGATTTTGTTCCGTTGATACGTTTCCGAAAAGTTCGTTTGATCGACGCAGAAAGACAATCCGTAACTTTCTGCGTATGAGGAAATTTGCTGAGAAGTGAACGGAAGGAGCGGGCGAATGTAGCAGCCGTTGACTTCGGGAATGGCCGAAAGTCCTTTCAAGCCGGTGCCGCGAACAAGATTCAGGAGCAAGGTTTCGGCATTGTCATTGGCGTGGTGGGCCGTAGCCACAAAATTGAAATCATCAGCTAATTCATCAAACCATTGGTAACGAAGTTCGCGCGCCACCATTTCGACCGATTTTCCCGATTCTTTCTGAATGGAAATCGTATCAAATTCTTTTATAAACAATTGAACTTCAAACTTTTCAGAAAGGTTTTGCACAAAACGCATATCTTCGTTGGAGTCTTCGCCACGAAGATGGAAATTGCAGTGTGCGACAGCAAAATGGAGTCCGCACGAATGAAAAAGGTGCGTCATCACGACCGAGTCGCGTCCTCCGCTAACTGTCAGGAGGAAACGGGCTTCGGACGGATTCCCGACCAACCGTACTAAATTTTTGATAAAAATTTCTTTCATACCCAAAAACGTCGGCAAAGGTACGACTTTCATTCAAAACTTTTCGTGCCGGCAGCCGAAAACTGCCCGACGGCTCTTGAAAATTGCGTAAGTTTGCCGCCTTATGAAAAAAAACGTACTTATCCTTTTCAGCTGCCTTTTCGTTTGGATAAACCTAACAGCACAAAAACCGATTTCTTTTACCAAAGAAAATGACGATTATGTCATCTTACTTTCTGAAAACAAGACTGTTGCAGAAGAAAAAGCCGCGTCTGAACTGCAATTTTTCTTGGAAAAAATTTTTGAAAGAAAATATGAAATTGTCTCCGACCTCACCTTCAAAGGAGCGCACGCCATCTCCATCGGACGGAACAAATTATCAGAAAAGTTGTACCGAAAATACGAAAGTCAGATTCGTCCGGACGGCTTTTTGATTCACACGGATGGAAATCACCTGTTCCTGATGGGAAACGATACGGCAAAATCCAACCTTTACGCCGTCTATCATCTGTTGGAAAACTATTTGGGTTGTTCCTATACTTGCCCGCAACACATTCATTATGAAGACCTTCCAGACGAAGTCGTGCTCAGCATTCACGACTTGGAGAACCCGTCCTTTCAATATCGGGAAACGTTGCACCTCATCCCCAATATGGACCAGCGTTACGCCGACTGGCACAAACTGCACAACCGCGCGGACTTCAATCGCGACTGGGGCTTGTTTGTCCACACGTTTCAGCATCTGATTCCCGTTGATACCTACTTTGCACAACATCCGGAATGGTTTTCGGAGATTCGTGGGCAGCGCGTACAAGACGGGCAACTCTGTCTTAGCAATCCGGAAGTTTTGGAAGAACTATGCAAGAATTTGGAAATCAGGATGAAACAAGAGCCAAACAAACGGTTTTGGTCGGTTTCGCAAAACGATAACGAATCGTCTTGCACCTGTGCTCACTGCCGTCACTTGGACTCCCTTTACGGTGGACCGACGGGCACGCTCATCCATTTCGTCAATCAGGTGGCCGCCCGTTTCCCCGACAAAGTAATTTCGACTTTGGCGTACCAGCAGACGCGCCGTCCTCCGCAAAACATCAAGCCGGCTTCAAATGTCAACATTATGTTTTGCTCCATCGAGTGCCAGCGGCAACTTCCCATCGCCGACAATCCGTCCGACCGCTCCTTCCAAGAAGATATGAACGGATGGACGAAGTTAACGGATAACATTTTCCTGTGGGACTACGTCGTCCAATTCCGCAACTATATGGACCCGTTTCCGAACCTGCACGTGCTGCAACCCAACTTGCAGAATTTTCACAAACACGGAGTTCCGATGATTTTTGAACAGGGCTCAGGAGACAATGTAACAGAGAGTTACGAATGGAGAACCTATCTTTTGGCACACTTACTTTGGAACGTCAACATTGATGTTGACAGTCTGCGCGACCGTTTTATGGATGCGCATTACGGTGAAAACCGCTCCGTTTTTGTCAAACAGTATTATGACGTTATGCGCCAAGCACTGAAGGAGTCCAAACAGGTGCTCAACATTTACGGTTATCCCATCAATGCCAAGGACGGCTATTTGTCGCCCGAAAAAATCAAGTACTACCAGTCGCTGTTTGCGAGTGCGTACAAAGAAATTCCGACGGAGGAGTGCACGTCCGAAGAACGCACGATGTATGATGACCGTCTCCGTTTACTGGAGCTTTCGTTGGACTTTGCCGTCCTGGATTTATCGATGAACGACCTGACTCCGGACTTGTCTTTTTTCAGAAAAAATGAGAAGGGAGAAAAAGAGGTACGTCCGGAAATGACAGCCCTCGCCGACCGTTTCGTAAAAGACTGTAAACGTCTCGGAGTAAAACGGTTAGATGAAATCAAATACTCACCCGAACAGTTCAAAAGCAACATTGACAACTACCTCAGCAAATCCATCCGGAAAAATCTTTCCACGGGCCGCAAAGTGACGTGCAGCACCGAATGGAGTCCAATTTACGACGTGGGTGGCCCCAAAGCCCTGACCGACGGGAACTTGGGAATTATGAACTACAATTACAACTGGCTCGGATTCTGGGGGCACGATATGGACGTCATCATCGACTTGGACAGCACCCAAAACATCAATGAGATTAGTGCCGACTTCCTTTTCTACCCGTTGTCTTGGATTTTTGCTCCAAAAAAAGTAACGTGCTACATTTCTGATAATCAGGTTGATTGGAAAGAAATCGAACATCAATCATACCAGAATGAAGAATCATTGGCCGAGTGTAAAATCATCAGTTTCGTCTTCTCCGACCTCAGCCAAAAAGGACGTTACGTACGAGTGAAAGCGGAATCATTACTAAAAAATCCAGCGTGGCATCGCGGCGTTGGCGAACCCTGCTGGATTTTCTGTGACGAGGTTATCGTTCGGTAACAGCCGTTATGAATGTAAAAATTCCCGCGGGATGAAAAAAATGTTATGTACTAAGGCTTTTTTCATAACGCATTTTTTCCATTTCTCGCTATAACAGCGGAATCATATAGATTGGCAGAAATTGATATCCTTTTTCTTCTTTGTAATCCATACAATGTATTATGTATGGTATGTGTATCTGATTGGCGAATTTCTTTCGAAACTTCTCGATTGAAGAAAAAGTATAGTTTTTGCCCGACTTCACTTCTATTGGACAGATGTTGTGGGCATTGGTGAGAGTTGGTTTCTCTACTAAGAAATCTATTTCCATTCTTTCATCGGCATTGTCAGAACTTCTTGAATAGAAGTAGAGAGAATGTCCGCTGGCTACCAACATCTGTGCCACGATGTTCTCTACAATCATTCCTTCATTGAGCTCCAACTTATCTAACATAAGCTTCTGATACAACTCCTCACCTTGAATGAGTTTCTCGTCGAATGCGTGAGCTATCAACAGGCCAGTATCTCCCATATAGCACTTGAAGGTAAGAGCATCGCGTCTGAGTTTCATCCCTACTTGTGGCTCTGTTACGTTATTGCAAGTGTTTATGAAACGAGCATCCTTGAGCCAAAGAAAAGAAGACTCATAACTTCTATAACGAGCGCCTCGTTCAATATCCGCAAGTTTAAACTTCTTCTCGTGCTTCTGCAACTCGCCAGGAATCTGGTCCCAAACAGCCTTGACTTTCTCAGTGTAACCTTTTACGTGTTTGTCTATACTTTTCCGATAAAGTGATAGAATATCCCGTTTAACGACATCGACTTTCTGGAAATTCTTGGTCTCAATGAACTTCAATACCGCCTGAGGCATACCTCCTACAATCAAGTACTGACGGAATAAGGTCATTGCCTTTCGGTGCATCGGTCCCAAAGGGAGTTTCTTCTCAAAGCAATGCTTAATGAAAGGCCAGGTCATCTCATCGCCAAGTGCCCAAAGGAATTCCTCAAAATCCATTGGGTTCATCTGTAGAGGTCGTTCCTCTGAAGGAATAAGAATATCCTGGGTATTCTCATTGATGCTAACGAGCGAACCTGTCTCAATGTAATCATAACGGCCATCAGCCACAAGATGTTTGATTGCTTGTCTTGCCATCGGGTATTTCTGCACTTCGTCAAAGATGATTAAAGAGTCTCTTTCATAGAGCTGTACACCAGCAACATTCTGCAAGAGCATCAGAAACGTATCTGTTTCATTCAGATATTCATCGAAGACAGCCTTCATAGATTTACTGATGTGAGCAAAGTCGATCATAATATATGACTTGTATTCCTTTTGGGCAAACTCTTCAACTATGTAACTCTTCCCAACTCGGCGTGCTCCTTCAACAAGAAGTGCTACTGTCCCTTGTTCTTCATTCTTCCATTTTAGAAGGTCATTATAAATCTTCCTTTTCATACCAATATCTAAAAACTGGCGCAAAGGTACACCTTTTTCACCAAATGGAGATTTTTTTACATATAAAAATGCACCAAATGGAGATTTTTGTATTATTCGGTCTTGATTGGTTCACTCATAAACTAGAATTTCATCTTTCTCAACAGCGGGAACGGCAAATGGTTTTCGTTTCTCAAGCCCGCAATAGTAAACAACTCCCCACATCACCGGTGGGGAGTTTGTAAATTACTAAAAAATCCAGCGTGGCATCGCGGCGTTGGCGAACCCTGCTGGATTTTCTGTGACGAGGTTATCGTTCGGTAACAGCCGTTATGAATGTAAAAATTCCCGTATGTCGCTGATAATCTTGTTGGCCATATTGTCGGCGAGGTTGGAAGATTCGCCTTCGGCATAAATACGAATGATCGGTTCCGTATTGGACGGGCGAAGGTGTACCCAACCGTTGTCGAAATCAATTTTTACACCATCAATCGTATTCACCTGCTTGTCAGCATATTTCTGTGCCATATAAGCTAAAATTTCCTTCACGTTCATACCGGCACGAAGTTCAATTTTATTTTTGGAAATCACGTAAGACGGGAATTGACGGCGGAGTTCAGTGCAACTTTTTCCTGTTTTTGCCATATACGTCAAGAACAAAGCGATACCGACGAGCGCGTCACGGCCATAGTGAAGTTCGGGGTAAATGACACCACCGTTCCCTTCGCCACCGATGACAGCGTTCGTTTCCTTCATCTTTTCAACCACATTCACCTCGCCAACTGCCGAAGCATTGTACTCAACGCCATAGCGGGAACTCACATCACGCAAGGCACGTGTCGAGGAAAGATTGGAAACCGTATTTCCTTTCGTATGTTGCAGAATGTAATCGGAAACAGCAACGAGCGTATATTCTTCGCCAAACATCTGACCATCTTCACGAATGATGGCGAGGCGATCGACATCGGGGTCAACGACAAAGCCCACATCAAATTTTCCACGAGCTATCATATTGGAAATGTCGTGCAGGTGCTGCGGAAGGGGTTCGGGATTATGGGCGAAAATGCCGGTTGGCTCCCCATTCAAAACGGTAACATTTGTAACACCTAACTTTTCCAACAATTTAGGAAGTGCAAGCCCACCTGTCGAGTTGACACAGTCCAAAGCCACAGAAAAATGGGCCTTCTTGATGGCATCTGCATCCACCAAGTCCAATTTCAGGATGGCGTCAATGTGGTCCTCAATGGCGCAGTCATACGTTGCATACTTGCCCAATTTTCCAATTTCAGCAAATTGATAATCATTGTTTTCAATGATTTCCAATACTTTGGCTCCGTCGGCGGCAGAAATGAACTCTCCTTTTTCATTCAGCAGTTTCAATGCGTTCCACTGCATCGGATTATGAGAAGCCGTGAGGATGATTCCGCCATCGGCTTTGTGATGAATGACCGCCATCTCAACCGTCGGAGTAGTTGAAAGACCGAGGTCAATAACATTGACACCGAGTGCCTGTAACGTACTGCACGCCAACTTGTTGACCATTTCACCAGAAACACGCGCATCACGTCCGATGACGATAGTTAACGCATTTTCATCTTTTTTTAAAAAAGTGATGAAGGCAGAAACGAACTGCACCACATCAATGGGCGTAAGGTTGTCCCCAACTTTACCGCCAATCGTTCCACGAATACCAGAAATTGATTTAATTAGAGCCATATTAGTTATTGTTATTTAATTTAATTTCCAATCCGACTTGAAGTTGCAAGTCAAAAAGTCCTTTATTATAAGCAGGTTCGCGATTGGGCACGCTCACCTTTGCTGACAGAGGAATCAGGTAGGTTGGTGTCACGCCCAAACCCACACGAACGATGTTTCCCAAGGCCACTTGAAATTGCACCACCGCCCCGATGCCCAACATATTGGAGCGATAAGTGACGGAAGTAACCGCGTCACCGCTAACGACGGTCGTGTCGTGTTGATTTGTCACCACATTTTTTAGATTATTGTACGAGACATCGCCACCCGCACGAATAAAGAACCTTTTTCCAAGAGGGCGCGTATAGAGTGCGGAAACGCCCGCCTTGAATTTCACCAAACGCTGGGAGATTCCTGCCGCGTTGGTTTTTCCGTTGTGCCCCGCATAGTCAAAATTGATTTGAAAGTCCAAATTGGGATGCCATCCATCAATGATAAAGGAAGCCCCACCGCCCAAAGTCTTATTCAGCAACGAATCATTCGAGAACTCCTTATTGAAGCGCAATTCCAATCGTTGAGCACTCAACGAAAGACCACAAAACGCAAGAATCAAAAGAAAAATTGTCTTTCTCATAAAAACTACTGTTTATTTTTCGGCCCAAGCCGCGATAAAATGGGTGGATTTTTCTACGTAAGGATAAAGCATTGACGACTCCGTAACGTTCGGTTTCAAAATTTTGTGCTTCACATCAATCGTATTCATCATATACAAAAGAACACCACAGATAAAAAGCCATTTGGCAATTCCGAAACCGATTCCCAAAATATGATCTATCCCATTGGGAATCACAATTTTGACAACCTTATCAACCAGAATGCCAACGAAGTGGACGCCAATCAGTACGGCAAAGAAAGTAATGACGAAAGCCACGACGCGAGCGGCAAACATTCCGTCCAACTTTTCTTCTACAAAATAGGAAAACTTGTAGGAGATAAAAATTCCTAAAATCAAGGCGGCAACGGAAAACGCCTCTTTGATGAAACCGTTTTTAAAGCCCTTGAAAGCAGCCCACAACAGCGGGGCACAAAGCAAAATATCTAAACCGGACAACATAACTAACTCAATTCTCGAATTCTTTGTGTCAATGGCTGAGCGAAAATAAAACCGTTCAGCTTTTCATTATCCGATGTCAAAACATTGTCCTTGTTACCGCGCCAGGCCAACGTTCCTTCATAAATGAAAGAAATCGTCTCACCGATGGTGATGACAGAATTCATATCGTGCGTATTGACTACGGTTGTAATGTCAAATTCGTGCGTGATTTCATAAATCAATTCATCAATAAGCAACGAGGTCTTAGGATCCAAACCGGAGTTCGGTTCATCGCAAAACAGATATTTCGGATTGCAGGCGATGGCACGGGCAATCGCGGCACGTTTCATCATTCCGCCACTTAACTCGGCTGGATACAGATTATTAAATCCCTTTAAATCAACTCGTTCCAGACAAAAGTTTACACGGTCAATTTTTTCAGAATAACTCTGAGACGTTAACATCGTCAACGGAAACATCACATTTTCTTCAATGGTCATAGAGTCAAACAAAGCGGAACCTTGGAACACCATTCCCATTTCAGAACGGATTTCCTGTTTCTCCTTATCCGTAAACAGGTTGAAATTTCGGCCATTGTAAAGGATTTCACCCTCTTCCGGCGAAAGCAGTCCGATTAGATTCTTCACCATCACGGTCTTGCCAGAACCGGAACGACCGATAATGAGATTGACTTTTCCTTGAACAAACTCCGTATTGATATTTTTCAGGACCTGTCTTTCTCCAAAATATTTTGAAACGTTCTTTAATTCAATCATTTGGGTTTGTAAAGTTTGGAAGGTTCGTAAAGTTTATAAAGTTTATAAAGTTTATAAAGTTTGTAAAGTTGTTAGAGCATTATGGAAGTGATGACGAGGTTAAGTACGAGAATGATGAACGAGGAGACGACAATTCCATTGACATTGGCTTTTCCCAATTCCAATGCGCCGCCCTCGATGCGATAGCCGTAAAAGGCGGCAACCGATGAAAGGATGAAGGCGAAGATGGTCGTTTTGGTCAGAACATACACCAAATCGTACATACGGAAAAAGGCCGTCAGCCCATCTAAATATTCGTACGGAGAAGAGACGTGCGTAATGATAACCGTAATATACCCTCCAATGAGTGCGAAAAAGATGGAGATGATGATCAGCATCGGAATGACGATAACGGCGGAAACAATCTTTGGCAGAACGAGATACGAGGCCGAATTGATACCCATAACTTCCAAAGCATCAATTTGTTCCGTTACACGCATACTACCTATTTCGGAAGTGATTCGCGAGCCTAAATTTCCCACTAACAACAATGTAATAATCGTAGGGCATAACTCCATCACGACGGAGGTTCGGACGGTAAAACCTAACGTCCAGCGCGGAATCCACGGGCTCTCCATCTGCAAGGCCGTCTGAGTCGTGATAACACTTCCCATACAGACCGCAACAATGCAGACAATCAGCAATGAACCGATTCCCATCGCGTTCATTTCATCGACTAATTTGCGGGAAAATTCTGAAATTTTCGACGGCTTCGTAAACACCTTCCCCAGGAAGATGAAATACTCGCCAATGATTTCTAAGAAGTTTTTTATCATAGAAGTATGAAGTAGGAAGTAGGAAGTATGAAGTATAAAGTAGGAAGTATGAAGTATAAAGTAGGAAGTAGGAAGTATGAAGTATAAAGTAGGAAGTAGGAGGTAAGAAGTAGGAGGTAAGAAGTAGGAGGTAGGAAGTAGGAAGTTGAGTTTTTAGAAGAGTTCGGGTTGTGAGGTGTTGAGGCGGAATTTGCCGAGGTGCTTGTACGCCAAGTCGGTTGCTTCGCGGCCGCGGGGAGTTCGCATCAGATAGCCCTCCTGAATGAGGAAGGGTTCGTATACTTCCTCCACCGTGCCAGCATCTTCGCCGACGGACGTGGCAATCGTGGACAAACCAACCGGACCACCCTTAAACTTATCGATGATGGTTCCTAAAATACGATTGTCCATCTCGTCCAAACCGTTTTTATCCACGTTGAGTGCGGCCAAAGCCACTTGCGTGATGTCGTAATCAATGGCGCCGTTACCTTTAATCTGGGCGAAATCACGGACACGACGCAACAGCAGGTTGGCGATACGTGGGGTTCCGCGACTCCGACGGGCGATTTCGTATGCGGCATCGTCCGTTATCTCAATCTTGATGATGCTTGCGGAACGTTTCAAAATCTTGGCCAACGTTTCCGCATCGTAATATTTCAACCGCAAGTTGATTCCGAAACGAGAACGCAACGGAGCTGTCAGCAAACCACTGCGGGTAGTGGCGCCCACCAGCGTGAACGGATTGAGGGCGATCTGCACACTTCGCGCATTTGGCCCCGTCTCAATCATAATGTCAATCTTGTAATCTTCCATAGCCGAATAGAGGTATTCCTCAACCACGGGAGACAAGCGGTGAATCTCATCAATGAACAGCACGTCATTGGGTTCCAAATTGGTAAGGAGCCCAGCCAATTCACCGGGCTTGTCGATGACCGGACCGGAGGTGACGCGCACATTGACGCCCATTTCATTGGCAATGATGTGAGAAAGCGTGGTTTTTCCGAGACCTGGAGGCCCGTGCAGAAGGACGTGGTCCAGAGCTTCTTTACGCGCCTTCGCCGCCTGAACAAACACGATGATATTTTCAATCACCTGTTCCTGTCCATAGAAACTATGGAAGTCGCCCGGACGAATCGCCCGTTCAAACTCCTTTTCGGCAGCCGACAAACGTTTTGGAGAAGGATCCAAATTATTATTCATAACTTAATGATTTTCAGTATTTAAAGATACCGTTTCCTCTTTATTATCAACAAAAATATCCGTCAACATTTTTTCAAGAACCAAGGCAGAGATATTATGGGTGATGTTGCCACCTTGACAAAGGGAGATGTTTCCCGTTTGTTCTGAAACGACCACCACGATGGCATCGGACAGAACCGTCACGCCGATAGCGGAACGATGGCGCAAGCCGAGGTCCGGAGAAATGTCCTCTCGGTTGGAAACCGGAAGGATGCAGCGGGCAGCAGCCAAACGGTGGTGTTTGATAATCAAGGCGCCGTCGTGCAAAGGACTATTTTTAAAAAAGATATTTTCAATCAGTTCCCTTGAAATCATAGCGTCAATACGATCACCTGTCGCAATGATTTCGTCCAAGGGGGTTTCCTTCTCAAAGACAATCAGCGCGCCCGTCTTGGAAGCGGACATACGGCGACAGGCACGAACCACCGTGTTGATGTCCGTCTTGTAAGCCGAATCCGTCTCCTTCTTTTTAAACTGTCCACTGAAAATACGCATAAAGCGCGTATTTCCCAACATCAGTAAGAATTTTCGAATTTCGGGTTGGAACACCACGATGAGGGCAATCACACCCACACTAATCACCTGCCCCATCACAGCAGTAACCAACCGCAGATGGAACAAACCGGCACATTTCCAAAGCAAGAAAACGATGACAATGGTCCAAACGATACGAATGGCAGCCGTTCCCTTCAGCAAGCGGTAAAGCTGGTACAAAACAATCGCAAAC
Organism: Bacteroidales bacterium UBA1756; assembly: GCA_002314795.1. Classification (GTDB taxonomy): domain Bacteria; phylum Bacteroidota; class Bacteroidia; order Bacteroidales; family WCHB1-69; genus UBA1756. The sequence continues at coordinate 14,098 of DCHI01000053.1, read as the reverse complement.
AGCAGTATGTCAACGATGTCCGCAATCCCAAAATGAATAAAATCTACCATAAATGTTATTTTACATAATTTGATGTTCCCTGGCAATCGACGAATGAACTATCTCAATCGGTCGGCGGCACGGACTCTTCTTTCATCTTTTTTGATGAACATATTGGCCAAATAAAGAGACACGGCGGGGAGCAATGAAACCAAGATGAGGTGGTTGAATCTCAGAACGGCATAGTTTGTCACAAATTGTCTTTTTTCAAAAACGAGATTGGGATAGATATACAGCATTGTAACCAAAGCAGCCAGCATCACCAACATATTGATGCCATTCATTTTCACCTGACGCGGACGGTTCTTGTACATAAAAATCGTCACGATGGACAAGATGGCGGAAACCATCCAGAAAATAGCGATATAGAGCGTACTGAAAATACCGGCACCCTCTTTTTTCAATGAGAAAGCATCATACTGATAGAGAGAATAACCTGTCCCGTCAATAATGTTTCCGATGGGAATAAACAAGACTGCGATGGCTGCGACGGCAGCGACAAGCAACAAAAGAGATTGAATTCTTTGAATCATTTTTTGTAATTTAAATAATTGGTAATTTGAGTTTTAGTATAAAATTGGGGTCTCTTTTTTCTTTGGAATCACAACAAATCAAAATGCCATTTGATTATTTGGAATGATCATATTTCAGCATTTGGGCTACATAATCTTTCGGATAGGAAATCTTGATATCGACGATTTTCTCACCCTCTTTTTCAATAATAAATTCAGGATTGATGAAGCCGCCATACGGAGCGACATCCAAGGCAGCATAACGGGTTTTCACCTCCTTGTGCATCTTTTGATCAATCTTTACAGCATATTGTTCAACGATAGCTTTGGCTGCGGCATAGTCACCCGTCGATTTAATCTTTTGAATTTCAGCCAAAAGTTTGCCGAACATCATCCGTAATTTTTCATAATCCTTGATACGGATATAACTTTTCTTGTCTTTGACAACCATCTCAAAAACTTCGCCAAGATAGTCATTCTCGATGCACCAATTAGCAATCAGCGCCCGATTCTGCATATGCGCCTGCGTGATGTTGTTACCAAGTTCTATTCTATTGGTTTGAAGCATTTTACCATTAAGAATATACTTGTAATAGCAGGCCTTGTAGGCATCGGTATCGGGTAAAAGTCCCAATTCCACCATTTTCGGATCACCAATAAAATAGAGGGAAAAGAGGTCGGCACGCGCCTCTTCAATCACCGAATGATAATTCTTCAGCATTCCGTCATCAATGCCGGCCAACATTTTTCCGGAACCGTGACCGAGGCATTCGTGCAAATCCACCTGCAGCTTATCGGTCTGATAACCATACTTTTCCGCACGGGCAATCTCTTCATCGGAATAGTAAAATTCCGGAACGACACCGTTCTTCATTCCCGCCTTGTGATAAGCATACATCAGGTTTTCAATCGTCACGGACTTGGAACCGTGTTCTTTCCGAATCCAATTGGAGTTAGGGAGATTGATCCCGATGGGGGTTGCCGGGTAGCAGTCGCCGCCTAATTGTGCCACCACGATGGCTTTGGCTTCCACGCCCTTGACTTCCTTCTTCTTGAACATATCGTCAATGGGCGAATGATCTTCGAACCACTGTGCATTTTTGCTGATGGTGGAGGCGCGTTCAGAGCTGGCCTTGTCCTTGAAATCAACCAATCCTTCCCACGTTGCCTTGCGCCCGAGGGGGTCGGTATAAACTTCGATAAAGCCATTGACGTAGTCCACGTCCGAAGCAACATCCTTCGCCCAAAGAATATTGTAATCGTCCCACGTTTTCAAGTCGCCGGTTTGATAAAACTCGATAAGTTTCAAAATATGTTCTTTCTGCTGACTGTTTTCAGCCACGCTAACCGCCTTTTGAAGCCAATAAATTATTTTTTGTATCTGTTTGGCATACAATTGGTTGAAAGAAACTTCGAAAACAATTCCGTCTTGTTTGACGATCTTGCTGTTCAGTCCGTAGGCGACGGGGCGCTCCGGGTCGGCATTCTTGTCAGCGGCCTTAAGGTCGGCATAAAACTGTTCCACCTCTTTCTGGCTGACGCCATCATAGAAATTCACAGCGGAATTAGCGACCAGATCCTTCTTCGTATCCTGCGAAAGTCGTGTGGGAGCAATCTTCGGATTATAGACAATATCGACCAACTGAGCGCGGGTGTCTTTGTCAAGGTGCATCGTTTGCTCTATCAGGCCACTGAAATACGCTTTGGAACATTCCGGAAAAAACTTGTCGTTGGAATAGTGGTGATGCATTCCGTTGGAGAACCAGAAACGTTTGGCATAGACCATAAACTGCTGCCACTGAGCACAGTTCTTATCGCCATCATAATTTTCCACGATGGTATCCAAAGCATCACGGACTTGCAGATTATACTTGCAATTCTGGTCGAAGATGATGTCACGACCGGCGCGAGCCGCTTCTGCAAGGTAGTAAATCAGTTCTTTTTGTTGAAGGGACAATGTTTCCCAATTATCGACACGGTAGCGCATAATTTCAATGTCGGCGAAACGGTCCACGACAAATTCAAAGGTATCGCTGGCAAAATCCTGCGGCGTTTCCCCTTGCTTTTCGGCACACGAAGCGAACATCAAAGCGGCACTCATCATCAGAAATATTTTTTTCAAAAAAGACATTTTGCAAATTATTTACAACTTACTTCCGACAAAGTAATCGTTTTTATCATCAAAAAGAATATTGAAGGAAGTCATCGTTCCATAAATGCGGGTGATGTACTGTTGGAGGTTGACTTTTTCTTCATCGGTGAGGGAATCGCTGCTATTGATATTCTGTTCCAGAACGCGGAGACGGTCTCTCATCATCACGATTTTGTGAAAAAAGGTTTCGATTGGAATTTCTTTGGGTTTCAATTCCGGATTGGCGGGTTGGAGGAGCAGCGTGCCACCTTCCCATTTTTTACCGAGGGCGACGCGATTTTCAATGGCATTATATTTTCCGAGGATGAATGTCAGCGTCCGTTCAAACTCCTTGATATCCAACTTCGGACGACCGTCATCCTGAGTATTTTCACTTGGTTCGACGACGGTAAATTGTGCATTCATTTTTGAAAATTCCATTTCTCCACCACGGACGAAAATTGCTTTGTAAGTCAAATTTCCGTTTTGGCTGATGATTCCTTCGCCATATTTCTCGTGGTCAATACGCGTGCCTACGCAAAAATCTTTTTCTTCCATACTGTGTATCAGGTTAATTAATGGTTTTGGTTTCAAGGTCGCAAAAATACACGAAATAATTTTTTTTTAAGGTGTATGATGAACATTTTTACAAACAAGCGACGCCTTATATTTATATGGTAAATCGTAAAATTGCGACCTGCTTTTTGCAAATTTTGTTGTACTTTTGCAACCTTTGAAAATTGTGCAAAAATGAAAGTATATATTGCCTCCGACCACGCTGGTTTTGAACTTAAAAAAGCTATAAAAGAGCACTTTACAAATCAATTTGAGTGGACAGACTTTGGGACGGACTCTTCCGAAAGTGTGGATTATCCCGACTATGCGCACCCGTTGGCTGAAGCAGTTGCTGCCGACAACGATTCCCGTGCGATTTTGATTTGTGGAACAGGCAACGGCGTCGCCATCACAGCTAACAAGCACGCCGATGTTCGCGCCGCGCTCTGCTGGAACAAAGAGATTGCAGCCCTTGCCCGCCAGCACAACAATGCCAACGTCGTTGTTCTCCCCGCTCGTTTCATCTCCCAAGAGGACGCTTTTGCCGTTGTTGAGACCTTCTTTTCCACCGACTTTGAAGGCGGCCGTCACGCCAGACGTGTTGAAAAAATCAATCTTCACTAACGATGGAATTTATAGATTTTTACGACTCGGACTACATCAGAACGTGCGCTGCCGGCGCCCGCCATTCTTACATTGAAGATATGGAGAACAAACTCTCCTATTTTGAAAAACGTCTTCAAAGCAAGAATTTCAAAGTGTATTGGGCAGCTACGGAAAACGACCTCGTGGAAATGGTCAAGGAGATTCTTCCGAGCAAAACCCGCAACAAAGTCTGCTTCGACTTGGAAACCATTCCGCAAGGGTTCAAAGACTCACGCTTCTCTCCTATTTCGATTGCGCAATTGGAAAACGGCGCACAGACAGCCAACGTACTTTTCACCCAAGCCGATTTCGGTGTTGTCGATACCGGAACCCTTGTCTTCGTCAATCGGAAAAGTAAAAATTGCTTCCAACGAGTTGAAAAAATTTATGTTCTATTAGACATCAGCAAGTTGGTTAACAAGCCGTCGGACTTGGAAGTCATCCTCTACCTCCGCTCCTACTGCCAAAGTCAGAAGTACCTTCCTCAGGATGTCAAACTGATGAATGCACCACACCTGATTTTAAGTGAACGCATCAACTCCAACGGAGACAAAATCACCGCGACAGAAGTGGAAGTCACCGTTTTCCTGTATGACAACGGAGTAACTACCATTCTTCAGGATAACGAACTCCGCAGTTCACTCTACTGCATCGACTGCGGTCGCTGCAAAACCGTATGCCCCGTTTATCAATACGACAAAGAATACACCCCCATCGATTTGGTCAGAGCCAACTGCTTCGAGCATCACCGGCAAACAGGTGATTTGGAGAAACGGGCACTCCTTTGTGGAAACTGCGAACAGGTTTGTCCCGTTCAAATTCCATTTACCAAATTAATCATCAAAGAGTTAGGACTTTCAAAATTACCAAAAAAGGGAATTCTTTCAATGACAAATACCTTTGAAAAGAGAAAAAAACTCAACAAGATGAGTGGTTCCTTCTATCGTCGCTTCTTTGTCAGAAAAATTTACGGAAAGAACCGGATGCTTTTCAACTATTTCAAATATCAAAAAGAACCTTTTTACAACATTCTGCGCAGTCAGCAAATAAAAGATGATGAACAATAACCAAGAAATCATCCACGCCAAAATCAAAGAATTTGTCCGCAAGTACTATGTCAACAAATTGCTTCGCGGGCTCATCTTTTTTGTCTTCGCCACACTGTTGGTCTTCATCATCTATTCCCTATTGGAATATTTCTCCTACTTCGGAACTGTCGTCCGCACCATCCTTTTCTACTCCTATCTCCTGCTTTTCGCTCTCACATTCGTCTTTTACATTGCCATTCCCGTCACCAAAATTCTCGGACTTGGCAAGCAGCTGACAAAGAAGCAGATTGCCGACATCATCGGGCAGCATTTTCCCGAAATCGACGACAAGCTCCTCAATATCTTCCAGTTGGAAATGATGGCGGAAGAAGGCGACTACAAAAGTTTCGAACTGATTTCGGCCGCCATCGATACCAAAATCGAAGACATCAAACCGTTTCAATTCACCCAGGCCATTCCGTTCAAAAGTACGGCGCGTTATCTGAAATGGGGACTCATTCCCGTTTTTCTGTTCATTCTCATCTTCATCATCAAAGGAGAAGTGTTCACAGAATCTCCCAAACGAATCGTCAACCACGACGTAACGTACGAAAAACCGGCGCCCTATCATTTTGAAATTGAGAACAAAGAACTGACCACTTTCCAGAACGAAGAGTTCACGCTCCACGTCAAAGTAACCGGAAAAGAGCGGCCCTCCACGGTTTATATCGAGTACGGGAACAAGAATTTCCAACTTGCTCAGGAAGACCTTTCCGACTTTTCATACACTTTCAAAAACTTGCAGGCGGACACCAAGTTTGCCATTTACACAGAAGAAGTTAGTTCTCCCGAATACACGCTGCAAGTTCTTCCCAAACCGGTCATCATCAGTTTCGCAATGACGCTCCATTACCCGGCCTATCTGAACAAAGCGGACGAAGTTTTGGAAAACAACGGTGATGCGACGGTTCCCGACGGGACGACTGTCACTTGGGCTTTTTATACCAAGAACACGGACAAACTCTCCTTCATTCTTCCTACCAAAACAGATGAAATCACCTCGGAACAAGATATTTACAAGGTTTCGTACAAAGCCCGGAACTCTTTCCAATACGCCATTGTCAACCGAAACCGATTCTGTTCCAGCCACGATACACTCAAACACGCGCTCAACGTGATTCCGGATCAATACCCTGAAATTTCCGTCGAAAGTCAAGCCGATTCCGTCCTTCCCGACCGCATCTATTTCAAAGGAAACATCCGCGACGACTACGGTTTCAGCAAAGCCCGTTTTGTCTATACCAAGTACGATGATGAAAATCACGCTTTGGAAACGGGAAAAGTGGTGAACATTCCTATCAACGGGCAGCAAAACGTTCAAGATTTCTACTACTATTTTGATGCCGGATTGCTCCAATTAGATCCGGGCTATCGCGTTGACTACTACTTTGAAGTTTTTGACAATGACGGTGTTAACGGAGCAAAATCGGCTCGTACCACGGCACAGACCTTCCGCGTTCGCACTGAAAAAGAAATTGATGAGGAAATCAAGAACAGTAGCGAACAAGCCAAATCGGAGATGGAAAAACTCATCAAAGAATCGGCGGACCTGATGAAAGACATTGCCAAACTTCAAGAACAAATGTTGCAGAATAAGGAAATGTCGTGGCAAGACAAAAAGAAGATGGAAGATCTTCTTCAAAAATATCAGGAACTGAAAAAGCAGATTGATGATTTAAAAAAGAATCAGGAACAACAGAATGCCTTAGAGGATCAGTTCAAGGATACGCCAGAAAGCATCTTGAAAAAACAGCAAGAGTTGCAAAAGCGTTTTGATGAAGTTCTCTCCGATGAAATCAAGGATATGCTTCAAAAACTTCAAAAAATGATGGACGATGCCACCAAGAAAGACGATGTCCAGAAAGCAATGAAGGAGATGAAGAGCAATACCGAGGATTTGAATAAAGCCCTGGACCAACAGTTAGAACTGTACAAGCAGTTGGAGTTCGAGAAAAAATATTCTGACATCATCGAGAAAACCAAGAAACTTTCGGAAGAACAAAAAGCACTTTCCAAACAAAGTCAAGAAAAAAATATTGACAAAAACGAACTTCTTCAAAAACAGCAAAGCATTGAAAACAAATACAATGAACTGAAAAAAGATTTGCAAGATTTGAAGAAAATCAATAATGAGTTGGAAGATCCGAACAAACTCACCAATACGGACCAGCTTCAGAAGCAGATTGAACAAGATATGCAGGACAGCAAGGATGCCTTGAACAAGAACAATCGAGGAAAGGCCTCTGAAAGTCAAAAAGATGCTGGTGAAAAGATGGAGGAAATGGCGGACCAAATGGAGATGAACCAGTTGGAAAACGAAGAAGAAAACCTTTCAGAAGACATTGAAACCCTCCGGCAAATCTTGGACAACTTAGTACAAATTTCTTTCAATCAAGAGACAACGATGAATACGTTGCGTCCGTTAAGCACTACTTCGCCCCGCCTCACGGACGTACAACGGGCACAGCACACTATCGGGGAGAATATGAAAATGATTTCCGACTCTTTGAACGCACTCGCCCGACGTCAGACCGCTGTCAAGCCCTTCATTCAGACGGAGGTGACGAAAATTGAAAACTACGCCGCTTCCGCTATCAACAACATCAAGGACAGAAAATTGAAAAACGCGCTCAGCGACCAACAGTTTGCGATGACGAGTATCAACAATCTCTCACTGATGCTTGCCGAATCGATGAAGGAGATGCAGCAGAAAAAGAGTGAATGTAAAAACTGCAAGAACAAAAAAAGTGGCAACGGTTCGTGCAACAAGCCGGGAGGAAAAGGGAAGACCAAAACGGCCCGTGAACTCCAACAGCAACTGAATCGTCAGATGGAAGCGCTGAAACGTTCGATGGAACAAGGAAAACAGCAACAGGGGCAAAAACCTGGCGGACAGTCTATTAGCGAACAGTTAGCTCGAATGGCCGCACAACAGGAGGCCATCCGCAAAATGATGCAGGATTATCAAAACGACTTGAAATCCAAGAACGGAGTCGGTGACAAATCCGTAGAACAGATGATTAAAGATATGGAACAGACGGAGAAGGATTTGGTCAACAGAATCATCAGTTCGGAAACCATTAACCGACAGAAGAAAATTGAAACCCGTATGTTGGAAAGCGAACGGGCACAGCAACAGCGTGAGCAAGACGACAAACGCGAAAGCACGCAAGGCCGCGACATTCGGAATCCTAATCCGCCCAAGGAGTGGAATATGGACAAGCGCACACAGCAACAAACGGAAATGCTTCAGTCGGTTCCACCGAACCTCAATTATTATTACAAAGAAAAAGTCAACCAATATTTCTACAATATTGAAGACTAAAACCAATCCGATAAAAAACGAAAACAATAACACAACGCCAATTTTATAAAGTATGTATAATGTTGAACTCAAGGGATTGACCCTTCAAAATGCACAAACGAAAATTCTCCAAACTGTGGAGGACATTTGCGACCAGTTCCATATTGAAAACGACTTCGGGACGATTTCCTCGGCCACGAACAACCTTCTCTCTTTAATGGAACGTTACAGTGACGACCAGGACGCAACTTTCACCATCAACTTCTTTGTTGATTCAAAAAAAGTCAGCATTCAACTTTTAAACTATGATCATTTAAAGGATGTCCAACGCGCCTTTGAAACTTGTTCCCTGAACGACTCCGACACGGAAGCCTTCACGGCAAAGACTTTGATAGACAATTTTGAATTCAGTGAGGAAGGACTTTGGATGGAAATTGTTGCCGCCTCTCTTGTTGAGCAGCCCGACCGAGCACAAATCCTTCACCACGAAACAGTGACGAAAAAACAGCATATCCAATAATGGTATGCTCAAGAAGACAACCAATACTTTATCAATATGAAAAGATTATTGCTTTCTGTTTCAGTGCTGATGGCTATGGCTATCAACGTGTTCGCACAAAATGATGTGGACGCATTTCTTTTTTCGCAATCCAACTGGGAAGGAACGGCGCGTTTTGTCGGTGCAGGAGGCGCATTCAGTGCCATCGGAGGAGACTACTCCACCATTAGCACGAATCCCGCTGGCATCGGTCTCTATAAAAAGACGGAGATTTCTTTCACCCCGCTTGTCGTCACTGCCTTTAAAACCACCGCTGACTACCGCGGTGAATCCACTACGTCGAATCGGGTACGATACAGTTTGAGCAACTTCGGAAGCGTGCTTTCTTGCGACTTTAACAAAGATGAAACACAGCCGAGCTCAAAGTGGCGCCGGATTCAATTCGGATTCGGATACAACCGAATCAACGATTTCAACAGCATTACGAACGCTATGGGTATGGGAAATGGTTCTTCCATCTCTACTGCTTTGGTGAATGTGGCCAACGGAACAAGTTACAAAAACATTGAAGGCGATGCGTTGTGTGCTTGGAACACGTGGCTCATTGATACGATGCCGGGAGAGACTTCCAAGTACAGAGAATATTTGGCAGGAAACAGTCTCTACCAGAATTACTATTGCAAGACGTCCGGAGGTATTGATGAAATGTCTTTCACCTTGGGAGGAAACTACAACGACCATCTGTTCATTGGACTTACCGTAGGTGTTCCGTTCCTGAATTACAGTTGCGAAAGCGAATATTTGGAAGATGACAAGAATGATGTTGTCAGCAATTTTGAAAAAGTGACGGTCTATGATAAGATGCGGACTACCGGTGTCGGTGTCAATGCCAAAATAGGTCTCATTTATCAACCGACCTCATTCCTTCGCCTCGGTGCCGCGTTCCACACGCCCACCTATTACGGCAATCTGAGAGAATCGTTTGACAGACAATTCATTACCAAATTCTCGGATGACGGGAGTTATGACTATGCTTACGACAACGTTTCAAAATACAAATTGAGCACACCGCTGAGAGCAATTGGAAGTGTTGGTTTCATCATTGCCAAACGTGCTTTCATCAGTGCCGAATACGAATTCACTGACTATTCGATGGCAACGCTCCAGTCCTCCGACAATATCTATTATCGGTATAATTTCAAGGATGAAAATCTTGCTACTTCAAAGAATTACGGAGCTTCACACGGTGTTCGCGTCGGAGCTGAACTGACCGTCACGGACAACTTCCTTATCCGAGTCGGCTATGGTTATAACACATCCCCGTACAAAGACAACACCAACAATGCTGGGGCACACACCGCGTCCGGAGGTATCGGTTTCAGAGGGAAAGTCTTCTTCTGTGATTTCGCTTACCAGTATCGCCACTACGGACAGAACTTCTGGTTCTACCAAGACGAAGCCCTTGAACCGACCACAGTGACTACCAACTCCCATCGCTTCTTGGCAACCGTCGGCGTGAAATTTTAATTTCCTAAAAAGATAAAATTAAAAAAATGATAAGAGCCGCGAATCGTCGTGGCTCTTACTTTATGTGTTCAAACGAACAACTCCATTGCCACCGCATCGGCAAAGAGGCGACCCGCGTAAGTGAGTTTCAATACATTACCATCTCTTTGATAATGTGCGGGATTAACATTCGTAAGTTGTTTTTCTAAATGAGAAACGTAACGGTCCCCAAAACGCGAAAGCACTTCGTTCAAATCCACCCCAAAACAAGTACGCAAATGCAAAAGAACAAATTCATCATACTGAGCATTCTTGTCTAAAATTTCCTTCTCAACAAATGGAGTACCTTGCGCTATTCCATCGATATACTGTCGCAAATTTGCAACGTTCCAATGACGCACATTATCACAAAAAGAATGAGCGGCGGGGCCAAGTCCAAGATAGGGCGTATGGGTCCAATAAGAAAAATTATGCCTTGATATTCTTCCATTCTTGGCAAAATTGGAAATTTCGTACTGTTCAAAGCCAGACATAGCAGTCTCCTCAATTAAAATGGCATAATCCCGTTCCGTGTCACTTTCTTCCGGAACGAAATGCTTTCCTTGAGAAATCTGGCGGGCAAGCAGCGTATTTTCCTCCACTGTCAGCGAGTAGGCGGAAAGGTGACAAACGGGAAGAGACAGTGCCGTCTGCAAATCCGTGCGCCACATCGCTTCCGTCCGAAAGGCGATGTCGTAAATCAAATCTATCGACACATTATCAAAACCCACAGTCTGTGCATCACGCACGGCCTTTTGTGCCGTAGCCGCATCGTGCCTACGGTTCAGCAACTTCAGTATCTCATCATCAAAGGATTGCACACCGATACTGAGACGGTTGACACCTATGCTCTTCAGGCCACGAAGGTAATCGGAAGAGAGTTGTTCCGGATTCGCCTCCAACGTAAATTCAAGATCCTTTGAAAAAAGGTAGTATTTCTGTAATTCCTTGACCACCGTTTCCAATTCTGAGGGTGAAAATAGCGACGGAGTTCCGCCTCCAAAATAGAGTGTATCAATATTATTAGAAGGCAGAAAAGATGAAGTCAACGCTATTTCTTTAGCAAGAGCCGTCAAATAGGCATCCTTATCTTTGAAGGAGGCGATGGAATAGAAATTGCAATAGACACACTTTTGTTTGCAAAAGGGGAAATGGATATAGATACCTGACATCAAAAACTTATTATTATTTTATAGATGGAAGAAATGAGAATGACAAAAATGGCTTTATCCTGATTATTCTTAAAAAAAAAGAAGCAGCAAAAGTAGTCTAAATTATTATAAATCAATGATTTTTCATAAAAAATAAACAGAAAAATCTTTCATAAGGATAACAGAAAAATTCGTAAATTTGCAAATTTATATACACTAACGAATATACACTAACGAAACTATGAGAGTAGAAGGACAAATTGTTGACATTATCGCTAAAGAAATTTATTCAGGTTCATTAGAAATAGAGAATGGCAAGATTACTGCCATCAACCGTCACGAAACAGACACACAATCATACATTCTTCCCGGATTTGTAGATTCACACAATCACATTGAAAGTTCTATGCTTCCGCCGCGCGAGTTTGCCCGCATTGCCTTGAAGCAGGGGACTATCGCTATTGTCACTGACCCGCACGAAATAGCGAACGTCTGTGGGCGTGAGGGAATTCAATTTATGATGGAAGAAGCGGATAAGTCACCTATGAAAATCTGCTTTGCCGTCCCGTCCTGCGTACCGGCCACACCCTTTTGTACCGCTGGCGCCATCCTCGATTCCAAGGATGTCGCGGAGTTATTGGATGATCCTCGCACGTATGCGTTAGCAGAAATGATGGACTTTCCCGGCATCATCAACCACGACAGCGAATGTTTAGCCAAAGTTGAAGCCGCCCACAAGGTTGGCAAGCCGGTTGACGGACACATTCCTATGGTTGGAGGAACGGACCTGCAAAAATATGTTGCTGCCGGAATAACCACTGACCACGAAGCCAGCAACTATGACGAAGGCCGTGAAAAAATCGAATTGGGAATGAAAGTACTTATCCGCGAGGGAAGTACGGCACGCAATTTCAATGCACTGCATTCACTGATTACCTGTTATGCAGACAACCTGATGTTTTGCACCGACGATATGAAGGCGATGGACCTTCAACACGGGCACATCAACAAAATTGTCAGTCGTGCAGTTAAAGAAGGCCACGACCTATTCGACGTTCTACAAATTGCCACATACAACCCCGTACAGCATTACAAAATTCCAATGGGACTATTGCAAGTGGGCGATGCAGCTGACTTCATCATTTGCGACTCGCTAACCGAATTCGAGCCAAAAGCGACCTACGTCAACGGAGAAAACGTATTCAATCTCCCTTACGAAAAAGCGTCCAAACATCTTAACAATTTCAAATTAAAAGAAATTAGCTTAGAAGATATTGCTGACAATCTTTCGGAAAAAGAAGAGCTAAACGTTATTCAAGTCGTTGATGGAGAATTGATAACCATACACCGCATCTTCAATAAGAAAGATTTCAATAAAGTGCAGAAGGTAGTTGTCATCAATCGTTATCAAGAAGGAAAGCCGAACATTGGAATCGGATACATCAAAGGATTTGACCTTCACGAAGGGGCCATTGCACAGACCATCGCGCACGATAGTCACCACATTATAGCCACCGGAAGTGACGATAAAATGATACTTAAAGCCATCCAGGAATTGATAACAATAAAAGGGGGCATTGTTGTAACAGACGAGAAAAAGACGACAGAACTGGCGTTTCCAATTGGCGGCTTAATGGCCAATGACACTTGCGAACACGTGGCCGCCGGACAAAGAGCTCTGATGGAGCACCTGAGGAGACTCAAATGTCCCCTCTCCTCTCCTATTGTGGCACTTGCCTTTATGCAATTAGTTGTCATCCCAGAGATCAAAATTACAGACAAAGGTCTGTTTGATGTCAAGAAATTTGATTTCATACAATAACTCAACCATAAACTTACTTAAAATAATGAAACAAAGTATCGGACAACTGCTGAAAGAAGCAGGAATTAACGTATTAATTGCCACTGGTATTTTCGTAGGAGTGGTGGCACTACTCTATTTCCTCGGTTTAGTAATCAACGAAGAAGGAAGCTTAATAAACCCGTACCTTCCATTGGAAATGGCGGCGGGAATCATCGGTTCTGCATACGTACTGACCGTGAAGAACCCAAACAACTACTTCGGTTTCGTTCTCGGAGTCAGTATGTCCATTCTATTAGCCATCCAATTTTTCGTAGAAGGATTCAAAGACCAAACCATTCTTTACTGTGCGGTATTTATCCCGTGTCAACTATTAACTCTGGTAAAATGGATATCTGCGAGCAAAGGGAACAGTCACGATTCAAAATACGCAATCCCCTCATTTATGGGAGTGAAAGGCCTTTTCATCGGTCTTTTTATCTTCATTGACATCATTGTACTAGACTTATTGGTTCTTCAAGACGAGATTACATTGGCAACCATTATGAGTGCCTGTGTTGTAGCTGCCAGTACGGAAGCCAACTTCCTTATGATTCGCAAGCATACCGACGCGTGGTTCTACTGGATTGCATTTTCAATTTTTGGGATTGTTCAAATGATATGTATTGAAAACTACGTTACTCTTACCTTATACATTTTATACATCATCATCAACGGCACAGCTTGCGTCGCCTGGTGCAAACAGACTCCGAAAGAAAGATACGGCTGGGTGAAAACATTTATCAAGTAAATTTCAATTATTCTATTCAAGTTTCGCATATTGATTTT